>VMTD01000058.1 GCA_013791785.1 Methanobacteriota archaeon
CACGTGGGAATCTGGCACGTAATTTTTACTTCACTTCGTGGTCTCGCCATAAGAACATATATGCAACATCAAGTATATTAGTTATGCGGTACAATCGAGGACATTACCTTTTATCCTTTCAGAATATCCATTGCCGTGAACAGGTGAGACCATGAGTACATCCAACATCAGCGGATTTTATAAGATGAGCATAGAGGAGAGATTGAAGAAGGTCCAGGAATTCGCCGGACTTCTGGATGAGGACATAAAAATACTGGGAAACACCGGTGCCCTGGACCCGGAAAAGGCGGACCGGATGGTTGAGAACGTCATTGGAACCATGCCCGTTACTCTGGGCATTGCCACCAATTTCAAAGTGAACGACAGGGATGTCCTGGTGCCCATGGCAACCGAGGAACCTTCAGTCATAGCGGCTGCGTCAAACGCCGCAAAGATCGCCAGGGAATCGGGCGGTTTCAAGGCGTCCATGTCCGAGTCGATAATGATTGGGCAGATCCAGCTTACCCACTTAGAGGACCCGGAGAAGGCCCAGTGGGCCATTGAGGAGCACAGGGGTGAACTCCTGGAACTTGCAAATTCGAAGGATCCCATGCTGGTGAAGCTGGGCGGTGGGGCGAGGGACCTGGAGATAAGAATCATAGAAACGTCACAGGGTACCATGCTGATCAACCATCTGCTGGTCAACTGCCTGGACGCCATGGGCGCCAATGCAGTCAACACCATGGCAGAAGCGATATCGCCCAAGCTGGAAGAAATAACCGGGGGCAAGGTATATCTCAGGATAATTTCCAACCTGGCGATACACAGGTTGGCCAGGTCCGAAGCGGTATTCTCCAAGGAGGCGCTGGGCGGTGAGGACGTTGTCAACGGCATACTGGAGGCCTATGCATTTGCGGCCGCAGACCCTTTCAGGTGCACAACCCACAACAAGGGCATCATGAACGGCATTGACGCCGTGGTACTGGCCACGGGCAACGATTTCCGCGCCATAGAAGCCGGTGCGCATGCATATGCAGCCTGGAAGCAGGGCGGTTACACTCCTCTCACCCATTACGAGAAGAATGAGAACGGGGACATCGTCGGAAAGATTGAACTGCCCATGGCTGTCGGTCTGATAGGCGGCGCAACGGCTGTCCATCCCACCGCAAAGGCCTGCGTCAAGATACTGGGCATCAAGACTGCAGCCGAACTTGGAGAAATCATTGCGTCCGTTGGTCTGGCACAGAACATTGCAGCCCTCAGGGCTCTGGCCACCGAGGGTATTCAGAGGGGGCACATGTCGCTCCACGCGAGAAACGTGGTTGCAATGGCCGCCGACAAACTGGGCATCAAGGCAACCCCCGAGTTAATCGACAAGATCGTACACATCCTGATAAAGGAGAGGAAGGTCCGCATAGACAGGGCCGAGGAACTCATCAGGGAGTTCCAGTAAGATGGATGTGGAAAAAGCCATTGAATTCGTGAGAATGCGCGGAAACGAACTTGACAGGGCTAGGCTAAGTCACGCCCTGGGCGAGGATTTCAACACAGACGAAATTATTGACGGTTTTTCGCGCATCCAGAACCCGGACGGCGGATTTCCGTACGGGGACCGGAAGGGTTTTCCCAGCTGCCTAAGCAACACGGCCATGGCATTGCACGTTCTTCTGGAGCTGAACCTGGTTGATTCGGAACCGGCCGGGCGCGCAATTGATTTTTTTCAGGGCATGCGAAAGGACAATGGCACCTGGGAAGAAAATCCTAAAATCATGCCGCTGGACCCGCCGTTCTGGGACATGCCCGGGGATGATGATACGACTATATGGATCACTGCTGATATTGCGGATGTGATGCAGAGGGCCGGCCGGAACGTGACAAACGAGACCCTTGCTTTTCTGAAAAGCCAGCAAGAGGCCGATGGCAGGTTCAAGGGATATTATCACACCACCTGGATTGCCCTGTCCCTTTTCGGGAAGAATGGACTCGCAGATGACAAGGTATTTTCCAGGGCCCTGGCATATCTCGAAAGCGTGGACTTGAACGACTGGGACATCTCCTGCGTAGCATGGTGCCTAGATTGCATGAACCGAGGCGGCGTCGGAAAGGACGCACCGCTCAGGACGAGACTCATGTATCTTATTTTGGACACACAGGAACAGGATGGGAGTTGGCCCTCGGACGGCGGAGAACAATTGAAAATCAGGGACTCCATTGCAGTTCTCAATGCAGTTCTGGATATTATACTTAAATAGAATATATTACTGGCGTGAGACCATCAATATTATATACGATGACGGCTTCAGCGCTTCCAATCCCCTATAAGAGGGGGTGCTGACCCTTGATTTTAGGGTAGCTGAAGCATAAATGGATAAGTGATACACATGCAAAGCGAAGTAATGGGAAAGACATTGGCCATATTCATGGTCATAGCAATGATTGCGACAGGGATTATAATGCTCCCAGGAAGCACAGACGCTACCGGAGCCTACACTGTCACTGGACAACTCAAGGACGACGTGACAGACGCTAACGTGGGCGGCGTTAAGGTTACAATAACCAATACTACGCTTTCCGTAAACAAGAACGTGACAAGCTTGACCGATGGAAAATTCACATTGTCCGTTGTGACACGTGGCGATTACAACCTGACCTTCGAGAAAACCGGTTACAGGACTAAGACCATAATGTTGTACAACGTGACATTCAACGAGACGACCAAGACAGCAGACATCGGCATACAGCTCCTTGAGCCTTTGCCAACCGTTTCCGGAACCATCAAGGAACTGGGTGCAACGACCGTAATTAATGATGTCGAAGTTACCGTCAAGAACGGAACCTCCGGCGCGGTCATTGACCAGGTAATGTCTGTGAACGGTATGTTCACGGTCCCGGTTGACACGAACAGCGTCAACCTCTATTTCAAGAAGAACGGATATTATGATAACAACATGGAAAACGTTGCCATAGCCGATTACGGTAACACTAACGTCGGCAACGTGTACCTGGAAAAGATTGTGCCAACCCCCACGATTAAAGTCTGGGGCATCATCTTCGAGAACGGAACCTCCGACACACTTTCCGGCGCAATCGTTTCAATTTCTGCCGGAGACGACAAGTGGATTACCGCAGTGAGCGACGATGTGGGATACTTTGAAATGCTGGCCTACCCCGGAAGCTTCCAGATAAAAGGCGCACTGACAGGTTACAAGAGCACATTGCCGGAATGGTTCACAGTGCCCACGGACAAGTCTATCAGGAAGGACCTGAAGCTGGACAAGATTCCTGCCGAGACTCAGACAATCAGCGGTATCATCTACGAGACCGATGGCGTCACACCCATCGGCGGTGCAGACCTCTACCTCCACAGCACGGACGGCAAATACGTCAAGCACGCGACCAGCGATGACGTCACCGGTGCATACACCATAGCCTTCTATCCGGGCGCAACTTTCGTCCTCGAAGTGAAGAAGGAGAACTACTTCACCAACGCCTCCATCGGCGGAATCACAGTAACGATTGCCAACCAGGATGTGGAACTGACAATGATTAACAACGTCCACACACTCCGCGGTTTCGTTTACGATACAGTCAACGACAAACCGTTGGTCAACGCAACTGTTACCATATACAGTAAGAATTATCTGTATACTCAGGCCACAAACACCCTCTCCAACGGATACTACGAATTCATGGTCTACAACGCATCCAGCTTTTTCCTGACAGTCGATTCAGAGGGCTACCAGTCCGTTGTCAAGAACGCGGACACAATAGTGGCCAACAGATACCAGGAAATCGGACTGGAACCGTCCGCAATGGATGAGGTCAAGACAACCTACACATTCGTTGACTGGAACACAATAACCGTAACAAGGAACAGCATCGTCATAGTCGACAACATCACAACAAGATTCAACGCAGACAGGAAATACGGCATGGGCTCAGTGGGCCTTTCATTGAACAACGGCGACCTCAGCGTTGCGGAAGTTCAGGCATGGGCCAACTACCTCAAGGCAAAGGGTGCAGAGAAGAGGGACACGAAGGAATTCCTTACCCTCAACAACACCATCTACAACCTCAATGTAACAAGCTATGACGTGACCATTCAGGGCGCAGAGGGCCCAGTTTCCGCGCACACAACTATTTACATCAACAGCAGCTACACATACACACTGGCCAAGGAACTGGAAACTCCAGACTCCTCAAAATTCGAACTCGGATTCAACGCAACATACGACACAGAATACAAGAATTACGTTAACTACATCATTCTGCCTCTGAACCCGACACAGTTCGAGATGACCAGCAACATCACCGAGACAAACAATGTAGTGGTTACAGGATACAACGACCCAATAACCATCGACCCCATGGTCCACGATGGCGACCTGGAAGAGGTCACAATGATGCTCCAGCGGTCCATGAACGGAACTGCAATGGCCAAGATAATGACCGGCGTCCACTACGTCCTGAACAGCACCTATGACAACTACACTGTGATTGTGGCAAAGGGACCGTCAGGCAGCACCAATACCGAAGTTACATTCAGCGCCGCAGAGTCCAACGACCAGATTGGTGACATAACCAAGGCCAACTTCACCTGGGACTTCGGAGACAGCGAGATGGGATACGGCACCACCGTAAAGCACAATTACACATCCGCAGTTGACGGCGAACTCATCGCCAGACTTGTAATCACGGAGACCGGAGGCAACAAATCATACAGGAACATCACCGTTTTCGTGGACAGCCAGAACCCGGTAGCAGGCATCAGCGCCATTATTACCGATACCGAGAACATAACCTTTGCAAGCAATGTTTTGACTGTTAACGAGGACCTCCCGATAATCTTCAGCGGAGTCAAGTTCTCTGATGCAGAGAGCATGGACACCGAGACCATCGAAGGTGCAGCATCTTACGATGACATAAAATCCGGAGACAGGAAAGGCATCATCGAAAAATGGTACTGGGCATGGGGCGAGGAAAACTCGTTCAACGAAACGGTAACCAAGGAAGGAAGCAACAACATCACACACACCTACAGCAACCCCGGTACATACACCCTGAACATGACTGCCACTGACGTGGTGGGACGCGAGAGTACCGCTGCAAGCTGGACTGTAAGGGTCCTGGACACATCCGCACCGACCGCTGAGTTCAACATAAAGAACAAAGACGCCATCGTCGTGACAGAGGTAATCGAGAACACCACATACCAGTACGATGCTTCACCCACCATCGACAACTATGACGACATTGAGAACCTGACATTCGAGTGGACATTCAATGCAGACGGAGCAATCACCAACTACACCGGAATGATCGTTAACCACACCTTCGCAAAAGTAGGCACTTTCAATGTAACCCTCACTGCAACCGACAAAGCCGGAAACGCGGGTAACAAGACAACACTGGTGTATGTCAACCTGGCTTCAAGACCGAACATCATCATGAAGCTGGGAACGCTGACGTTCAGCTCCAGCCCCGGAACATCGGGAAAGGCCATGACCATATCGGTGAACATATCCAACGACGGACAGGCCAACGCCACCAATATCCAGACCAAATTCTACATAAGGAACCCGGACGGGACCGACAAGGATATCGGAACGCACACAACGACCTTCCTGGGCATCGGAAACACAACGACCGCCTCAATATCCTGGACACCGAACAAGCCGGGCGAGTTCTCAATCTGGGCCAACGCCACATGTGCAGATGAACACAGTTCCCAGTGGTGGGACAACAAGATAGACGATTTCAGTGTTCAGAAGGTCACAGTGAATCAGTCACCCATGGTCACATGGGGGCTTATCGCGATTGGCATTGTCGTGGTGATTGTAATCTTCCTCGGAATAAGATATTTCATGAAGAGCGGCACCAAGGAAGAGCCGACCGGCGACAAGAGAAAGAAGAGATAAACATCTTAATACGGCTGGCTTTCGGGCCAGCCGTTCCTTTTCAATTTTCTTATAATTTGTTTATTTTGCATTTGTCATGAAAGTATATTAGGACTGTGGTTGATTGGCTCTGGAGGCAAGAGCATGATTGGAAAATTACCGGAAAATATACTCCAGGCAGTTCTGGAAACACTGCCAATGGAATTTTCAGTGGTGGATGCAGACGATAAAGTGCTTGCATGGAACAGGCATGAAACAAGGATATTCAAGAGACCCGAAGGCGTCGTGGGAAAGGACGTACACAACTGCCACCCGAAGAAGAGCCTGGACAAGGTCGAGCTGATTCTCGGGGAGATGAAGGAAGGCAAGAGAGATAATGCAAGCTTCTGGATTGACCTTCCCATAGGACCCGAAAAGCAACCGCAGAAGGTGCTCATTGAATACTTCGCTCTGAGGGACAGGGATGGTAAGTACCTGGGATGCCTGGAAGCAAGTCAAAATATCAGCAAACATCAGGCGATGTCAGGGCAGAAAAGACTGCTGGACTGAGTATAGAACGGTTCAGAAAGTTATTTATATTCAGTCATTGATTATATAGTTACGAACCTAATAATCAATACTTAAATCGTTCGTAATCTATATGCCGAACACGAATTCAAAATACATAAACTTTAAGTGTTCGACTATAATCATGGCACAACACAGACAGACGGAGAATAAGAATGGAAAAGAAAATTCACCTTCAGGTGGACCGGAATGACGATAAAATAAGCCTCCGAGAGGTCATCGAAATGATTTCCAAGATCCAGGCAGAGAACCCCGACCGGGAGGTTTTCTGGGACGGAGACACCAACGCCATTTGCAGCCGGAAAAAGAACTGATATCACGGCCGTCTCATTGTCCAATTTTCCAGACCGTACCTCGTTTCTATCAGATTTTGAATATCCCGATTCTCGGATTCTGAAAATGCGTCCTTATTGAACCTGATATCGAAAACCGACTCGAAACCCCGGACAAGGGCATCCTTCACCTTCTGAACGTCCGGTTCTTTACCCAGCACTTCTTCAAGAGATGTGACATAATCGGCCGGTTCACGGCCCCTGGAGTGTATCTTATCCACGTCCATTTTGAGGGCCCCCAGCATCATTCCCGGCCTGTTCCTCAGTATCAGTGTGCCATGTTGCAGGACTATTCCCCAGCGCCTCATCTGGGCGCTTCCGGATATCTTTCTTCCGTTCACCAGGATGTCGTTCACCGGCTTGAAGACAGATTGGATGCCGAGTTCGTCCAGCGCATGGACAATGGCCGAGCACACCGTCCTGAACGCATCGTCACGTTTTGACGGGATGGATGCAACATTCAAAGCGAGTCCGTAAATGAGATGATGCTCATCGGTGTAAATGGTACTTCCGCCAGTTACTCTTCGAACAATCCTGATGCCGTTCTTCCTGCAAAAATCCATATCAACGGCGTCAGAGACCTTCTGAAAATATCCAAGGGATACAGTGGGGCAAGACCTTCTGTAAAAATGAAGAGTGTTAGGTACCTCATCCCTCGAGCGGGCAAGGGCCATGGCCTCGTCCGCGGCAACAGTGTATGCGGGTTCCGAGAGGTCAGAATCAACCAGGCGCCAGTTCATGAAAGGGCAAATGGATTACCGGTTAATATAGATAGGCCATCAATGTAAGAGTTCAGTCTTCTGAAATTTTAGATCTTAGATTTTAGATTTTAGATGTGTGCTGGCAGAATGCCCAACCGTATTTTAGATTTTAGATTTTAGATGTGTGCTGGCAGAATGCCCGTCCGTATTTTAGATTTTAGAACTTAGATTTTAGATTTTTGCAGGGAATATGCAACGTCGTCAATCCGTCGTAAATCTACAATCGTAAATCTAAAATCTACAATCGTTACCCCTTCATTTCACTGAATACTTACCCATCATGGTATCAAAAATACGGCAATGCACATTCGCACACACGTGCAAATGATTATATAACATCATATATACTCGATAATAAGCACTGAATCGGGATTAATTCGAAGGAGAGATTCACTGAAAGCATTTGGCGGAAATACTGAAAAGATGCAGAAAGACATCCTGCACGGCCCGATAGCGCGAACGCTGTTCATGCTCGGATGGCCGTTGATGCTCACCAATGCATTTCAGATGGCTTATTCGGTTGCGGACATGTACTGGCTTGGAAAATTTATCGGGACAGAGGGCATCGCCGCCACGAGCCTATCCTGGCCCCTGGTGTTCTTCCTGATATCCTTTGCCGGCGGCATGTCCGTGGCGGGAACAACGCTGGTCTCACAGTACACCGGTGTGAAGGATACAGAAGAGGTGAAGAAATCTGCCGGACAGGTATTCACCCTGCTGCTTCTGGTATCTATTATTACTTCAATCGTCGGAATACTGGTTACAGACACATTACTGAATTTTATGGGCGCGCCGGATGAGGTTATTGTCAGGTCCTCCCCCTATGTCAAGATAATATTCTCATCGATTCCGTTCATGTTCATAATCATGACATATTCATCCATATTGAGGGGCTGGGGTGACACACGGACGCCGATGCTCATAGCGGGGGTGAGTGTGGTGATCAATCTTGTCCTGGACCCGTTCCTTATCGCGGGCATCGGGCCATTCCCGGCCCTGGGCGTCGCCGGAGCCGCGGTGGCCACGCTCTTTGCCAGGGGCGTTGCCGCCGCCGCATGTATATATCTGCTGTTCCGGGGAAAGAATACACTCACTATCGGACTGGAGCACATGAAGATGGAGGCCCAGAAGATTAAGCAGATTTTTAAGATCGGTCTTCCTGCATCATTGGGGCAGTCCATGGTCGCTATTGGCTTTGTCATAATGATGGGATTGGTCGCCGGCTTCGGCACCGTCAGCCTGGCAACGTACGGGATCGGAACCAGAATCGTAAACCTGCTGTTCATCGTAACGGGAGGCATAACCGGCGCCGCGGTCACCATGATGGGACAAAGCCTGGGTGCCGAGAACCTGGACAGGGCTGGAAAGGTTCTTCGGACGTCAATACTGATAACCACCGGGTTCCTTCTGGTTTGCTCTACAGTTCTCTTTGCCTTCAGCGAGCAGGCATTCGGGATATTCTCGGATGACCCCAATGTTATTTCCGCCAGTTCTAAATTCGTGCTGGCATTTGGATTTTCCATCATGGGATTCGGTATATTCAGCAGCGTTCAATCGGCATATCAGGCATCCGGCCACACGGTTCCCACTCTGCTCATGGGATTGGTCCGATTATGGGGCATGAGAGTCCCATTCTCATTCATCCTGGCAATCCTGTTGGGCTGGGGCGTTTCAGGCATATGGGTGGGCATGGGACTGAGCAATTACCTGAGCGCGGCATTGGCCCTGGCCTGGGCTGCCACCGGAACATGGAAGGTCAACATGATAAATGAAAAGAAGACTGTTTTACTGGAAGATGGTAGAGCTTAGTGAGGGCACCCCACGGCTAAAGCCGGGGGCATCCTAACCGTTTCACACTGAATGACGATTATTCATTGATTGAGACACTTGTCACTCAGTTTATTTCACATTTGCCAGCAACAGATAGGGGCCCGGGGAGCCCTTTAACTAAACAATCTTCGCCTTCTGACATTTGCTTTGAAATATTTTTCATCGCCTTGAGGCCATTTAGCAGTATGGCCGAACGGGCGATATATCGCCTTTCATCCGCAGACCTCAAGGTCGCGGCATCCAGGCAAAGCATGTTTAGTGAATTTCATTTCTTCCTGGCCAGAAAATCCTTCAGGCGACCGTGGGCTTTCACGAACATTACAGGAATGACAATCCACAGCAGGATTACCAGATAGAACGCACCTGTGTAACGTATGAGAAAGAGCAGCGATACGAATATGAATAGTATGAGCACCAGGGCCGGAAACGCCTTCCTTATGACCACGGGGGAGAACGGATGCAGGGACGCCATGCACGGAAAAGGGCGCCTGATAATATAAAATTAATGAAAACCTTTAAAGACAAGCAGCAGTTATCCGCGGTAATATCACAATAATCGAAAGAGGAATTACCATGAAAATAAACATCCTGGAAAGGTCTGACAAGGAAATATATGTCGAGATGGATATCACCGACATGACCCTTCTTCACCCCCTGGTTGAGGTTCTCATAAGGGACAAGACTGTGGACGTCGCGGAGTACAAGATAGGTCACCCGGAGCTGGACAAGCCCGTTCTTCACGTCAAGACGAAGTCCGGCAAGCCGGAAACAGCCATCAAGAGGGCCTCCAAGAACATTATCGAAACGTTCACCGACCTCAAAGCCGGATTCGAGAAGGAATTCTGAGTCATAAGGATAATACCGCCCCACATGACAATCAAAGATGCGGGAGAAGCCGAACGTCTTATCGGCCTTGAATGTTTTTTCACGCCCGATGCGGGCATCGGCGGCAGATTGCGTGCCGAGCCGGAGGATTTTGTTGTGGAGGAATTATCGGTACTTCCAAAAGAGGACCCGAACGGCGTTCACACCGCCGCAATCGTCCGTGCCAGATACTGGGAAACAAACCGACTGATAAGGGAGTTTGCCAGGAGACTGAGGTGTAGTCGGAAGAAGATAATGTTCGCCGGCACAAAGGACAAGAGAGCGGTCACGACCCAGCTATTCGTTTTCGGCTCACCCATAAACGAAGTGAAAAACATGTTCATCACAGACGTTGAATTCCTGCGCCTTTACCCCACGAATTCCAAAATAGGCATGGGTGACCTCCTGGGAAACAAGTTCGACATACTGCTGAAAGATATGGATACGGACATTGAAAGCACCATTTCAATATGCGAATCTGTGAAGAGCCAGCTGGATGCCCTGGGCGGATTTCCGAATTACTTCGGCGTCCAGAGATTCGGCGCGGTGAGGCCCATAACCCACACCATCGGCAAGCACATGACCAGAAAGGAACCGGAACAGGCAGTCATGGCCTACCTGTGCCATCACAGCCTCTATGAACATGAGGAGACCAGAAAAGCGAGAATGGCGCTGGCTCTCTCCGGCAACATCCCCCAGGCACTCCATGATTTCCCGGACGAGTTGAGCTTCGAGAAGGCCATCATGAATCACCTGGTCAATAATCCGGATGATTTCATCGGCGCGCTTGGCCAGCTGCCCCAGAATCTCATGATGATGTTCATCCATGCTTACCAGTCACACCTTTTCAACAGGATGCTCAGCGAGAGGATGAGAAGAGGCATTCCGTTCAATGAACCGGTGGAGGGCGATTTTATCCTGAAGATGGATAAAAATGGCTTGCCTGACCACGAGAACTGGGTCGTGGCGGATGCCAGAAATATTCCCCGACTAACGGACTTGGCAAAACAGGGCAAGGCCTTCGTCAGCGCCACACTCTACGGCATGGATTCGGAGTTCGCCGGCGGGGAGCAGGGCGAGATAGAGGCAATGATTGTCGAGCAGGAAGGGGTCAAGAAAAAGGATTTCATTCTTTCGGAGTATGAAAAGCTCGGCTCCTACGGCACCAGAAGAGAGATACTCGCCCCGTGCAGGGACTTCACCATGGCCAGGGAAGAAAACGCTGTCCGATTCGGATTCCGGCTCAACAAGGGCTGCTACGCCACCACACTTCTCAGGGAATTCATGAAATGCGACGAGCTTACCAAATATTAATATGGGTTCGATAATACCGCGTTACAATGTTCGAGCTGAAAGACCGGGATGGCCTGGCAAGAATCGGGATTCTCAGAACCGCCCACGGAGATATCGAGACGCCGACGCTACTGCCAGTGATAAATCCCAATCAAATTACTGTATCCCCGGCCGAGATGCGGGAAAAGGTCGGCATGCAGGCCATGATCACCAACTCTTACATAATCCGGAAGAGCGACAATCTCAGGGACATTGCCCTGGAGAAAGGACTTCATCATCTCGTGGGATTTGACGGGCCGATAATGACTGACTCGGGCACGTTCCAGGCCCATGTTTACGGCAAGATTGAATTGAAACCTCTCGAGATAATCGAATTCCAGAAGACCATAGGTTCCGATATCGGGACCGTGCTGGACCTCTTTTCGGAACCGGACGACGGATACGAGAAGGTTCAGAATGACCTAACAGAGACAATTACCAGAACAAAAATGTCCGCCGAGAACAAGGGAAACATGATGCTGGCCGGACCAATCCAGGGCGGCAGATTCCCCGAACTGAGAGAACACGCGGCAAGGGAAATGTCGAAGCTGGACTGCGACGTTTTCCCGGTCGGGGGCGTCGTTCCCATGATGGAGAGGCAGATGTATTCCACGCTGGTGAATGCGACCCTGAGCGCAAAAAAGTTCCTGGACCCATCCAAACCGGTTCACCTGTTCGGCGCAGGGCACCCCATGCTTTTCGCCCTGGCCACATTGATGGGCTGCGACATGTTCGATTCCTCGGCCTACGCGAAGTTCGCCAGGGAAGGCCGGATGATGTTCTCCGACGGAACAAGATTCCTGGCGGAGATGCGGGAATTACCCTGCCACTGCCAGGTCTGCTCGACTCATACTGCTGATGAACTAAGGAACAGTCCCTCGAAGGACAAACTTCTGGCCCTGCACAATCTTCATGTTTCTTTTTCTGAATTGCGAAGCATCAAGCAGGCAATTCATGAAGGAAGACTATGGGAACTGGCCGAGACCAGATGCCGCTCGCACCCCACGCTCCTGGACGGGCTGAGATGCATGGCCAATCACACGGAATTTCTGGAGAGGCACGAGCCGCTCTCCCGGACACTCGCGTACCTCTACACCTCCAGGGAATCTTACCACCGGCCGACGGTCACCAGGCTGAGAAAGCGCATCCTGGAGCGGTACGAACCGCCGAACAGCAGCGCGGAGATATTGCTGCCCGACGCAACAAAGCCATACTCAAGGACCTTCGCCGAGCCCATTGCAAACGCGCTCAAAATCTCAGACGCACATTTCTGGGCCGACGCCCTGTTTTGCCCGGTGCCGCTGGAACTGGATGAGATGTACCCCATATCGCAATCCGTTGTTCCGGAATTCCCCGGACAGGACATCATCGGAGAAAAGGAGAAGGTGCTGGCACAGTTCAGAGATGCTGGCAAGTTCCCGTCGCCGCTCAGAATCTGGAACGGCATCGAGACCCTGGAAGGGCTTCCGCCGAGGTCCGGGTCGCTGCCGGATATGAACCTCATGAGGGTGAAAGCCGTCGCAGATATCCAGTTCGGAAAGGGCGCTGGAAACGCACTTCTGGACGGAAAAGTGAAACTTGTCCTGTCCAGCAACACCGACAGGATAAGGAACGTGCAGGTGAACGGCAATCACGTCCTTTCCATGAGGGCTGGAGACGGATTCTTCTCGCTGAAACCTGCAGGCGGCCGGATGCTTCTGAAGGCGTTCCCGTCTCCGAAACTTAGGGTAATAGTGAATGCCGATTCAGCTGAATTCAACCGCCTGGGCAGGAACGTGTTCTGCGGTTTCATCGTGGACGCAGACCCGGGCATCATTCCCAGGGACGAGGTTATCATAGTCAACGAATCGGACGAACTCTGCGCCATCGGTCAGGCAATGATGACCAGGGAAGAGATGCTGGCCTTCAGGAGGGGAATCGCTGTGAAAGTGCGGGACGGCGTCGGAAATGATTGAAATCAAGGCCAAACTCTGGTTGGAGAAAGACTCCAAATTCATCCTGGGCGTGGGCAGGGCCGAGATTCTCCGGAAGATCAAGGATACAGGTTCGTTAGCCAGGGCCGCGGAGTCCATGGGAATGTCATACAGCCATGCATGGTCCGAAATTCGCGAGATATCGGACGCACTGGGCGGTCCGGTAGTCGAGACAGCCAGGGGCGGCAGGAGCGGGGGAAGTTCCAGGCTCACGGCGCTGGGGCTCGAGATCCTTGATACATTCGAAAAGGAAAATGAAAGGTTGGACAGGCATCTGGCCAAGAGAAACGGCTGATGCCTGTCATTGAACTGTTTATTCGACCACTATTGTAACGACGTATTTTATCATGTATTTGGTCTTGCCGAATCCGGAGTCCTCCGAGAAAACGGTTTTGACTGTGTCATCTATCAGAACGCCATCCATCATTGCATCCCAGGTGACAGTCTTGTTGTAGCCGTCATCGCCGTATATCGTGTAATTGTGGGACGCGGGATTGGCAAGTCCGGTGTAATTCACCATGTCGCTCAGGGACCAGCCTGTTGCCGAGTAAGTGTCGTTGTATGCCACGGTCTTTTCCTCGACCCTCTTGGGCATGTAATCCAGGTAGTACTCCAGACCGTTCAGGACCACGGGTGTGAGTTGGGCCTTGATCACGGTGGCGAAGTTCTTCACTTTGTAGCCAGACGGCATGTCAGGGAAAACGGTCATCAGGTAAGCCGTCTCGTTACCGGTGTCCTCGTCCGTCTCTTCCACCAGGGTCACGATGCCGTTCTGCATGACTGTCCAGTTGACTGCCATTGCATAACCATCATCCGCTTTGATGACATAGGTCCATGTTTCCGGGTTGGCCAGGGCTGTGTCATTGACCATTGCGCTGAGGGAAACGCCCTCCTTGCCGTCAACGGTCTTCGTTCCGAATTCGTCCATCATCTCTGCGTACGTGTAATCCGAACCGTTGATGTTGGCCGAGAGCACATACTCCGGGTCTTTTGCACCGTCGTCATTCATGCTCAAACCAAGCGCCGCAACGAGCAAAACAGCCGCAACTACTGCTATTATTATCCATGTGATTTTGTTCATATTCTCACCTATCCATACTTTGGATATTCTCGGGTGAGAATATCGACATTCTTAAAGTTTGCGGACTGCTGAGTAGAACCATACACCTGGAGATCAGGACGACCCTTCCAAACTCTTCAGCGCCACAGTTGCGCATGCCAGAAAATCATCAATAGTGTTCCGCAGGGTCATGACATTGTCCGCCTCTGCGGAAACATGGATGACGTTTCCCTCAACCCGGGTCTCCACATATCCGGCATTGTCCAGTTCCAGGGCCTTGGCTATGTTTGTGGCGGTGGCCTCGTCAGGGAACTCAAGTTCAAGGGTGCAGACGGATTTCATCGATGGGGAATAGGGAATCGGGAATAAAGGTTAGCTGTATCCAAAATCCTGTGGGATATTTGGAGGGAATCGGGATTTCGTCTTGCATTTTCTCACCTCAAGATTTAGGGAATAGTATAACTGGTCGTACCGAAATCATCTGACGATGAAGAAATTATGATTATATCACCCAGATTTATCCCCTCGAGACGATACAGTACTATCTTCACACCCACTGTGTAAATCAAACTGTTTGCATCAGAACCATTTACAAATTGCCAACCTGAATTGGTTGAATATTCTGCGAGTTCAACATCCGAAGCATTGTACAACTTGATTTCATCAATAACCAATGGTGTGTAATTATGTCAGAGGATTTAAGGACTTACCCTCCTGAAGTATACCCAAAGGAGTCGGGCCAGATGAACCAGAAGGAGGTATCAATACCATAGAATAGAGCGTTCCGGCAATCACAACCACAATGACGATCAAAATCGTTGCAATGACGGCTTTCTTTCCCATCGACATTTCACCTGGCTTACAAATTTCGTCATCCATTTTCTCACGTCCTCATGAAGTAATTCTCCACGACCGTATATATAATCAATCTTGACATGTCAAATATAAATTCTTGGCAATGCGAGCAATTCGGCAACATATGGCCGCTGTGTTGAATATTGGGAATATCTCCGCTAGGTGTGTGTATGAATGCTCCTTGAAATTATTTTTAACATGCGACGTAAGAGGTCACTGTTGTGAAGCCTCTTACAACGGTAAGTGGTCCGCATCCCCAAGTTCCCCTATATTGCGACAGAAGACTCTAACAATAAATTATGGGATTTTGATATAACTGATACAGGGATTGATTACAACAGCCAGCCAGATTATTTCATCTGTTATTACTGAATAATAACTTTTGAAGACTGACCACTTACTCCGACCCACAATTTATATATGCCATTATTGATTTGGGGCATAGAATAAGGGGGGCCTTTATGTTCAAGGCGAAAGTTAGACCGGAAGTGCTTAAAGAAGTGGTTGATGTAGTGTCAACCACGGTGGATGAAACAAAGATTACCGCAACCAAGAC
Organism: Methanobacteriota archaeon; assembly: GCA_013791785.1. Classification (GTDB taxonomy): domain Archaea; phylum Thermoplasmatota; class Thermoplasmata; order SG8-5; family SG8-5; genus UBA147. Next base: position 16,007 of record VMTD01000058.1, read on the forward strand.
AGGCATCAGCATAAAGGCTGTTGACCCTGCCCACGTTGCAATGATTGACCTCACTCTCAGCAAGGGTGGTTTTGAGGAATACAAAGCCGACGATGTTGCTCTGGGCGTGGACATGGACAAGATAAAGGAAGTTCTCAGGCTGGCCAAACCCGGCGACATGATTTATATGGAGCATGACGAAGAGAGGAACAGGCTTGTTTTCAAGGTCGGAAACATCACAAGAAAGATGAGCCTGGTGGACACCACCGGCATGTCAGAGCCGAAAGTTCCGAATCTCAATTTGCCCGTGAAGATTGTCGTCAAAACGGACGAAATACGCCAGGGAATAAGGGCCAGCGAGAGCGTCTCGGATCATATCGCGCTTGTTGCGAATCCGGAAGGTTTCGAGATGATATCCGAAGGGGATACCGATTCAGTAAATCTGAAACTCGGCAAGGACCTCCTGGAGGAACTGAAGTGCAAGGAGGAGACAAGAAGTTTGTTTCCGTTGGATTACTTCTCCAGCATATTCAAGACAATAAGCACTGCCAGCGTCGTTACGATGCACATGGGCAGCGATTACCCTGTCAAGCTGGAATTCTCCATCGCCAACGAGAAGGGCGCGGTCGTTTATCTGCTGGCTCCGAGAATCGAATCTGAATAATCGAGGTAAGAGTTCAGTCTCCTGAAGTTTGCCCCATAGGGTATTTGTATTTGGGGAATCGGGAATCGTACGGAATGGCTGTCGAAAACAGCCATTGAACTTGTTACCGATTCCCAATGCTTCAATAACCAAACAGGATTCCCGAGGTTTCAATAACCAAACAAATTCCCGATTCCCGATTTGGCAATGTACAATAGTTACACCTTCATTTCGCTGAATACTTACTAATAGAGCAACTTTTCAAATATGAAAAGATTTATACCATAGCGTGAGCCAGGTGCTTTGAATGGGTGCTGTAAGATTGGGCCGGATAGGTCTGAAATGGTGCATGTCCTGCAATGTCCCACTGGTGGAGCTGGAGAAATGCGGTAAGTGCGGCTCTCAGAGCCAGCCAGTGGAGATAACCCCGCCCGGCGATTATCGACCGGCGTTTCCCCATGACATAGCCAGAATACGCAAGACTATTGATGCGAATTACGGCCCCGGGACAGGCATCGCCATGATTCCGAACGGACATCTCGTTGTCCTGAACAAGAGCCCCGCCGTGGACATAATGGACGAGGTCGCCATGAACGGTATTGTTCTCGGCAGCCATATTTTTGAACCCGGAACCGGGTGGCATTTCATATGTCGGATTGAGGGGGCCAGAAGAATCGCCAAGATTGCCACGAAGAACTGGGCGATAATTGATGAAGGGGCAATACCGTACATCCGCAAGGGCGCCAGCTCGATGGCCGTCGGAATAATCACCGCCGACCCGGACATCCGCGTCGGCGGTGAAATAATAGTTCTTTCAAATTCCAGGGAGGCCATATCCACCGGAAGGGCGCGGATGACCGGCACCCAGATGGTTGAATCCGAGAGGGATGCGGCCATAAAATCCAGATGGTACAAGGAAGTTCCGGAGAATGAGGAATTACCTGGCGGCCAGACATGGCAGGATGCCGTGAGGGCCAATGAGAAGAAGCTGGAGAAGAAGCGCAAGAATTCCAGGGGACATATCAGGATCACAGCAAACCGATTTTCCGAATTGCCAGTCGCCGTATCTGTATCGGGGGGAAAGGACAGTCTGGCCACGCTGCTGCTGGTTCTGGAAGCGGGATTCAAGCCGAAGCTCATTTTCACGGATACAGGTCTTGAGTTTCCGGAGACAGTGGCCAACGTCCTCAGGACCGCAGAGAAATACGGCCTTGAGCTGATAATCGAAGATGCGGGAGACGCGTTCTGGCGCGCACTGGAGCATTTCGGGCCGCCGGCGAAAGATTTCCGCTGGTGCTGCAAAACCTGCAAATTGGGGCCAATGGCCAATCTCATCAGGAAGAATTTTCCGAACGGTGTTTTGAGCTTCATCGGCCAGCGCCAGTACGAATCCAGCCAGAGATACGAGAAGGGAAATGTCTGGCACAATCCCTGGGTTCCCGGACAGATAGGCGCGAGCCCAATCCAGAATTGGCCGGCGCTTCTAGTTTGGCTGTACATATTCCAGCAGAGCGGAGAATACAACCCGCTGTACGAGCGCGGCCTTGAGAGGATAGGATGCTGGCTCTGCCCGGCAACCGATATGGGCGAGTTTGAGGACGTTGAGAAATATTCGGCCCAGAATGAGAGATGGCAAACGGCATTGAAGGATTTTGCCGCAGGAAAGAACCTCCCGGAAGAATGGCTGGAACTCGGACTGTGGCGGTGGAAGAAGCTCCCGAAGGGCATGGCGGATTACATGGAGCAGAAGGGCATTTCCATAGCCCTGGAGAAGGATCCCGAGGCTTCGGCCAGCGAGCTATCCGAGGAAGAAAACAAGCGCCTGGAGAGATTCTCCAATGTATCTCAAGATGCCCGGGAGGTTCGCATGAAAGCACTCCACTGCGTGGGCTGCGGAATATGCATCTCGCTTTGCGAGTTTGGCGCTCTGGAGATGGACGGCTACAGGGTCGATATTGACCCGGAGAAGTGCACCGGATGCGGGCAGTGCATGCATCCATGCGCGGTAATTGATTTCGGGCCGAGATGATTAATAAATAGGCAATCGCCGAACTCCCTGGCAATACCTTTTTAAGCAATGCCGAAATTTTCAGCGGCAAGGATGGGATATGATGGACAAGGTAGGAATCGTAAGCTACGGCGGATATGTACCGCATTACCGCATTGAGGCCGGCGCAATAGGCGCGGTCTGGGGCATCGACGGAACAGCCAGGGGAAAGAGCCTCGGCATCATCAGGAAATCGGTACCCAGCCCGGATGAGGATGTAATCACCATCTCGGTTGAAGCGGCCAGGAAGGCCATGCGCTGCTGCAACACCGACCCGGAGGACATCGGCGCGGTTTACGTCGGCTCGGAATCGCATCCATATGCTGTGAAACCGTCCGCAACCATCGTTGCGGAAGCAATAGGCGCGGCTCCGAGAATGACAGCCGCGGACCTGGAATTCGCCTGCAAAGCTGGAACCGCAGGCATTCAGATATGCATGGGTCTGGTGGCCAGTGACATGATAAAATACGGCATGGCCATAGGTGCGGATACTTCCCAGGGTGCGCCCGGGGATGCACTGGAATACTCGGCATCCGCAGGCGGTGCGGCTTTCCTCATCGGGAAGAAGAACCTGATGGCCGAAATCAACACCACGCTTTCATTCACAACAGACACCCCGGACTTCTGGCGGAGGGAAGGACAGCTGTACCCCAGACACGGCGGGCGCTTCACAGGAACACCGGCCTACTTCAAGCATATCAATTCCTGCGCCCAGATGCTTTTCGAAAAGATGGGCACCAAACCGGAAGATTATGCCCACGCGATATTCCATCAGCCGAACGGAAAATTTCCGCTCAGGGTGGGAAAGGCAATGGGTTTCTCCGACGGACAATTGGAGCACGGGCTTCTGACACCGGTAATCGGAAACACTTACTCCGGAGCCGTACCGCTGGCCCTCACCAATGTGCTGGACCACTCCGAACCGGGAGACAGGATATTCGTCATATCGTACGGCTCGGGCGCAGGTTCCGACGGTTTCGACATCACCGTTACAAACAGAATCAAGAAGCTCAGGAAGAAAGGCTGGAAACCGCTTTCCGAAATGGTGAACGATTACCAATTGCTGGATTATGCCACTTACGCGAAGTTCCGTGGCAAAATACGCATGGGAGGGATTGCATGAGAGAAGTGGCAATCATCGGCATCGGAGAGACCAAGTTCGGCGAACTCTGGGAACGCTCCCTGAGGGACCTGGGCATCGAGGCGGGCTTCAAGGCCATGGGGGACGCCGGCATCTCGGGAAATGAAATTGATGCAATATTCCTGGGCAACATGTCCGCCGGTCAACTCATAGACCAGGAGCATATCGCGCCCCTTATCGCGGATTATTCCGGAATGGCGGAGAAAAACATCCCGGCCATAAGAATTGAAGCGGCAAGCGCCTCCGGCGGTTTGGCGCTATCTCAGGGTTACATGGCCGTTGCTTCCGGAGTCCATGACATTGTTGTGGTCGGCGGCGCAGAGAAGATGACGGACGTCGGCGACGATGCCGCCAACGAGATAATGGCCAAGACCGCGGACCAGGAATGGGAAGCAGTATTTGGCGCCACGCTGGGAAGCCTTTACGCCATGATGGCCAGGCGCCACATGAACGAATTTGGGACAACAAAAGAGCAGCTGGCTTCCGTGGCGGTGAAGAACCACCTCAACGGGTCAATGAACCCCCACGCACAATTCAGAAGCCCCATAAAGCTCGAGGCGGTACTGAGAGCGCCCATGGTCGCGTCACCGTTGGGCACGTTCGACTTCGCGCCGCTGTCCGACGGCGCGGCCGCCGTGATACTTGCGCCGCTGGATATTGCACATAAATATTCAGACACACCAATAAAAATACTGAGCTGCGGCCAGGCTGGCGATTACATGGCACTGCATGACAGAAAGTCCATAACAAGGATGGACGCAACTGTTGTCGCGGGAAAGAAGGCGTTCAAATACGCGGGCATCCAGCCGAAGGACGTGAACCTGGCTGAAGTTCATGATTGCACGACGATTTCGGAGATAATGGCAATCGAGGATCTGGGATTCTTCAAGAAGGGCCAGGGCGGAAAAGTTACGGAAGACGGTTCGACCGCATTGAATTCCAAAATATCGATTAACACATCCGGCGGGCTCAAGGCCAAGGGTTATCCTGTCGGAGCTTCGGGCGTATCGCAGGCAATCGAAGCCGTTACTCAGTTGCGCGGGGAAGCAGGCCAGCGCCAGGTGAGCAAGGCGGAAATCGCGCTGCTCCACAACATCGGCGGGACAGGTTCAAGTGCCATAGTCCATCTTCTGGGGAGGTGCTGAGATGCCGGAAGCAAGATTCTGGAGAGAGAACCAGGCCAGATACAACATGATAGGCCACAAATGCGGCAAGTGCCAGAAGGTCTATTTCCCGCCAAGGGACATGTGCCCGAAATGCAGAAGGGCCAGCATGGGAAAGATGGAGAAAATCCAGCTCACCGGAAAGGGCAGTGTCGTCAGCCACACCACGGTGCATGAAGGACTTCCTGAATTCCAGATGCAGATACCCTACACCATGGCCATAATCGAACTGGAGGAAGGCGCGCGCATCACCGGCCAGATTGTGGATTGCAACGGTGAATGCGTGAAAATCGGTTCCGAAGTCGAAACGGTTTTCAGGAAGCTGGGCGAGGAAGGGAAATCCGGAATAATCCACTACGGATACAAATTCAAATTAATTGAGTAGTGGATTATTCCGCCAATGCCAGACCGATTATTCCTCGAAGATGAATCTTTGACGATAGAAGGGATTATATCCCACAACCGAACATTGGGGTGATGCATGTCACCTGAACTGAAAGTCGGCCCTGACCATCATTATCATCTGGAGTTCCGCAAAGTGAAGGAACCGGCAGTGGAATTTGAACCCGGACAGATGACTATCATTTTGCCGAAAGGGGACAATCCCGATGAAGTTGTACGCGTTCATTCCGAGTGGATAAGCCACATCCATGCAAACGTTCAGGCGGCGCTCAGGGCGGCCAGTACACGAAAAATGAGCGGGAGAACACAGCCGGAGTTTCGCAATCTCGTCTGGAAACTGGCCGAGGAATGTGCCAAAGAACTCGGCGTCGAATTTTACAAGATACATTTCAAGAAGACCGCCGACAAATGGGCCAGCTGCGGCACTGACGGAAATTTGAACTTCAACACACTCATGCGCAATCTGCCCGAGCATCTTATCCAATATGTGGTGTATCATGAAATCGCTCATCGAAAGGAGATGAATCACGGGAAAGTGTTCCAGCGCATAATGAAGGATAAGTTCCCTCAGAAGCGGCAGATTGACATGGAACTTTATGTGTACTGGATGATAGTGAATAGGGTCAGCTGAACCCCCTGGAACTGCCTACTGAGGAAATGGATGTTCCAATCAGAAAAAGGAATATAATATTAGAATAATTTAACATAAAAATATTGTTTGGTGGCAGCGATTTATATATATAATCATATACGCACAGGGTGAAAATATATGCCAAAAGAACAATGGAACTACGGAATGATCGACATCGCCTTTGATGAATCGGAGATGCCTTCGTATGACGACTTCATGAACTTGGTCGATGAGAGCCTGACCGAACATGGCAAGCTCGAACCGTTGTTTTCCGGCAAGATTGCCGAAAAAAACGAATACTGGACATTTGTGAGGCACAACATAGACCCGAAGGGGATGTATGAATTCTGCAACCAGAAGCTATCCAATGTGAAAAGCTATTCACACTGTTATCATTTCAAGAGGTTCAGGGGAGAACTCCTGTCGAATATTATGGGTGGGAAACACAGATACATCGGTTTGACCCGCTTACCGGATGTCGAGGAATTCGACGAGTCCGAACTGAAGGAGCTCATGAAAGGAATTGAGGAAAACACGCCATTCCATGTGGCATGGATCTCAAAGACCCATAGACTGGATGGCAAGAATACATATTTTTTCCTGACCGGAAATGTGGAACCGAATGACATGGAGAAGTACAGGATATCAATCGATAAACATATCAAAGCGAGCAAATCCGAGATATTCCGCGTTCAAAAATTCGGGCACCACAAGAGCCACCGGGAGTCATCCGAGGACAAGAAAAAGGCAATCAAGGAATACATACCTGAGGACCATCTGGACCATGAATTTCTGAGGGAATACGATCTATTCCACTGGAGCAAGTAGGGGTTCCGAAATTACTGCATAAATGCCGAGAAAGCCCAGCCCTGAGGGGCTGAGATGAATCGGCATAAGCAGTAAACTACCAGCCCAGTTAGAAACGCCAGATTCTTTAGGGGCTGGTAGTTTACGGTTGCCATTGCAACATTGTATCAGGCACCATCCCGGATGAAGAATGATTATATCCCGCGCGGGAATATCCGAGCAGGATACGGTATGATGCAAGACACTCTTTACAAACTGACCGGTTGGACATCGTTGGGCTTCGGGGCATATTGCATAGTCATGGCGTCCCTGACGGCCGCATTCGATTTGGTCGAAATCCCCATCCTGTTCGCACTGATATTCCTGGCATTCGGCATACTTTACATCATGGCCGGTATCAGCATGCTCAGAAAGGGCAGGATGGGTTTTTTCCTGTTCTTCGGGTTCTTCGGCTCCACGTACATGTGGTCCCCTGGCATCCCCTATTATTTCTGGCCCATGGTGGTGATGCCCATCGTCATAATGATTCTTATGATCGCGGTCTTCCTCAGGCAGTTCTCCCGGGCATAGGATTGAAAACGCGGGATACCGGTCTCTGGGATTAGTATTAACTGAATTTAGAATAATATCCTGGCCGATCCGTCAAAGCGATTTGCAATAGGTGTAAAATTTCTTGTATTCCTCGAACCCCATCTTCTTGTAAAGATGCAGCGCACCGGTGGGATTTTCCGCATCCACACCCAGTGCAGCTTCCTCCATGCCATTGTCCTTCAATATCCGGAAACTCCTGGCAATTAGGGCCTGAGCAAGACCCTTCCCACGCCACTCCCGGGCCACATGGATGTTCTCGGTCCAACCGCGCTTCCGGTTGTACTTGGTGTTCTCCTCGTGGTCGATATAATTCTGAACTGCACCGGCGACCTTATCACCATCCCAGGCCACCTGCCAGATATCAGGTTGATACAGCCTGTGATTGAGCCAATTCTGATACCATTCTTCCTCGGCCTTGACCTTCAACCAACCATCATCTGCAGCCAACTGATCAGCATCCCATATTTTCCTGTAATGTTCAGGCTTTACCGGCCGAATTTCCAGGCCTTCAGGCAAGGGGCAGTCAGGAATATTTTCAAGGTCTGGCCGGACCATTCTGAAACCATAACGAATAATCTTGTAACCTTCCGATTCCAGAATTCCGCGCCATCCAACTTCCTTTTCCATTGCCCATTGGAAGAGTTCCTTCTTTGCATCCTCGGGGTGCTGGTTGCTGATTTCCCTGAGTCGGGATTCGCACCATCTCAGCATGGCCAGCCTGATGTCTTTTCCGCGCCACTCCGGCACAAGGTTGACGAAGTAATTGTAAATGTAACCGGAAACATCGGTCCTCTCGATGAACGAGACCCTGGAGTAACCGATGGCCTTGCCATCCATCTCCACAAACAGAATGTCTTTTGTGGCGTCGCAGTTTGCCAGATGTTGGTATGATTTGGAAATGTCCTCGACAGTATCGCTGTATTCGAAATCATCGACTATTGAACATGCCAGGAATATGTCTCTCATGCTCGCGTAATCATCCGGAGCGTTCAGGCCCCTGGTGCGAAGACCGGGAATTGAAGGCATGCCAGGGATTTCGAAATATTCTGCCATGGCTGATGGAATGTCTCTGCCGGTTGATAATAGTTATGGAAAAGAACAACGCTTATATCGGATGGCGCAGATTCCTGGCCATGGCTCTCAAGTCTGAAATAGTCAAACTGGAAGATGACGATAAGAAAAGCATCATGGCATCTATTGACCCGGTAAAAGCTGCGGTCACTTACCTTTTCAACACCAAGAAATATTATGACTGGGTAGGCGTGTATATCCGAGATAACGACGATTTGGTCCTGGGGCCTTTCAAGGGGCCGCCGACACCTCACACCCGAATACCGATCAACTTGGGAATCTGCGGGGCAGCAGTTCGCGAGAGAAGAATAATCAATCTGGGGGATGTGTGGGGCGATGACCGATTCATTGCCTGCAGTACGACGACACGCTCGGAACTCGTTGTTCCGATATGGATTGGCGAGGAAATAATCGGCGAGATTGACATTGACAGCAACATGCCTTCGGCATTCTCAAGGATGGACGAGGAACTGGTCAGGGATGTTGCAGAACTCATTGCCGGGCATGTAAAACTGTGGAATCCGTCCTGATTCGGGCACCTCAGACATAATTTATGCCATGTCCGACAATTTGACCCAGACAGTCAATATCAGTTTCAATATTCATGTCCCAACCTATAAACCACATCGAACCATATTATATTTCAGAAACGCGAAAAACTGTGTGATCTCACGATGAACTCTTCCCCACTCAGGCAGGGGGTACCTCTCTCCAATGGACTCTGTTCCAACTCCCTGCTTTTTTTTTGTATTTTTTTGTATAATGGGATGGACAAGCCGCTGGACCGGGTTGGACGGTACCATGTTTCCCTCGCCCTCTGCATGCAAAATGTTTTGGTCAGACGGGGCGTGATGGGGGTGGCTGGAACAGGCCGCTGGACCAATTTGGCCGATGCTGGGGTGAAGGTCGGGGTCGGGCCGGGTGAGGATTATGGGGGGGTGCCGATACTTTTATATACTCTAAAAAGAATATAGGTAGCAGACAAATGTCAGACGGATAATCAAATACGTCAGACACGCAGGTGATAAAATGACGACGGACTCGGAACGGGTCACAATCCGCATACCGAAGGATAGGCTGGATGTCCTGCAACACATGGTGGAAACCGGACAATTCCCCAACATATCCGACGCGATAAGAGCGGCCATAGACTCGTTCATCGACACGCAATTCACGCCGGACCACATAAAGAAACTCACCCTGGAGCTCCCTAAACTGCATCATGTTTCCCTGGAGGAACTGGTGCACTCAGGCGACGCCATCTCGGTGGATGAAGCGGTAAGGAACGCGGTGAGGGAGTACGTCAAGTTGCGCCTGCAAAAAGCAACAGAGAGTCAAGAGAACAAGTGAAGGTGCCGAGCCTAGTACGGAACCTTCATCCGAACAAGGGAGAATAGCCTTGTCGGCAGATCGCGCAAGCGGTCTGGATGGGCCGGAAATACTCCGGAAGGGATGCACGCGTAGCATGCGGTTTGTCCTACTGGACAGACGGAGCAACATGTCTTCGCATTCACTCGATGTTAGGTCGAATGCTCCAGAAAAACAGAGGTGATATAATGTATATGGAAAATATGGTAAAAACAGCAGGAGAAAATTCATTCGCAATGGAGAACCTGATATCCAATCCGAAAATGTTGGTTGTCGGGTGTGGTGGAGCTGGCAACAACAGCGTGGACAGACTTCAGCGCATAGGCGTCTGGGGCGCGGAAACCGTCGCAATCAACACGGACAGGGCACACCTGGAGAGGGTGCATGCTGACAAGAGAATTCTCATCGGCAGCAGAAAAACCAGAGGCCAGGGCGCAGGCGGCCACCCGGAGATTGGCGAGTACTGTGCAGAGGAAGCCAGGGAAGAGCTGGAACGCATCCTCAGCGGCGCAGATATCACATTCATAACCGCAGGCATGGGCGGCGGGACCGGTACAGGTTCGGCACCCGTGGTTGCAGAGGTCGCGAAGGAACTCGGTTCCGTTGTGGTCTCCATGGTTACCATACCTTTCACCGTCGAGGGAAAGGACAGGAGGCAGAAGGCCTTCATAGGTTTGGACAGGCTGAAAGCGAATTCCGACAGCACAATAGTCCTGGCCAACGACAAGCTTCTCAGCATGGTCCCCAAAATGCCTGTTAATCAAGCATTCAGTGTAATGGACCAGATGATATCGGAAGTAATCAAGGACGTCACAGAGGCTATAACCCAGCCGTCACTGATTAACCTGGACTTTGCAGACCTGAGAACAATCACCAGCGCAGGCGGCACATCCACGATTCTCTACGGTGAGAACTCCGCAGGAGACGCGCGCACCGTGGTCGCAGAAGCACTGGACAATCCCCTGGTGGACGTGAACTATGACGGCGCAACAAGCGCACTCATCCACATCACCTCGGGTCCGGAACTCAATCTCAGGACCATAACTGAAGTCGTGAGCGGCTTCACTGAAATCATGGATGAAAACGCAAATGTAATCTACGGCGCCAGGACGGACCCGAAATTCGCAGGCCAGCTCAAGGTCATGGCCATCATGAACGGCGTGGAGATGAACTACGGGTGCATGCCATCTGTCCGTATGGAAACGGCCCCGATTCAGAACGCGTACATACCCATCGTCGTATAATCAGGATTCTATCCTCCCCTTTTTTTACTATTAACTCCTCTTTTTCTTTTTTTCCCTGGTTAGTGTGAACCAGGGAAAGTATCTGGCACCCCCAAATTTTTCCCTGCCAGAGCATGCTGCAAAATATATGTATCCGTCAGATTACAATTTATGAGTGGGAAATCCTTATAAACCACGAGGGATTACACGTGTCAGGTGAATTAACATGGTAGAAGGTTACTGCGTAAAATGCAAGAAGAAGGTAGAGATGAAGGACGCCAAGAAAATCACGATGAAGAACGGAAAGCCGGCAACCCAGGGCAAGTGCCCGAAGTGCAGCACCAAAGTCTTCAGAATCGGCGCTTAAACGTTTCTGCTAATAGAACAACGCTGCCTTCACGCAAGGCAGCGTTACCTTTCCAATTGTTTTGAATCATTTTCTGTTTTTCCAGCGTAAGTTATTTATATCGGGTGTCGTTATATCGGTATTCGTTATGTCGAAATCCGATATATTGGAGAACGTGATTGCGAAAGACTTTCGAAAAGGCCTGTTAAAATTCTTCATTTTGAAGATGCTGGACAGGGTGGACATGCATGGCTATGCCATGATGACCAAAATAGAGGAAGTGAGCGGCTGGAAAGTGAGTCCGGGTAGCCTTTACCCGACACTGTTTAACCTCTCCACGCAGGGCTTTGTCAAGGTCAAGATTGTGAACATGAGAAAGATGTTCTCCCTTACGACCAAGGGCAAGAATTTCATAGAACAGATAAACAGCAATTTCGAAACCGGATTGAATGAGATTAACAGAATATTCAATGAACTTTGAGGAGGTAATTGGATGAACGAAATAATGGTAGAAGCGACGAATCTGACAAAGACCTACAAGACTGGCCAGGTCGAGGTACATGCATTGAGGGGGGTTGATATCACTGTGCGAAAAGGCGACATGATTGCCATAATGGGACCCTCCGGTTGCGGAAAGACCACACTGCTCAATCTTCTCTCCGGATTGGATGACGTAACCTCCGGAACCGTAAAAATCGAGGGAAAGGACCTGAGCCAGATGACAGACAATAAAAAAACAGAACATCGCGCCAGAAGGATGGGGTTCATATTCCAGTTCTACAACCTGCTGCCGGTGCTCAGCGCCATCGAGAACGTGGAGATGCCATTGCTGGTGTCCGGGACCTCGGCAAAGGAGGCCAGGGAGCAGGCAATCGAGATAATGAACGTGGTTGGCCTCGGGGAGGTCATGTACAGCAAGCCCGGCGCGCTTTCCGGCGGAGAACGTCAGAGGACGACAATCGCCCGTGCGCTCATCAGCAAACCGGCAATCATCTGGGGTGATGAACTTACTGGAGACCTTGACGATGAAACGGCCAACAACATCATGGACCTGGTTGCGAGGCTGAGGAAGGAGACCCAGGCAACTTTCGTCATAGTCACCCACAACCCGGAAGTGGGAAAGAGGGCAGACAAAATTCTTTACATGAGAAGCGGCCAGTTCGTCAGGGAGGAAGTGAATGTACCGCCCAAGGACAAGAAGGTCTGAGGAGGGGTCTGAATGGAAACTTCAGAACTGATACTACCTGGCATCATGATTGGCATCATTCTGTTCATGCTGGTGCTCGGGCTTTTCAACAGGGTCATAGCAAAGCTCGGCCTGAGAAATTTCTACAGACACAAGGGTCATGCACTCATCTCTATCGCCGGACTGCTGGTGGGGACAACCATAATCTGTGCCTCGATGGTGGTTGGCGACTCGATAGAATATTTCATAGTCGAGGAAACGTACAACGAACTTCAGCTTGTTGATATGACAGTGACCGAAGATGCTGGCAATGCCTTCAATGCCTCTGTGTTCACAGCTCTCGATTCAAACGCGGTGGTGAACGAATTAACTGACGGCATGGCGCCGTTATATGCGCAAACCGTGACTGTGCGGCATACCACGACCAATCAGTTCGAACCCAGCGCCAACCTGATAGGATTTGATTGGCAGGCAGATTCCGCTTTCGGGGACTTCCTGCTGCCCAACGGAACAGGCATCAAGGGCAACGACCTTGGCACCAATGACACCATGATTAACCTGGAACTGGCCGATAACCTGGATGCCAGCGAAGGTGATAAGATTCTTCTCACATATTCCATGGGAGGCACCTACGGCGGATACGGCGTTCTGGAAACGCGTCTTCTGACAATCAGGCACATCCTGGACGACACCGGGAAAGCGCGTTACAACCCGGGAATGGGAATGGGCTTCGGAACATACAATATATTTGTGAACATGGAAACCGCCCAGGAGATGTTCCAGCAGCCGGATATGATAACGCACATCAAAGTGTCCAACATAGGCGGCATTGAGGACGGGGCAAGGAACAGTGACGATGTTCAGGAAGCCCTTGAAACTGCAATCATAGGAATCCCGGGGGCAGGGACCCTGGTAGCAAAGGCCGTCAAGCAAAGCAGCCTTGATACGGCCAAGGCGTTCAATGACCTGATTTCCTCTTTCCTTACAATATTCGGAAGCTTCGCGATAATTGCCGGTGTCATTCTCATAATCAACATTTTCACCATGCTGGCCGAGGAGAGGAAATCCGAACTCGGCATGGCAAGGGCCGTTGGAATGAAACGCAAGCATCTCATGCAATCCTTTCTGTTCGAGGGACTGGCCTACGGAGCAATCGCAAGCCTGCTGGGCACCATGGCCGGCGTGATTGTCGGCGGCGTGTTGATATACATGGTGAACAACTTCATTGATTTCATAGACATACAGCTGCCATTCCACTTCCAGCTTTTCAGCCTGGTGAGCGCGTTCTCCCTGGGTTTCATCATCACCTTCGGTACCATCCTGCTCACGTCCTGGAAGATAAGCAAGCTCAACATCATCCGCGCCATAAGGGGCATTGACGAACCAACTGGACAGAAGAAAGGGTACATGATGCTCGTCATCGGAATTCTGATGACCCTGATGTCTGCCATCGCCTACTTCCAGTTCCCGGACGATATCACTGTGAAACTGATTGCGCCATCCGGAATGATCAGCGGAATAGCCATGATACTCTGGCGCTGGATAGGCGACAGGATTTCCATCACATGCGCAAGCCTGGGCGTGTTCCTTTACACATACTACGCCATCAGGACTTATTTTGCAGATGCTGACAACAACAGCATGGACATCCTGTTCATCTTCTCCGGCGTCCTGATAGTGCTGAGCATTGTTCTTCTCATCATGTACAACTCGGGGCCGGTCATCCATGCCATCACAGGAAGCGTCGGCAGGGTGAAGAAGTGGAGGCCCACCATAATGACGGCCGTTTCCTACCCGCTCACCAAGAAGTTCCGCACCGGGATGAGCGTGGGAATGTTCGCACTGGTGATATACATGATTGTCATGCTGTCCGTGTTTTCCAACATGTTCGTCATAGATGTTGAGGATGAGACACTGAAACAGGGCGGCGGATTCGATATCCAGGGGGAAACTCTCAGCCCTGTTATGGACATAGGGAACATATCATACTTCGACCCCACATGGAATATAACCATTCAGATTACATCAATCGCTTTGCAGAACAATCTGACCAGTTATACGCAACTCACTCAATATTACACCCTGGATGCGAATGTTACCGATTCGAGTGCCGCGGAATTGAACTTTGGCGGTTTGAACCTGGACGAGTTCATGAGGATGTCCCGCATCTACGGCATAGACCGGTCGTTCTATGAGAATAAATCCTTCCAGTTCTCCACAATGGCCAATGGTTACGAAACAGAAGCGCAAGTCTGGGATGCAATAATGCAGCCCGGCTCCACCAAGGTCCTGGTGAGTTCAATGAGCGCCATGCTCATGGGTGCCGAAAGCGGCAATCATCTGACCATGAAGGACCCCATGACAGGAAACATAACCCAGGAGTACGAGATAATCGGAATCTTCGACCAATCCATCATGAACGGGATTTTCATGTCCCGCGAGAACGTCATGCTCAACTTCGGCATGGCGGGAATGGTTAATTCCGTGTTCATGTTCGACGTTGACCCGGCTCACGATGTGAAAGAAACAGCACAGCAGCTGGAATCGGACTTCGCCCTTCTGGGAATGAACACGCTCATCATCAAAGAACTGGCAGAGACCACTATGGAGACCACAAATTCCATATTCGCGCTGTTCGAGCTTTACCTGGACATGGGCCTCATAGTAGGTGTCGCAGGTCTCGGGATAATCACCATCCGTTCGGTGGTGGAGCGCACGCCCGAGATTGGCATACTCAGATCGCTGGGTTTCAAGAGAAGCAGCGTCCGTAACGCCTTCCTCATCGAGATCCTGTTCGTGGCAACGGTGGGTGTTGTGATAGGAGTGGTAACCGGCATAATGGTATCCTACGAGATATTCAATGTAATGATAAGCAGCATGGGCGGCGGCATGGAATTCAGCATTCCGTGGTTCAAGATTGGATACGTAACAGCCATAGCCTACATCGCAACCATACTCTGCACCATAATACCGGCTAGGAACGCCTCGAAGATTGCACCGGCAGAGGCACTTCGGTACGTGGGATAAGCGAAGAGCCAGACAAAATAATCCGGGCGCTCAAGCCCGGATTCTTTTCATTCTTTCTATCTTCTTTTCTATTGCTTCAGCGGTGCCTATGTCATGCCGCATGAACACATGACCCTTCACATGAGCGAGGGCGCGTTCCGCTTTCTGCTCGGCCTCTGAGATGGTGTCGCCGATGCCCACAACCCCCAGGGCCCTGGAGGTGCCTGTGTACAGCCCGCCGTCACGTTGGTCCACGGCCGCATAATACAGCCTGGCCCCTGCCTCTTCGATGGCTTTCTCATTGACATGTAAGGGATGGCCAGCTTCCGATTTGACACCGTATCCCTTGGGGACGACGTACTTGCAGACTGTCGCTTTATTCGAGAACCTGGCCATGCCGGGTTCCAGGTTGCCTTCGATAACCGCCTTAAAAATGTCCAGCAGGCTGGATTCCAGCAGCGGGATAACGTTCATAACCTCCGGGTCGCCGAACCTGGCATTGTATTCGACGAGGCGCACGCCCTTCCGGGTGGCGATGAAGCCGCCGTACATGATTCCCCTGTATAGCTGGCCGCATTCATCGTGCAGGGCCTTGCAGACCTTCCTGGTGATGTCCATCGCGGCATCGTAATCCGCCTGAGTGAGGAAGGGCAGTAACTGATTTGAATCGGAATACGAGCCCATGCCCCCGGTGTTGGGGCCGGTATCGCCCTCGAACGCGCGCTTGTGGTCCTGGGCTAGTGGGGTACCGATTACTGTAATCCCATCGGTGATGCATTGCAGGCTGAACTCCTCGCCGACGAATTTTTCCTCCACAACGACGGCGCCGCTCTTTTTTATGCAGGAAGTGGCGAATTCAACACCTTCATCGACAGTGGCCAGATGCTCGCCGGAAAGCTTGACGCCTTTACCACCGGCCAGGCCCTCGTCCTTTATGACGTACTCGCCCAGTTGCTCCAGGAATTCTCTTATGCCATCCGGGGAAGTGAACACCCTGAACTCGGGATTTCCCGGGATGTTATACTTCTCCAGCAAGTTCCGGGTGAAGGACTTGCTGGTCTCCAGGCGAGCGCAGGTCTTGGAAGGACCCACGGACGGAATCCCGACCTTGACCAGTTCATCCACAATGCCCTTTCCCAGGGGGGCCTCCGGGCCGATGACGGCCATTTTTATATCCTTGTTCTTGGACCATTCCACGATGGACGAAATCTCGGTATCGGAGACCCTGAGAACCTCGGTTGAAAGCCGCGCCAGGCCGGGATTGAGATTGTTCATTGATGTGTATAATTCTGCACCGTCTTCCTTCAACTTTCTGGCTATGCAATGCTCACGGGCGCCGCCGCCGACTATGAGGACTCTCATGATATCGGTCGGGTATCCGTCCAAACAATATTATGTTTTACTCTTAGAAAGCACCAAGCCCGCCGGCGATTGACATGCACCCGAATATGAGCAGCAACATCAGCACGCCCTTCTTGAACTTGGACTCATCCACCCGATTGGCCAGCCTCATCCCGGCATAGGTGCCGAGCAGCATCCCGGGCAGCAGTATCGCGGATGTGCTGACCACGGTTTCCGTGAGATACCCAGCATAGAGGAAGAACGGCAGCGTGGCAATGTTGATGAACAGGAAGAATACAACGAGATTCGCCCGGAACTCCTGCTTGGTGAAGCCCTGGTTGGAGAAGAAAAGGATGAGCGGAGGGCCGGACATGGACACGTAGCCGTTGAGTATCCCGCCGGCAAATCCGATGGGGGCCATGGCCGCTTTCTCCGCCTTCAGGTGCTTCCTGATGTTGAACAACTGGGCAAGGCCGAATATGAGGATGAGCGAACCTATCATTATCTTGAGCGCGTTTGCGTCCGCGACGTTCAGAAGATAAACACCGAGGGGTATGCCCAGCACTCCGAAGAACATCATGGGCCAGATTCTCTTGACTTGCACGTCTTTCCAGAGGCTGTAAACCATGAGGATGTTGAGGAAGAGCGAAAGTATGACCATTATGGGGATTAACTCTGCGGATGCCAGCATCAGGACAAGCAGGGGAAGCGAGAACTGGGAGAAACCGAATCCGCTGAGGCCCTGTATAATCCCGCCTATCAGTATCACGATTATGGCTGCGACTATCGCCCAGGTGATGTCCATCATTTCGCCATCTTTTTCTTCAGGTGCTCCACGAGCCCGCCGGATTCAAGGATTTCCATTACGAACGGTGGTAATGGACGGAACGTGAGCGTTTTACCGGTAGTGAGGTTCTTGATGGTCCCGCCAAGAAGATCGAAATCCACCTCGTCGCCCTTGTTCAGCGCATCCACGCATTCCGGGCTCTCGATTACAGCGATTCCCTGGTTTATTGCGTTTCTGTAGAACAATCTGGAGAATGACTTGGCAACAACAGCTTGAACGCCGCAGTAACCGAGGCAACTGGCCGCCTGTTCTCTTGAGGAACCACAGCCAAAGTTGGTTTCCGCGACGACGATGTCGCCCTTCTTCACGGCCTTGGCAAATTCCTTGTCCAGATCTTCCATGGCATGGCTTGCGAGGTATTCCGGTTCATAGCTGTCCAGGAATCGCCCTGGCAAAATTACGTCCGTATTCACGTCCTTTCCGTATTTCCAAACTTTTCCGGCTACCATGTGGATCCCTCCCTGGGGTCTGTGATTACACCCGCAACCGCGCTGGCAACGACCGTCGCCGGACTGGCCAGGTATATTCCCGCTTCCGTGGAGCCCATCCGACCCTGGAAATTGCGATTGGTGGATGCTATGCAGTTCTCGCCCGCTGCGATGATGCCTTCGTGGGCGCCCAGGCACGGGCCGCAGCCGGGGTTTATGACAATGGCACCAGCCTTCACGAATTTCTGGATGAGACCTTCTTCCATGGCTTCGAGATATACTTGCCTGGATGCCGGAGCAATTATCAGCCTGACATCATCGTGTATCTTCTTGCCGGCCAGCATCCTGGAGCCTGCTTTGAGGTCCTCCACCCTGCCGTTGGTACAGGAACCGAGGACGGCCTGGTGTACCACAGTGCCGGCGACTTCCCCGACGTCCTTGACATTGTCAACTGTGTGTGGGCAAGCGACCTTCGGCCCTATCTGGCTGACGTCATATTTCAATTCCTTCTCGTAAACCGCGTCTGCGTCAGCAATTACGGCTTCCAGCTTCTCGTTCGTCCTGGTCTTCAGGTAATCGAAAACCTTCTGGTCCGGAACCATTATCGCAGACTTGGCACCCATCTCCATGGACATATTTGTGATGGTCATGCGCGAACCGACGCTCATTTCATCGACTGCAGTTCCGTAATACTCGATTGATTTGTAATTCGCACCCTCGGCAGTGAGATCGCCGATTATCTGGAGAATTACGTCTTTCGAGAATACATGTTCCTTCAGGCTTCCATCGAGGGTGATTTTGAACGTTTCCGGCACCTTCAGCCAGAGTTCGCCGGATGCCCAGACCGCTGCCATTTCCGTGGCCCCGATGCCGGTGCTGAAGGCCCCGAATGCGCCGTAGGTCGTTGTGTGGGAATCGGTTCCGACTATGAGCAGACCGGGTGCAACGTGACCGAACTCCGGCATTATCTGGTGGCACACGCCCTCGCGAACATCGTAGAAATGCTTTATTCCCTGCTTTTTAACGAAGTTACGTATCTTGACGTGGCCTTCCGCGACCTTGATATTGTTGGCCGGAACCCTGTGGTCAATGGGTATGACTATCTTGCTGGCATCCCAGACCTTCGGTACGCCTATCTCGCCGAAGACCTTGGAAACAAGCGCGGCATTGTCATGGGACATTGCTACGTCGACTTTGGCATTCACTATCTCACCGGGTTCGACAGTCTTCGAACCGCTGGCGCGCATCAGTATCTTTTCTGCAATGGTATAAGCCATGCTAAACCTCAATATAGGTATAACCAGGAGATATTAAGAACTTTGTTTCAGGGCTTGAAATAATGTGTATATTTTCAAGGTTGCGTAAACTACCAGCCCCTAAAGTGGCTGGCGTTTGTTGCCAGGGCTGGAAGTTTACCCAGGGGGCCATGCACCTAATTTATCAAAGCCAAATAGCTTTGATTTCATATGTGAGTATATGCACACGATGCATGGCAGGTCATGCATATGAGCATGGCGGTCTATCACGTTATTACTGCTTATGCCGATTCATCTCAGCCCCTCAGGGCTGGGCTTTCTCGGCATTTATGCAGTAAGCAATTTCGCAGAGCTACCGCGGCTACTGTATCTTGGTGGTCAGGCACGTATCGCATTTGTGAAGGTTCCTGGCTGCCACGAATGTCTGACCGATCTTTGTGAGCTCCGCGGCGGTGATATTGAACGATTCGTGCTTGTCCATGTAGTTCTGGGTGAGGAGCGGCATCATGCCCTGAGCCTCGACGTCCGCCCTGGGTATGAAGTATTCCAGGATGTTGGACGGGTGTTCGCGTGATTCCTCGCGGGCTATCTCGCCGCCTTCATGCTTGGCGCTGATATTGGCCACGTGGCCCAGTTCCATGAGCTCGTCGCGGCGATTGTAGGGCTGCCTCACGATGGACTTGTATGTTTCTGTTATGTGGTGTTCGAATCTAACATTATCCTCAAGACCAAACGCCTTCCGGATGTCGGCACTCGCAATTATCGTATTATTGTTGACAGAATTGGAGAAGTTGAAACCGATTAGTGGCGAGGAACCGTCCGGCCTGGATAGCAGCCTTGCAGCCATGAGGGTCCAGAAAACCGAATACGGATTATCATTGCCCATGAATACCGAGATCTTGAATTCAATATCGACGCCCAACTTGTGGAGCATGTACCCCAAGAGAACCGTGCCGGGGTTAATGTTCAGGACCTGGCGGTTGCCGTAGTTCGTGTAGTAGTAAAGGAATTCGTCAATCCATTTGATAGCGTAATCATTCGGCTGGCCCACTCCGCCAAAGTACCCGGTTATGGTGTCCGGGCCGCCCAGATGCACGTTGGAGCCGTCGGTGCCCTTGGTGTCCAGGGTCTCGCACCTGCTTGCGCCGATTATCTCGGTTGCAGCGGTCATGGCCAGCAGGTCGCCGTCGGCCTCCTGCTCCTTCATGAATCGCACGCGGATTATACGGCCGGGCATCAGTTCCTGCTTCTCGAGGGCCTGGCGGGCCTCCGTCATGAAGAAAGAGAAGTACTGGCAAGCGGAAATCTCCAGGGTCATGGCATTGGTCTCGTCGAACTTCATGGTATCCGTTGCGTCGCCCAGTATCTTGCGCCGGTACTCCGGAACGCTGATGAAAGTGCCGTTGTCACGCTGTTCCATGAGCCAGTGAATGTCCTTGAGATGCGGCGAGCCATCCATCCTGGCGAGGATGTTGTCGAGCTTGCCGGCCTCCCTGGCCCTGCTGTTAATCTCGTCAACACCGCCGTGCTTCTCCACCAGCATTATCAGGTCATTCACAATCTGGCTGTTGGGGTCCAGCAAAAAATCATTCACTTCCTTCAGTCGTTCTTCTGAAATTGACAGTGTGTTCCTCGACATGTGGGTATTCCTCCCTGTTATCACAAGGAAATACGGCATGGTTAAAAAGGGTTGGGGGGCGATATTATTGTAGATTTGCGAATTGTAGATTTTAGATTGTTGTTGAAATATGCTTGCCGCCCGAAGTCTGAATTTCAAGGGGGGTGACAATTTGTCCCCACCCTTCGTTCATGACTTCATCCCTCTTTCGCAACTTTTTAAGATAGTCCGCGGGATTGACCGCGCGCTCTATTATCATAAAACCAGAGAAAACGTGCTTCGGGAGCTAGCCAGATGCCATAGCCCCGTAGCCGAGTTGTGTGCCGATTTACACTCCTCCCCGGCCTTACAGCCGAGGTTTCCAAAGGATGATGACGGGAATCGTGTCACACGACATCGAATTCAGAAAATTCGATGGCGCTAACCCCGCCCTCCAGATAGCATGAGAAGCGATTCAGACGGGGCATGATTGGCCAGAGCGGAACCAGCTACAGAACCGAGTTGGATTATGAAAGAGGCGTGTTTGAATGCAGAAATTTGGTTAACGAATCTATTTCCCACAAACATATCTCAACCCTGTTCTCGATGGCCCTGGTCTTGCCGCCGTACCTTTCGCGGACCTCGGCCACAACCTTGGCATGAAGGTCATCCGGAAGTTTCGTTGCCGAGGAATAATGGCGCTTCTCCAGTATGTCGATGTAACTGTCATTGCTGCGCTTCATGGTGTAGGTTCCTATGTGAATTCGCCTGTTCGGCGGTATTTTCTCCGCCAGCTCCCTCTCGGAAACCCCTGGCTGGGAAGGTCCGTAGCCCAACTCGTCAACCCTGCGCCCGTAATAATCCCCGGGCCAGTCATCCCTGGGCCATAACGAGACAACGGAAGCTAGATTGTGCTCTGTTACCCTGCAAACCTCCCGCAGAAGGCATTCCCAGTTCTCCACCAGGTGAAGAACGTGAGTCATAAAGGCGTTGTCGAAGTGCTTGTCTCGGAAAGGCATCTGGCAAGCATTCGCTTTCAGAATCATGTCGAAGCCTTTTTCCCTGCATCTCTCCAGCATGTTCGTGGAAAGGTCGATGCCTACAACGTCAAGACCGCTACTGCACATCGGAATAGAGAAACGCCCTGTGCCGACACCCACTTCCAGCAATTTCGAATCGGAACCCAGTACTTCGGAAAGAGTGTTGATGACGCCGGTCATGATGTCCGGCGGGAGTTTTCTGGTATCGTCATAGACATGGGCGATGGAATCGAATATCGGTTTCTCTGCCATACCTACGCCCCGAACTTGGGATTGCGGCCGGCCAGCCCGCTCAGCATCTGCATCAGCTCATTTCCGCGGATATGCCCCAGCCCGCCGGAAGCGGCTTCCAGCTCGTTGAAGCATTCGGTCGAGTCATGCCTGAGACCGGTTCCCCATACCAGTACCGGCACAGGGTCCGACGCATGGTCCTTGAGGCTGCAGGGCGTTGAGTGGTCGGCGGTTATGCAGACCACGGTGTCCGAAAGGCCGTCCAGCACTTTCTTCAGTGCGCCATCGATTTTCTCGATGAACGCGACCTTGCCGCGAGCGTCTCCGTCGTGACCGTAAAGGTCAGGGGCCTTGAAATGCAGTAGAACAAAATCATGAGTGGTCAGGGCCTTCTTTGCGGCCTTGGCCTTGGCTACTAGATCAGTATCAGTAGAACCGGTAGCGCCCTTGACCGGGATAATCTCCAGGCCGGAGAGGCTGCACAGCCCCCTGACAAGGGATATTCCCACGACGGCCGCGCCATTTAATCCATTATGCTGTTCGGTGAAGGACGGAACCTCCGGCGGACTTCCCGGCCCTCTGGCAAGCGCAATGTTGGCAGGCGGTTTTCCCACTCTCACTCTCTCGATGTTCACGGGATGTTTGTTGAGTATCTCGTACGAACGTTTGGTGAATTCGTTCAAGATGCGGGCGGTTTTCTCGTCCTCCGGTTCCAGCCCCCTAGAGACAAGTACCTTTCCTTCATGATGCGGGTCCACCGCGGATACCCAGGGACTGAGGCCCGGACCCCGTAAAACCAGTACCGCACGGTGATCCACGCCCTGCTTGAAAATGATATCGATGTCCTCGATTTTCATGCCGTTGAGTGCAGAAGCCAGCTTGTCCGTGTCGCTGGAGATTCTGCCTGCCCGGCGGTCGGTAACGTGCATCTTTGCGTCCACTGTTGCGAAATTGCATCTGAAAGCTACATCGCCCTTCCGCACTTCGACACCCTCGCCGGCTGCCTCGAACGGCCCTCTGCCGGTGTACACCACCATGGGGTCGTAGCCCAGCAGGGCGAGATGCGCCGTGTCACTCCCCGGCACTATTCCCGGGGCGATTACGTCCATGAGCCCGGTCTGGCCTTCACGCGCAAGTCGGTCCATGTTGGGGACTTCCGCCGCTTCCAGCGGGGTCATTCCCTTGAACGCTTCGACCGGTCTGTCGGCCATTCCGTCACATATCACCAGCAGTATTTTCATAGCAGCCATATCATCACCAGCCACGCGGCTATTGTTCCGACTGAAATTGAAACAAGGTTATTTGTCAGTTTCGATACCTTGCCCTTTGTCTCGAGTGTTGCACCGATGAAACTGTCCAGCTGGCATCCCAAAAATCCGATGTCCGCTATAAGAATTATGTGAAGCCAGTTAAATGCCATGCCGTCCATGAGATGGAATACCAGTATCCCAACAATGCCCGTGTAAATAGCCGCTGCTGCAGCCGAGGCCTGACCGGGCAAGGATATTCCGCCGTCAATGCCTGCCTTCACCGGTTTCATGGTAGTTATGAACCAGGTCTTTTTTGCCAGGACACCTATCTCGCTGGCCAGGGTATCTGCCGCGGCAACCGATATTGCGCAGAGGAAGAGAACAGAGCCGGTGGTCCTGTCCATCACATGGAGATAGTCCGATGCGAGAAGAGCGATAATCAGGGCAGGCGCGCCGTTGGCCAGAACGTTTCTCCAGGTTCTTTCCCCCGATTTTCCTTCCTGAACGCCCTTTTGCTTCTTCACGCCGAGTTTGTAAATAGTTGCGGCAAAGCTTGTTACTAGGAATAGGAGGAGAAGTAAAATCCAGCTGATTCCGCCGACACACCCTATCACGATGCCGACGATGAGAGCAGCCAGGGAGCCGTCCCATGTCAGAAGCTTCTTGTAATAAGCCAGCAAGGACAGCGAGAGGCATACAGCTACAATCAGAATTGCATCCATCCACAACATACACATTGGCAATGGAGAATACAGATAAATATCTTTGTAGAACACTCATATTGTCATCACAGACATATTATTAGCATAAGTCCGGCAAATTCGGCGAACATGTGAATATGGCTGAATCTACAACAGATGCGCATCCCGGTCCACCGGAGCAGGTTCGGATTTCACCCTGGAACCGACCCGGTTGAGGCATTTGACAGCCTGATCGCGCTTCCCCATCTTGGCCAGTACATATCCTTTGTTTATCCATGCATCATCATACGCTGGATTAATCTTTATGGCCCGGTTGTAGTGTTTCAGGGCATCCAGATAATCCTTCTTCCTTGCAGATACATTTCCAAGGTTGTTCCAGGCGATCTCATAGAACGGGTTGCATTCTATGGCCTTCCTGTAGCAATCAGATGCCGGACCGTGCTGGCCGAGTTTTGAATGGGCATTGCCCTTGTTGACCCATGTGACCTCGTTTCTGGGGTTTATGGCCAGTGCCATGTCAAGGCACTTGATGCCCTCCTCGAACTCGCCCATGAGAATCAGCGCGGAACCCTTGCTGTACCATGGTACGTCATAAGCCACAATCGGACTTCCGTAGGCCCCCACTTTCTTCATCTGGGCCGTGGCAAGGGCGCTGTCGTAGGATGCCAGGGCACCGACATAATCGCGCTTCAGGTAATGTGCGTCGCCACGGACGATGTCCGTTTCAATGGACGAATTGATGGCCCTCTCGTACTGAAGGAATATGAGGCTGAGGAACACCAAACCTGAGCCGAAACCGGCCACTATCAGAACAGGAGATTCAATGCCGGTTCCGTAATTCGAGTAGGTGAAGGATATGACCGTTGCCATGAAAAGGAGTAGATTTCCGAAGAACCAGGTGAATACAAATCTCACTCTGGCCCTTATCCACAGAAGGCCGACGGTGGTGAGCAGAACGGACAAGGA
Source organism: Methanobacteriota archaeon (assembly GCA_013791785.1). Classification (GTDB taxonomy): domain Archaea; phylum Thermoplasmatota; class Thermoplasmata; order SG8-5; family SG8-5; genus UBA147. The sequence continues at coordinate 41,268 of VMTD01000058.1, forward strand.
AAGAAGTACACGGTCCAGCGACGGTTGGTTCAGAAAACCGGTTTCGGCGGTCATAAGTCCCATGGGCCAGTGTAGAATGACCACGGCCGCGAAGAATATTCCGGCGATGAAAACACTGGCTTGCTTCAGGTCTCCCCTGAAAAATATGGCCTTCTCCGTCATGGCGAGATAGGTTCCCAGGAGCATCAATGTTCCAAATATCACCGCAAGGCCGGGTGCATAATCGCCCGGAGCGATTATATAGAAGAACAGAAAGAAACAAATGGCGGCAACGGAAACATAAACACCGGTGGTCCAGTTGGCCGCATTCACCGAGGGTTTCACCTCGGATTCTATGTCGGGAATTTCGGCGACCGATTCGGAAGTTACAACGGTCTCCTCCATGAACGTTTCTTCCTCCGCTTCGATAGCTGGTAATTCTTCAGGCTCATAGATTTCGCTTTCTTCCGGTTCTATGAATTCAAGGGTTTCCGGCTCGGTGGGTGGGATAGGGTCCTCGACTTCAATTGGCAGTGCCTCGATTGGAATTTCGGCTTCGGGGAATTCGGCGTCCGGTTCCAATGATATTTCCAATTCTTCAACGTCTTCCAATATGAACAAGTCCTCAAGTGTATCATCATCTGGCACGGCCTCCGCGATGTCCTGAGGTTCGATTGCGGGTGCATCAACTGATTCGAGCGTTCGGATGGTGGACCCCAGTTCGCTGTCCAGGAAGTCGGTTATGTCCTCACCGGGCCCTTCCGGTTCCGGTCGGGGGTGCCGCACAGCGAAGGACATTCCGCACAGGGGACATTCTTCCGAATGTACATCCATGCTGGCGCTGCAATTTGGACATTTCATGACATCTGGCATGTCAAGCCTTATCTTCGGCGAATCACCGGAATCCTCGAACAGGGAATTGCCGCATATGGAACACACCACGGCATCCATGGAAACGAACGCACCGCAGTCCGGGCACAGGTCAAGTCCCCTGAAACTGCTGTCCCTTACAGGTGCCATCTCCAGCGCCTTCTCTACACCGAGGAAGGTCTTGAGAATATTGACCGCCCTGTCAGGATCCTCGGGCTTTTCCGCTTCCTGGGATATGGGTACTGTGGCACCCTCCGGTATGGGCTTGACGCATGACATGCATTCCCTGGCACCTTCCTGAACGAAAACACCGCAGTGCGGACATATGGCAAGGCCGTGGTCCTCACTCTCCGGACCCACTATGTCCATGGATGGAATGAACTCGGGCATGTCCTCGATATGAGTACCGCACACCGGACATATTTCTGCATCCTGGCTGATGAATGCGCCGCACAATGTGCAGAGGCCGAGGCTGCCATCGGATTGGAAACGTTTACCGACCTCGGTATCGAGAACAGTATCATCAGCGACGCCGAGCATTTTACGAATTACTGAATCGGCTTCTTCCTCGCCGGATCCTGGTTCCGAAAGCTCCTGCCCGGACTGCACAGAAATGCGCTTATCGCCCTGGAGGGAGTTGCCACACACATTGCAAACGCCTGCGGATTCCGAAACGAATGCACCGCAGGTCTTGCACAGGGTAATCGAATCATTATCTCCCACGAAGGACTTGGCAGATTCACCAACCAGCATATCCCCCACCGTTTGCATGGCCTTTGATCTTTTGCCAGGTTTGTCTGTATCGAAAGTCTCTGCTTCGAGAATCAGTTTGCTGAGCAGGTCATCGGAACCGTCCGAACGCTCAGGGAGAAGTTCCGCCGGGGGTGCCAGAACCATGTCGTCAACATCATCATCAACAATAGTTTCAAGGAAGGCTGCCACGTCCTCAGCGCTCTCCAGATGCTTCAGGTCCTCTATGATTTCGACTTCGCCGTGGGGTGGTTTCACCGTCTGCACCAGCATTTCCAGGATATTGATCTCTGTATCCTCCGATTCAATAATCGGGGTCGCAGGTTCCTCATCGCCCATGAGTGCTCCGCAGTTGGGGCAATTTTTCGCATTTCCGCCTGTGAACGCTCCGCACTCGGAGCACAGGAACAGGGTAACCGGCTCAGAATCGTCAACCTCTGTTATTTCCTGTTCCAGAAGTTCAATCTCATTTTCCACGCGGTCCTGCTGTTCGGTGATTTCCGAAGCATCGGGCGCTTCATCAATGTCAGAGCCGCTCTCGAGAACCTCGCCGCATTTCGGACACTTGCTGGCACTCTCGCTGACAAAAGCCCCGCAGCCCGGGCACAGGTAAAGCACCGAACCCTCCTTTTCCATGGAACCTCACATTCGCTGGCCAGAAAATCCGGTCAGCGTATTTGATATTTATATATCGTTCCACTATATTTAATATTTATCATTGATAGTAAGTATTCAGTGAAATGAAGGAGTTGACGATTGTAGATTTTAGATTTTCGATTGTAGATTTACGACGAACTGACGACGTTGCATATTCCCAGCACAAATCTAAAATCTAAGTTGTAAAATCTAAAATACGGTTGGGCATTCTGCCAGCATAAATCTAAAATCTAAGTTCTAAAATCTAAAATTTCAGAAGACTTAACTCTTATCATTGATACAAGATGTTCATACATCCACGCTCATGCCATCATGCGCAAAAGTCAGGTTGAATTCGGAATATTTGGCTTCGATTTCCCGCATGTCATTCGAGAGAAGCTTTGCCTCATCCCCCAAATGAGTCAGGATAATTCTTCCGGGCCGATATTCCCTGGCAATGTTCAGTATCTCATCCATGGATATCTCGTAATGGGGGCCGTTCCTGGCCCGTTCGGCCATCTCCGGGCCGCACCAGCCTGTTTGAAGTATCATGAGGTCGCAGTCCATGAATCTCTCGTCCCTTGGAAATGGGGTGATGTCACAGGGCGCATAGACAATTTTCTTTTCTCCCGAAGTGATAATGTAAGCGGTGGAATGGGTCATGGTCCTGTGCATGGTCTCGAAGACCACTGCATCGATTGTCACATTTCCGATTTGGACCGGACCGTCCATCCTGCCGGTCCCGGAAATGCCAAGCACGTCCCAGAACTCGAAGAACGGCCCGAACCGGGACATCATCTCATCGTACACCGGACCAGGCATGTGCACCATGGTTTTGTGAACTGCGACCATGCGCCACTCAAGCTTTTCAGACCACTGGGTATTCATTATCTCCAGAATTCTGGCGCCCAGGGTGTGGTCGGGGTGCCAGTGTGTGAAGAACAGGTGGTCTATTCGGTCTATTCGGGCATTTTCCAGCTCGGAGGCAATTTCCTCCGGGGCATCAAATAGAATTCTACCGCCGTGCAGGAACAGGGAACTGCCAAGCCGCTGGGTGCCGGATTGTCGCATCTCATGGCATACCGGGCAGTGGCAGCCGGGTCTGGGGGTGCGGCGGAAACCGCCGGAACCGAGAATTGTGAGTTTCAACGGGATTGGATATGCCTTTCAGCAATAAGACTTTCTATCAATTCTCGACTGTTAATGTGATGGTTGCGCGATAAGTTCCCTCAGGAAGACCTGCCGGAATAGATACCCACCAGTAAACCTCGGTTACCTCGAATGCCATGCTCATGGAATCTGCCGTGAAATCAGAGTATCCTGGACCTGCGGATTCTGTTCCATTATATACTGGTGCTATAGGTGCAACCGGTGATTCCGTGCCCCATATGCATATACCATTGTTTGAGCCAGCGAATGCTATCTGGCTGAATGCATCTGAATTCGAGGATGTTGCTCTGGAATGTGTGTTCTGGACTTGCACATCAGTTGCTGGAATGAAATAGGGTGATGCGGAATCTCCATTCAGGTACAGGTGGGGAATTGACACGTTCATATAATACTGCGAATTGGTTGAATAAGATATCTGGGACGGGGTTGCCATGGTATAGTTGACAGTTCCCGGTGGCGCACTGCCTCCTGGAGTTCCTGACACGCTCACTGAAGCATACTCTTTGATGCCGAATTCCGCGAAACTGTTATTATATACACCAGAACTGATTGATGCATTTACCTTGAGGTCCCAGCTATCTACATCGTTCAAGGCAAGATTAGCATCCCAAGGATTGGAGGCGGGACCACCTGAAAAATCACTGGCAGCCACATACGTTTGGGCTCCAAAACTCACATTGATGTAAAGGCGGTGATGGCTGTTGTCAGAACCATAGGTATTGGGGTCCAGCCACAAACCGGCAATATAGAACTCAGGAGGAGACCCAGAGGGTGCAGGATAGTGCATTGAATACGATGCCGTGCCTGCATAATAGGTTATGTTGAACTGCCTTGTACGATTATATTCTGTATTCCAATTTGGCTCAGGATTTGAATTAGTGCCTGCCTTTCCCTCGTCATACCAGGCGGTGATATTTATATACAAATCATTCCAGAGGTCCACTCCGCTTGAAGTGTAATTTCCTTCAATGAAGAATGTGTAGTTGGTATCTGCATCCACCTGGGTATTGAGTACCGAGGCTTTGGTGACATCATTCTGCTTCCACATCTCCACTGTGAATATATGTGGCAGGTCAAAGCTCAACGTAATCTCGCCGCTCTCGTCCTTTGCTTGAATATTGACCTGGATTGCGCCATCACTGTTGGAAATAAGCAGCCATTTGGGGCTGGACGGCGGCTTCATGGCACAAGTGGGGTATACGCTTGCAGTATCGCTGGTATTGCCGTTTAGTAATTGCGGATTGGTGTGATAGTACCGCCAGTAATTTCCATAAATTCCATTCTGACCAACTATCCCGGCCTCGTTCCAGCCGTCGGTGTCCCAGGATATGTCATAATACGATTTTCCGGCCTCGGGGCCTTCTATGGTTGACCAGGATAGTTTCTGGTCAGTACCGGTGTAGGGATTCAGCCTATATACGCCGTCACCAACTGCCAGACTGTAATTTCGGACAGGATTCCATGATATTGATCTCAAACCTCCAATTCCGGGGAAGTTCATGAAATCTGAATTGTCAATGAAACATTTTTTCCCGGTTGCGTTTAGTGGCAAGGATTCTGTGAAGAATGCCACACCAGTATCAGTATTCTTGACATTTCCAACGAAATAGAACCTGTTGTCATAGGAATTGAATGTGATGCTGGTGATGTTCCAGTCCCACATGGCACCGGTTCCATTTTCACCAATTTCATAGCCATTATCAGTGCTTGTTTCGTAATAGTAGATGTATTGAAGGTCATTTCCTCCCACCAGAACATTGCCTAGTTCATCAACAGCCAGAGCGGAGAATGAGCTTGCAGGGGCAGAGACAGGCACCATGGTCGAGGGTGTGCTGATAGGAATATAATAGACGGAACTTCGGGCATTTGTTGAATAATCGCCGCATATCCAGAATCTCTGGTTCACATCGTCCCAGGCCACGCTTCTGAAATTGGTGTAGGGCATTTTCCACCCATTTTCCCGAACCCAGGGATAGGCATCTGATTCCGATGCTGTGCCGGATATGACAAAGCCCAAATCCCAGATACCGTCAGAATTGGCATCCACACTTGTTGTGTAATTGTCCCAGTGATTACCGCCATCAGGAAGGCCATTATCCCAGGAAGTTGGGCCAGAATTATCTTCTGCCTGCCAGGTATTGGATATGAAATTGTTGTGGTAGATGAGATTGCCGGTGGATGCCAGGGAAGGATTCTGCAAAGCTATGACATCATTGTAATAAGGGTAGGCTCCGTCCAATGGTCCCCCTGTGAAATCATGCATAACATTCAGTGCCCCTGTGTATTTATTGACCTGAAAGAGAGTGCCGTAATCATTGGCCCCCAAGTAGTTGGTCATCCCATAAAGGAAATCGCCGTCCAGCATGAGACTTCCGCGTGAATTGGCACCATCCGCGGTCACAAGACGACGCATGACAGTGTATGTCTCATCAAGCTTGCGCAGCTTGAAGACAGTTCCGCATTCATTGGCATCACCGCCGCCGCCCGTGTTTGTTATACCGTACAGGAATGTATCATCCATTACCAGGGACCCGTATGGCCAGTACCCATCGGTCCAGTCGAAATGGAACATGGGGGCGAAGCCTGCACCATTAGTATTGATCTTGAAGATGAGGCCTGCATCGTTCGCACCTCCTTGATATGTCATGCCGTACAATAGTGTGCCATTGACCAGCAATTTGCCCCAGGGCTGAGAGCCCTCGATATCGTCAAAGCTGTGAATGAGGCTGATGATGCCAGTGGCAATATCAACCTTGAATATTGTCCCCCATCCCTTGGAGCCGCCGTAGCATGTCATGCCGTAGAGATAACCGTCACCGCCATTTGCCAGACCTCCGTATGGATTTGCTCCGTTGGTGTTCACAAAATGGTCCATGACAGTGTAACCCGAGCCATTGGTATTGACCTTGTAGACCACACCCTTGCCACTGCTTCCGCCGTTCACAGTTGTTCCATACAATGTGCCACCGACAAGCAACGGGGTCGCCCAGGGGCTTTGTCCATCCGCTAGAGCCCCTTGGAACTCATGTACAAGCGAGTAGCCAGAGCCGTCAGACTTTATGCGGTAAACAGTTCCATAGTTCATGTCCCCGCCATTCTTGGTTGTGCCGTAGAGGTACGTGCCATCATAAACAACTCCCCCGCCTGGAGTATGGCCTTCTGTCATGGTGGGCGGCCCGAAATGATGAAGCAAATTGAACACTGTCCCATCGCTGTTAATGTTGAACGCAACGCCTCGTCCATGGGTCCCACCTGCGTAGGTCATGCCATAAAACAAACCGCCATACATCAACAGGCTGCCATAGGGCCTGGAGCCATCCGCGGCACCGGCAAAATCACGCAAGGGGACTAAAACAGAGCCGTCAAGCATTGTCCTGAACACCATTCCCAGGGTGTTGGCACCGCCATTGTATGTCATACCATACAGGTAGGTCCCGTCGGTGACCAGTCCGCCATAGGGGTCCTGGCCTCCTGCACCGCCTGTAAAATTGTGCAATACATTCATAGTGACACCATCAAGGGTTATTTTGAACATGGTCCCGTAATTGCTTGCACCTCCGCCATCCGCCGTCATTCCATATAACATGCTATTGTACAGCATCAAACTGCCAAATGGGCGAACCGGGCCGTTGGCTAATGTGAATTTATAGAACCATGACAGGCCTGCAGGGCTAAATGCATCAATGGCAAAGACTGTCCCATAGCCAGCGCTGCCGCCGGTCCGGGTCATGCCATACAATAATCCTGCATCATAGATCAGGTTTCCATAAGGATTTCTTCCGCCCGTATCGAAGCTGTGCATAACGCTATAGCCAGTGCCGTCGGTGTTCATGTGGAATATGGTGCCATTGCCTTTGATACCTCCGTTCGATGTCATGCCCCAGATGTCCGAACCTTGTACAGTGACGCCGCCGTATGGATAACTCCCGTCCGCGGTTCCGCCAGCAAAATTGTGCATAACAGCATAACCAGTGCCGTCAGTATTAATTCTGAACACGGTCCCCAAATTGTTAGTACCGCCCTCAGAGGTCATTCCATAGAGAGTGGAACCATCAATAGTTAACTCCCCATAGGGATTTTTACCTTCACTGGATTTGAAATCATGCAATGCGGAATACGAGGTTCCATCGACCATGTCTGTTCTGAATATTGTGCCATGGGAATATGCCCCTCCACCATATGTCATTCCATACAGATAGGAACCATCTGTTACGAATTTGGTATAGTGTGGGTTGAATCCATCGAGACAACCTGGCTTGAAATCATGGAATATTTCATAATCCGGACCAGGGGAAGCCGCATTGAAAAGGACACCCGAATACTGGCCACCGTATTCCACGGGGCCAATGATGCTTTTAGTAGCGTCGCTGTTCTTAACCCTCATTCCGAAGCCATTGTTATTGATGTCATTGCCCTTGACTATGTTATTGGAAGAGCCATCTATCAATATCCCATCGCCATTGACTTCAACCGTATTGTTCTCTATCCTGCAGTTTTGTACCGTATAAAGGTGTATCCCGACGGTGGTTCCGCCTGTCACGGTGAACCCCTTCATCACCACACCGTTGGCCTTGATAGAGACCACAGTGCCGCTCCCGCCGCCGTCAATGAGTGTGTTGGCACTCCCGTTGCCCCTGATGGTCAGCGGAATATCTATGACAATATTCTCGTTGTAGGTTCCGAACCAGACATCCAGGATGTTTCCGGAACTGGCCGCATCGATGGCACTCTGTATGGTGCTGTATTTTATGCTGGTGTTAGTATTCACCACAATATTAGCTGCTGGAACTGTTGGGTCGGTACCCTCCAAAATCGGATACGTGGTATTGGACGCCGCATTGTAATACCAGGCACTGGATTGGATGCCGGACGTGTCATTCCCGATTATGACGCAGTGATTGCCGGTCGAATCCCATGCCGAATCAGTCGGCTCGAAGGCTGTGGTCCAGGGCATGGTCATCGGCTCAACGAATTCCAGAGCTTCAGCGCTCATTGAAAAACAAACTGCGAAGCTCATAGCGATCATGATTGAAACAACGATAACGGAGCCAATTTTTCTCGCTCTTTGAATGACCCTGGCTTCGCGTTGTTTTCCGATATCTGGATTTTTCAGTGTCCTGAATTTCGTTTCTTTCATGCTATCACTCCGAAGCTGACACTCATTAGCATCAGAACAATCAAGCTCGCTGATAATTTCCTCATTTTCAAGCTAAAGCCTCCCAAACAGACGGTGCAGTTTTCGAATGTATAGTGTAACTCGTGAATTCTATAAATACCTTACCCTATAAAGTAATAGTACAGTCTTCTAAAAGTTTGCTCGTTAAATTGTAGATTTAGTGATAAAGGCCGAGAACCCCCCGGTTTTTAAGCCGGGGATGAGAGGCCATTTACACGGATATAAACAAAAAAAAAATAGACCGCCGTGCTCATATGCATGACCTACCATGCATCGTGTACATATATCAACATCTGAAATCAAAGCTAATCGGCTTTGATAATCAGGTGCATGGCCCCCTAGGTAAACTTCCAGCCCTGGCAACAAACGCCAGCCACTTTAGGGGCTGGTAGTTTACATTGTAGATTTACGACGCGCGGTGAATGCAGTTTCAATCATATCCAAATGTCGCATTCGCCAATGGTGCGGGAACATCGTGGGAATCCGCCATGCATCGTGCAATAAATAAACATATGAAATCAAAGCTAATTGGCTTTGATAAATCAGATGCATGGCTTATGGAGGTAAACATCCAGCCCGCAATAAATATTAGCAACTTAGGGGCTGGTAGTTTATTGCTAAATCCAGCACCATAAAATTCCATTCATTTTGATGACAATCGGTGAATTCGATAACTAAATCTCAACAATTAGAGAATTCGCCATGAATCAGCATTCAATCGGCAAACAGATTCATCGTGTGAGGAATTTCCGCAAAATTTCAATACCATTTGCAATAAATTTTGCGGGACTACAGCGTTCCGAATTCGCTCTTTATATCATCATCCGACCTGGGTCGACCGTCCGATTCCTCATTATCGTCCGAACTGCCGTCATCGTCCGGTTCAATTTCCTCTGGTTCGCGCTGGCGCTCCAATTTGATGGGAAGTTCCTTCTTCGGGGGTCCGTGGAGGGGCTGATGGCAGATGGGACACTTACTGGCCCCGCTGACGCAGTTGTGGCACAGGTATGAGCCGCAGTGATGCCTCGTCACTGCCATGTGACCGTGGCTGGTGCAGTATTTCCTGGCCATGCCATGGTCCCCGGAATGACTCTCCTCCCGCGGTTCGGACCGTTGCTCCGGCTTCGGCTTCTGGGGTTTGGGTTGTGACTGTCTCGAACCACCGTATTCCTCGCTGACCAGCGATCCGATTTCCACCTCCGGCGCGACGTAACCGTCTTTCTTGAAAGTGGCGAGGTGCGATTGAAGCTGCTTTGCCTTCATGACACCGAGACTGAGCGATTCCACGAGACCTATGACGGACCTACGTTCGGGTGGCAATGCCAGTGCCCTGCGTAGCAACGCATCCATCTCCTGAGAATTATCAGGCGGGAACGCCATTTGGTCAACGCGCTGGATGTAGCTCAAAACCCTCTTGGCCTTCCACAGGGAGTACTCCGGGAAATTGACTGTGATATCTGACAGCCTCAAACGGGATTTCTGGGGTGCGGAGCCGCTGCCGATTGAACGGACCAGGACATCGTGGGATGCTTTTTCCATCTCGTCCCTTTCCTGGGGCGTCATACTCTGTATGGGGAACTCCTCGATCTGGTTGAGATAATTGAAAACCAATTCCAGATTCGCATACGGAACGCCGGCATCTCTGAATGCCTCCTCCCTGGAAACCGGTCGGTTGCGGTCATGCTCCAGTGCAAGAATACCCCTGGCGAATTTCTCAATCTCCTGGGCGGCAATCCTTTCCCTGGCGATGCGCAGACCGTCCTGGGCGGCACCGAATTCCGAATCCAGTTCAAGCGCACGCTCGAAGCTCCGGATGGCATTGTCCATTTTTCCCATTTCCAGAAGGACCAGGCCCTTGCTGTTCCAAGATATCTTGTCATCGGCATCCAGGCCGATTGCATGGTCATAGCATTTCAATGCCTCATCGTACTGCTTGAGCATCTCCCGGGCCATTCCCAGGTTGTACCAGGCATCCTTGGATTCCGGATTGGAAGCGACCACTTTGTCCAGCAGTTCAACCGCCGAAACGTAATCACCAGTCTTGGAAAGTATCATGGCAATCTTGGCCTGCAATTCCGAATCTTCACCCTCCTCCAGGGCTTTGTTGTACCAGTACTTGGCCTCATCCAGATTCTCCATTGCCTCGTAGACCTTGGCCTTGGCAGCCAGAACTTGCTTGTCCTTCGGTTCAAGTTGCAGGGCGCGGTTCAGGTATCCCAACGCTGCGTCGTACTCCTTCAGTTCCAGCTTGAGAAGCCCCACGTTGATGAGGGTGCGCAAATTATCCGGTTCCAGACCTACAGCCTTATCAAAATCGGGCACCGCCTGGTCAAACTTACCTTGGCGCATGAAGGACATGGCCCTGGCATTGAGAAGTTTCACATCGTCCGGGTGGCCCTGCAGGCCTTCGGAGAAACATCTGGAAGCATCATCGTATTTCTCCATGGAGTAGAGCGTTTTTCCCTTCCTGTAAAGTGTGCCGGAGTCGCCGGGTTTTACCTTGAGGGCACGGTCGTAGGATTCTATGGCCTCTGTACCCCTGTTGAGCTTCAGCAGCACCTCCGCCCTAATCACCCATAGATCGGACATGTTGGAGTTGGCCTTGAGACCGGAATCGGCTGCTTTCAACGCCTCATCATACATGCCCATGGAACCGAGGGCCTTCGATTTATCATGCCATGCCCAGGAATTCGCCGGGTCCAGTTCAATGATGCGAGTGGCAATATCTATGGTGCCCTGAAGGTCTTCAAGAGCCAGCAGGGAATCTTTCTTTGCATTCAGCAGGTCTACGTTATCTGGCTCATGATGAATTGCCCGGTCGAGGGATTTCACGGCATGGGTGTGTTCACCCAGGTGCTGTTCGGCAATGGCCCGGTCGAAGTATGCCAGGACATTCTTCGGGTCCAGCTTTGTAATCCTGTCAGCGGTTTCAATTATTCCGTGATTGTCCGCGAGATTTTTCATAGCATCCTTCTTCAGAAGCAGGGCTTCCAGGTCCATGTGGTTCATCGCCAGTAATTTATTGCACGCCTCGGCTGCTTCCTGGAATCGGCCAATCTTCAGCAGAACCTCGGCCTTCTTCAGGTAGGGGAAACGGTCAGTGGGGCCGTAATTTATCGACATGTCGAAGGCTGCGATGGCCTCATCATGATGCTCAAGCCAAGCAAGAGCGATGCCCTTGCTGTACCAGATGTTCTTGTCTTCGGGTCTCAGGCGGAGAGCATGTTCAAAGCTGGCAACAGCCTCTTCATAAGATTTGGCACTCTCGTGAGCAAGTCCCTTGCTGTACCAGAGTTCCGGGTCATCAGGGTCAATCTTGATGGCAATGTCGAATTGAGCAACGGCCTCCAAATGTTTTTCCAGTCTGGAAAAGGAGCGCCCCTTCATGTCGTAGAACCTCTTGTCATTAGGTTCCAGTTTGATGGCCCTGTCAAAACTCTCGATTGCCTCCACATGCATGCTTTGCATTGCCTGGGCGCGACCCTTGAGATACCATGCACGGGCATCCTTGTCGTTGAGCAGGAGGTACTTGTGAAGCGTGGCCACAGTCTCCGGGTATCTGGACATGTTGAAAAGTGCATGAGCCTTGTCCATCATTGCGGATTCGTCGTCCGGTCGGAGTGCCAGCAGGGCATCGGCGGTTTTCACGATTTCTGCATGCCTGGCAAGTTCCTTCAGGCACTCACGTTTCCTGTTCAGCGCATCCACATGTTCCGGATTGATTGTAAGCAGCTTGTTCAGGGGATTAAGCGCTTTCTCGTAGGCCTGTAACGCGTACAGGGCAGTACCCTTGTCATAGAGAGCGCCAACATTGTTGCGGTCCAGATGCAGTATTCTGTCGCATATGTTATCCACGGCATCGTGTCTCTCCAGCTTCTTCAGGACCTCTTTCTTCTCCACCATGATTTCCAGGTCCTTGGCGTTTATGCCCAGGGCCATGTCGAAACTCAGAAGCGCTTTCTCATCGTCTCCGAGCACGGCCTGGGATTTGCCCCGGTCCAGCAATGCATTTCGGTCATTGGATTCCAGAGCCAGCACCCGATCCGCCACCTCGATTATCTCCCTGTGCCGGCCAAGCTTTTTGAGGCTCTGGCGCTTGTTCACAAGGGCGGACATATTATCTCCGTTCAGGGTCAGGGCCATGTCAAAGCTGCCGCATGCAGCATCATAATCCTCAGCCATGTGCAGGCTCATGCCCTTCATGATCCATAATTTGACATTGTCGGATTTCAGGCGCAGCGATTCCGTGTAGCTGTCCGCGGATTCCCTGTACTTCTCGATTCTGTATAATGAGTGACCTTTCTGTTCCCAGATGAAGGGGTCATCCTTTCTGATGGAAAGGGCTTTTTCAAATGCCGGTACGGCATCTTCATGCCGATTGGCCAGTGCCATTGCCAGGCCCTTATTCACCCATGCATCAATGAACCGGGGGTCCAGTTCCACGGCATTGGAAAATGAAAGAATTGCATCGTCATAACGGTTCAATTTGTTGAGTGCCACACCCTTCCGATTGTGAACGGTCGGGTCCCTGGGAGAAAGTGCCAGAATCCGTTCGTAGAATTCCAGGGCCAATTCGTCCGCAGCCAGAATCTTGTTATAAGCCGCAATAGCCTCAACGGGATTGCCCAGGCTCTCCAGTGCGGCGCCCTTGTTGGCCAGTGCAGATTTGTTGACTGGATCCACGGAAAGCGCGGCATCGTATTGCTGGATGGCCTGCTGAGAATTGCCGCTTCTGTAGAGATATATACCTCTGTGAATTATTGCCTTTACGTTACCCGGATCCAGTGCCAGTGCGCGGTCTATGCACCTTGTACCTTCGGCATCCCGGCCGTGGCCCAGGAATCCGTTGCCGACAGCATCGTAAAGTGTTGAAAATTCCTTCCTGGCCATTCCGACAATTTTGCTGTTCTCGTCCAGGGTCTGCATGGCCTTCTGGTACGATTCGAGGGACTGGGGTGCCTGACCCTTGGTTTCCGTCTGCTTTCCCCTTTCCACAAGTTTTTTGACCTTGTTGAACAGCCTCTTCTCCTTGCTCATTGAATCGAGAAATCCCATTATCTCACCGCCGGTTCCGTTTGTCTGTCAGACACAGTCTGAATTACAATATATATCGTAAAGTGTATAAGTAATTTAAAGTCTTTCATCAGAGTTGAACAGTCCGGCATACAAATCGTCAGACGTCACTATTTTGGAGTAAAAAGCGACCATAAAATATATAATTAATAGTACTGGCTAATGAAAACAAGGGTTCCGAAAAGTATATATACTCCCGAAACGATATAGGGTTTGCGGCTGACAAATGTCAGACGAAATGAAGAAAAACGTCAGAAAGGGATGCACTATGGTGGAATACATAAAACTGAAGAACAGAGACTGGAGAACCCTCCGGGGTATGGACAGGGAAACAACAGACTGGATGAAGTATCACACGATACAGGACCTAAGGGACCTCGCCTTCGAGATGTACAACATGGGCGAAGACATATCCGAAATGGTTCAGCTAATCCATGAGATGGACAGCATGGCTCACGTAACCCACATGGGCAACGCAGACAATGTCTACACCGACTCGGAGTACGACATACTCAGCTATGTGGAGGAGTGTGAGAAGGCCTATGTTTAAGTTCACACAATGGATACACAAGCCAAAGTTCGAACAGGCCAGGGATTCCGGGCCGAGCTTCGATAAGATGCACGAAGAGCAGATGCACAACATGTGCGAGCTCACCGAGAGAAATGAGAACCTCTGGAGCGCGCCACTCAATCACTGAGGGACGCTCCCCACTGGGACCCATCTGCCAAAATCAATTTCAATAAGCCAGGTGTTCCCAAACCAACCTAACCAATTGCGGCCGGGCAGCAATGCCTGGCCGTAACCACAACTGTTTTTAGCATGGCGATTACGGCCAAATTTTTGAATTTGTTTATAAATTGATGGGAATTCAGGGTGGATTCCTGAAAAACTGAATATTGAATCGATAGGATGTATGGATTTTAGTGATAAAGGCCGGGAACCTCCCGGTTTTTAAGCCGGGGATGAGAGGCCATTTACACGAATCTGAACAAAAAACAGACCGCCATGCTCATATGCATGACCCGCCATGCATCGTGCTCATATGCATGACCCGCCATGCATCGTGCTCATATGCATGACCCGCC
>VMTD01000030.1 GCA_013791785.1 Methanobacteriota archaeon
GCACCCTCCATGTGGAGGTGGACGCTCGCCACACACAGAAGGGAGGATTGAGCGGTCTGCATCATCTCCCGTTGAACGCCAGCGACTTGGTCATGGACGAAGACTCCATACGGTCAAGCCAGACCATCGAGGCCCTTAACAACCAGTTCACGAACAAAATATCCGTGAAGAAGACCGAGCACAGCCAGCGCGACTTAATCGATAAATCCGTGACTGACAAGAACAGAATGCCCATCGGCATCGTGAAAGATGTCAGAACCACATCTGACAACGGTGAGTTCACCACGATTCTGGTGGAACTGAACCAGGACACAAAGAAGAGAATGTCATTGGAAAAAATCGACTGTGTCCGGATAAAGATGGACCGCGTGGAGGAGGTCGGGAAGGAAATCAAACTCGACAGGCAGGTCGAGGAACTGAGCAGGGAATGGAACGAGATAATCCTGCATCGTTGAAATACAGATGGCAGGGGTAAAAACCCTGCCTTTTTTCCTTATTATTCAAGTATTGGCATCATTGTCGAATGCCGCAATCAAATCGTTTTCATAATGTCGATTGCGGAAATTTCTCACACGATGATTGTGATTGTAACAAAATGTTCAATCAAGGCGAACGCTACAGAATGTTTGGATTTAGATATCGCATTCACCATTTGTTTGCAAAATAATATCAGCCATATGGCCCTGGATTTAGTTTGAAATCGTTTCCGGGCCATGGTTGAATGCTCTGTTGAAAGATGGTGAGAGCCGCATTCAATTTTTTTATTTGGATTCCTTCTGGGTCTGGATGTTGATTCCGTTCTGGTTAATCGAATACCGAACGTAACTTAACGGCGTGTTGGTTCCCCTCATCTTGATAACGTTCATCAGCCGTTCGACATTTCCCGTGAACGGACTCTCGCGCTTGAACATGTGGATGGCCCCGTGAACAGAATACTGGGCGACATTGTTGTACCTTTCGTTGAGTGTGTCATCCGAGATTATCAGGCCAGTCATGTTCTTTTCTCTTATGGTGTTCACCAGGTAGTCCATCTGTTCCCTGAAAGCCCCGATGGTGGTGTCCAGGGTGTAAGAACCGATATTGTCCAGGACCATCACATCCGCATCGGATGATTTTATGGCATTGAGCGGTTTCTTGAAAAGTGATGTGCCTGCATTTTTACCGCGCTGCCATGTGATATCGTCCATTCTTTCCGCAAGGGCTGATTCAAAATGTAATTGCCCCTTTTCCTCGTATTCGGCAATTGAAAGCCCCAGCTGGGCCGCCTGAATTCTGAGTTCTTCGGGTGTTTCCTCGGTGGCCAGGTAAAGGCATTTCAATCCGCTCTTGCAAGCGCAGTCCACGAATTGCAGGGCGATGATGGTCTTTCCCACACCGGGGCCGCCGGTGATGAGGATGGAACGCTTTTTCGGGTAACCACCGTCGATAAGTGCATCCAATTCGTTGATTCCGGACGACAGACGTTCCAATTCATTTAATCCCATGTTTTCACCCATAGGTATTCCTCCTATAAATTCTCGACGAATCCGTTCCTCAGCTCGTATCTTGCAGCGATCTTCCCGTCCCTGTACATCAGCTCAAGCTTGTGGATGTTGGAGATATAGGACCACCTTCGCTTCCCTTTCTGGGTGAGTATCTGTTCATCCTTCTGGACCAGAGCCATATTCTCCAGCGTCTTGATTCTCCTGTAGCATATCGCAATCGGGATGCCGTAGTTCTCGGATATCTCGGACGCGGTTTTTGGTTTGAGATGCGTCGCTATCAATATTTTCCTTGAGTTCTCGTCACCGAGAACCTGCGCCATGTTCACCGCGGTCATTTCCTTGCATTCTTGTATCATTTTACCCCCCTGTTGACAGGTAATCGCCATCCCAGTTTATATACCTTTTTTAAGTTCAATAGAAACAATTTAGATTGATAGAAACTTATTTAAACAAATAAATAATTACAGAGCATAAGGAGACGAGAATGTCCCACTCGATAATGTTCGAACTATCCCACAGGGCCAGAATCGGCATGATGAGGCTTGCGTCCGGCAGACCAGTCCGCCACCGGGATATGGTGCTGGGTTCGGGTCTGGCGCCGTCCGAGGTCACGCGCCATGTGGGAAGGCTATTGGACATAGGAGTCCTGAAGAAGAACAGGGACGGCTCTTTCGAAATAACCCGGTTCGGTAAATTGATACTGGAACGGCTCGATTCCCTGGAATACACCGTATCCAACAGCCAGTACTTTGAACGCCATGACATGGAGATGATACCGCCCGGTTTCGATGCTGTTTCAATGTTGCAGAGAACCGAAAAGATCGAAGGTGCCATGGACGTATTCAATGCCATTCTCCGGGTAAACATCGGAGCCCATCACTTCATCAACAGCATACAGGCCGAGTTCAGCGATGCGCTGATACTGGCCCATGTGGAAAAACTGCGTTCGGGCGTGGAACTCAATATGTTGGTCAAGGGCGGAAAGAGACTTCCGACCGAGTACATGGATAACCGGGCCGCTGCCATTTCCGTGAGGGCCGCGGAAACAATCCCCTATTTTTACACGGCCAATGAAAGCGAGGCGCTGGTCTGTTTCAACGGCCCAGGCAACAAGATTGATTATTCAGTCGGGTTCCGGTCCTCGGACCCCGCTTTTCTGGAGTGGTGCGATGTACTGTTTGACCGGTACTGGATGCGCGGAAGGAACGTCGCGCTTTGATGGGTACGGGGCACTTTCGGAGACCCCCGACATCCGGTTATATATCAATAGAGAATAATCCTACAACGTGAACAAATGGAACCGGATAAATCGTGCCCAGAGTTTCGAGAGAAACAATTAAATATGCCCTCGTATACTATGGTATACTGTGGTATAATGAAAGCAACGACAATTAAGATTCATGAGGACACAAAAAGCGAGCTGGATACTTTCCGGGAATACAAGAATGAAAGCTACGACGAGGTAATCAAAAAAGTGGTCTTCATTGCAAAAAATGTCAAGGAAGAGCCAGAACTCAGCATCGAAACTATCGAAGCGATAGAGAAGGCGAGGGAGAGAATGAAGAAGGGGAAGTTCCTCACTGAAGAGGAAGCCAGGGAAAGGCTCGGCCTGTTAACTACCAGCCCCTAAAGGAACCGGCGTTTGGAGCAGCGATATTCGCTGCGACTTAGCCGAACTATGAGTTCGGCGACAGTTGCCAGGGCTGGTAGCTTACGTGCTGACCATGGATAATATAGAGCAGTTATGGGCAATCCCTATGCAAAGTTCATCAATTGCTTCTCGAATAATTTTCTAATTCATTGAAAAAAGGGCTGGATGTTTCAAAATATGCAAAATTCTGTGGTGGTACAAAATTCTTTTTAATTTCAAAGGGATTAATCGGTTCATCGAATTTATGAACTTCATTAATCTCGAATGCGTACATTTTCGCGTTACCATTGCAATATTCGAAGTACCGATTCTCTTCAATTCCCCCCTCACTCTTGCAGGTTTTCCAGACATGATCTGGATGTCCCTTAATAATCCTGCCAATGCTAAACCATCCAACAATATTTTGTGTGGGTGAAGATTCGTAAATGAAAACCTTGTCAAAGTGTTGTTTTGGAATTTGTTTTCGGAACTCAAATCGTTTCTCGCCAGTGAATATTTTTTCTACGAATTCCGGTTTAATCGACAACAATATTTGCATTGCTTCCAGTCTCCTTTATTATCACATTAAATTGTGCTTCTGTCAATTTTTCAAAACCGCGTGGTGCTGATTCAACATCCTTAATAACACCTAGTTCAATCAGTTTTTTCAAGTTCACACGAGAGGGGAAGGAATATGCATATAGAAAATTTACTATGAACGGTCTGTTCCGTATTTTATAATCCCAATGTAATTTCAGTTCTTCTTCAGAAAACACAGAACGTTTTTTACATAAGCTGGCAAAATGGTTGAAATCATTTATTAGAGTGTGGACACTTTCTACGATTCCAAGCGTTGTAACGACACTTTTGTAATACCCACCAGTTCGATAGAATACAATAATGTCTCCGGATTTTAAATTCCTCTCAAACGATCTAGATATGTAGACTTTCGAAATAGCATTTCTAAACGGTTCATTCTCAATAAAATCTAACGGTGATTCGGTATTTAAAATAGAATCTGGAAAGAGATTGGTGTGGTATTCAGGATAGATTGCAACTATGTATTTTTCTGCATGTTTTGACATATATGGAAAAGTAGATTTCGGATTCTCTATGTTTGCTTTTGTCTGGCATTTTCTTACATATACAACTTCTTCGCCAGAACTTGTAGTTTTAGTCCCATGTTCCTTGAATCCGTAATCTCCGATCAATGCTTCGAGCATCTCATGCTCAACGCGTTTTTGGAAGATGGTGAGGTATATCTCTTCAACGTCAAGGAGTAAAGAATTATCGAAAATGACTTTGATGAATCTCTCCCCCAATTTATAGCCATTCAACTCAACTTTGAAAGTTCCTACCTTCAGACGTTTCTTTCTCTCAAAGGTCGGTTGAATCTCTGGATATGGCTCATTCTCATCTTCGACTTTGAGATACAGGAAAGCGACTATTTTTCCATCCTGGTGACAGACATAAGCGGTTTCATCGGATTTTTTGGCAAACCATTTGTCGAATCCCTCATAATCCTCTCGAAATGAGTCAAAAAAAGCCTCCCCGACATCAATGCCGCCGAAATACTCGCGCTTGATTGCTGGTACCTTGTAATCAATGAGATCCGGATTCTCGGCCATTGACTTTTCCAGGAAGCTTTCAATAGTGAATACACGGCTCTCTATGCCGAGTTGACGTGCTTTTGTATGTATGTTGCGGTCTTCTGTAATCAGGGTGTCCAGGTGATTACAGTATATCTCGTTCAAAAGGATGGAATCATTTTTGTCATTCTCATTCTTATCGAATTTTTCCATGATTTTAATAAGTGCCGGACTTAGTTTTCCGGTAGTCGGAAGTAAGTTATAGCTTTCTAATTTGATGGCAAATGCTTCCAGTCTCTTTGCATTCTGCATTTTACCAATTTCATCAATTGTAACCTGATGCACGTATTTCTTGCATCCCAATTTATCGAGCCAGAAAAACAATTTCCCGATATCTCTCTCAAGGGGTTGGATTCTCTCGCGATGAATTATTATATTTGTATCAAGCAGGACTTTCATAATCGCAAATAGGTTTTGATAGTATTTAAGTGGGGTGAGGTGGGGTCGGCGAAAGTGTACCTCCTGCTATCCAGCCCATTGAATGAATCTCAAATCGCAGATATATGTTTGCCGCTTGTTTTCAAAAAACACACGAATGGCGCCCGTTCATCAAACCGCGCTCTGAACCTTCGCAAGCTTCTCCCTGAGCATCCGCACGTGTTTTTCCTCATGGCCGATGAGCTCGGAAATGAACATCTTTGTCCAGGAATTGTTGATTTTATCCACCGAAGCAATGTAGAAATCTATTATCCTCCGCTTCACCAGGATTGCGTAGAGGAGGACCATCGAAGGGCCTTTCCTGGCTATTTTTGTCACGCCCATGCCGAACGTTCCCTCTGACTTATAATCGGTTTCATCAATAATTTCTTCGCCCATCAGTTCCAATTCCAGCGTGAACAAATCGCAATGTTTCCCCTCTTCCGCAGCGATTTGACTGAACAGCATTCGGGTTTCAGCATCATCCGCCTGTTCTTCCAGCAAAGAGAAGAAGTTGTATCTGAACCTCTCCATCTTGAGGGCCTTGGCCAATACCTGGTTTGCCTGGTCTGTTTCTGTCATCTTGTACCATATTTGTACAGTGAGGGGCGTTTTATAAAACTGTGCGGGTGAAAATCATGTTTGATATCTGCTGGTTCTCAGTGACAAATTTGACTGGGTTGGCTGCGGGGAAGGCAAAATGTCGCCGAGTTTCGCTTCTTTTTTCTTCCTCCGAGCCAGAAGTCCTGGAATGGTGTGCGGCGGTGTTCGTTAGTACTGGCAGCGTGGAAGTAATGTCGTTCTATGATGTTTATGTGACATTATGATAATATTGTGAATAATTATATATAGAAGACATTAGTATCATATAAAAAGTGAAATGGCTCTTGAAACAGCCGCCACCTCGCATGCGTGAATTCTTGGCGGATTTGCAGAGGTGGTACAGATGGTTAGGAAAACAAAGGGGAAACCGGCTAAAAGTTCTGAGAATGCAACCGGGAAGAAGAGTGCCAAGCCCGTTAAAAAAACCAAAGTCCAGTCAAAACCCGCGATCAATGGCAGATTTCCGATTGTCGGCATCGCCTCCACAGAGTGTGATATCACCGAGCGCACCAGAGAAGTAGCGGCGCTAAGACGTTTCGCTGCTGTAGTGCGCGACTCGAACGACGCAGTCACGATTCAGGATTTTAAAGGCAACATCACAGCCTGGAACCACGGAGCGGAATTGATGTATGGCTATACCGAGGAAGAAGCCCTTCGGAAGAACATCAATCTCCTCACAACGCCACAAAAAGTGGAAGAGCAAACGGAGTTCACACGCAGGTTGATTGCGGGCGAAACCATCACCTCGTTCGAAACCCAGCGCGTGACCAAGGACGGGGGCATCCTCGATGTCTGGATGACAGTGACGAAGCTTGTGGACGAATCCGGCAAATCTATCGGCATCGCCTCCACAGAGCGTGATATCACCGAGCGCAAGAAGTTGGAGAATAGCATTAAAGAGTGTTCGGAAAACCTCCAGATAATGGTTGACAAAAAAACAATTGAGCTAGATATTGCACATGACAAGTTACTGAAACAGGAACGCCTTGCCGTCCTGGGGCAGATGGCGGCCAGCGTCAGCCATGAACTGAGGAACCCCCTCACGGTTATCAACAGTGTCTCGTATTACCTAAAGACGAAGTTCCCTGACATGGATGAGAAGACATTCAAAATGCTGGACCTTCTGGAAAAGGAAGTTGACCGCTCGGACCGCATAATCGGTAATATGCTCAATTTCAGCCGACAAAAGCCGAATATTCTGGAAGACATTAACCTGAATACCCATGTCACGGAGTATTTTTCCTCGTCCGAGAACATAGCCGGAGACATCACCCTGAAACTGAAACTCTCGGATAACCTGCCGTTAATACAGGCCGATGCCGAAAAGCTGAGGCAGATACTGGACAACCTGGTATCCAATGCATGCGATGCCATGTCGGAGGGCGGCGGCACACTGACGGTAACTACCGGAATAAATGATAATTTCGTGAATTTGTCAGTGAAGGACATCGGCCATGGAATGAGCCCTGAGATACAGGCCAGGATATTCGAACCGCTTTTCTCCACCCGAACGACCGGTTTCGGCCTGGGGCTGCCAATAGTCAAGACACTTGTCGAGGACCACGGCGGCGAGATAACAGTCAATAGCAAGGAAGGGCAAGGTACCGAGTTCACTCTCACGTTTCCGATGGATGCAGAGGAGAAAAAGGAAGAATCGGATACCAGGGGGTCGGATTGATGGCCAGAAAAAATAAAAAGAATGACAATCCATCCAAGCCGCCCGGTAAATCCCATTCAAAAAAAGCTCCGCCCAAGACACAATTCACAGAAGAAGAATGCAATATGCTGTACGACGGAGAACGTTTCAAGATACTTTTCGAAGAATCCCTGGATGTCGTTTATATCACGAACAGAGACGGAATAATCATGGACCTTAACAAGGCCGGATGCGAGCTTCTCGGGTATTCGGATAAAGAGGTCATCGGCAAGGAGGCCAGTTCTCTCTTTTCATACATTGAGGACACGAAACGTCTTGCCGCCGCACTCGCGGTAACTGGCCGTGTCAGGGATTTCGAAGCAACTCTGAAGAAGAAGGACGGTTCGCGGTTAATCTGTCTGATAAACTCCTTTGTCAGAAAATCACAGTCCGGCAAGATACTGGGATACCAGGGCATATTCCGGGACATTACCAAATCAAGGCATCTGGAACTCCGGTTGAAAACCGAGTTCGAGCGTGCAGAATTCTACAATGACCTGATGAGCCATGACATCAATAACTTCAACCAGGGCGCCCTGTCCAACCTGGAATTGCTGCTCTTATCCGGCGAACTCACCGAAAAAGGCGAGCGCTATGCCAGAAATGCCATCGAGCAAATTTCCGGCAGTGCCACACTCATTCTCAACATGAAGAAGCTCCAGGCAATCAAAAGTGGCGAGCTAATGACCGAGAAGGTCAATGCCCTGGAGCTGCTGGACGATGCTGTTATACGCTCCCGTGCCTTGTTTCCGGGAAGGACCATCGACATCAATATGACCAATTCATGCCTCGATGGTGTCGTCATAGGGAACAGGCTGTTGCTGGAGGCATTCATCAACCTTATCACCAATGCTATCAAATTCAACCGGAACTCGATTCCCGAGATTCACATTATGATTACCGAAAATGAATCCGGTTTCCTGAAGCTGGAGTTCAGGGACAACGGCCCCGGAATAGATGATGCGATGAAGCAGAAGGTATTCGACCGCTCCCTGCGGCTTCACCCCGAGGTGTGGGGTACGGGTCTCGGCCTAACGCTGGTCAAGAGCATAATCGAGAGCTATGGCGGCAGTATCTCTGTCAAGGACCGTGTGAAAGGCGATCCGAGCCAGGGAAGCAATTTCACCATCATTCTCAGGAGGGGCAATTAATGGCCACGCTGATGCTCGTGGACGATGAGGCCTCCATCATCGAGGTTTACCGGAACATACTCGATATCAAGAATCACGAAGTGGTTGCCGAAGCATCCGATGGTGACGAGGCCCTCCTGATATATTGCACGCTGGAAACGAAACCGGACGTCATACTCATGGACCACCGCATGCCCAGGAGCAACGGCATAACCGCGATGAAAAACATCCAGCTGATAAATCCCCTTCAATGTATCATTTTCGTCACTGCGGACTTTGAAGCGGCGAAGTATGCCATGGGCCAGGGCGCGCACAGTTTCATCATGAAACCTTTCAGGATGGACGCGCTCTTCAATGCCATCGAGGTGGCCCTGGCCGATCAGATAGTGAAGAAGAATCAGATTAGGGAGGCATTCCTCGGTCTGGTCGCCCGTCTGAACAGGGAGAGTGCCCACAATGTCCAGGAGCTATCCGATAAATTGGAGAAAGAAGTCATTGATAAATTCCTGCCTTCCGCCTCAAAGGATGCGCTCACCGTGGAAACAATGACTAACTGGCTGTGCAAGTTCTTCAACCGGATGGGCCTTGAATTCTCTTATGAGATCTCTGGAAACAGTGTCCTTTTGAGGAACACGCATTGCGTCTGGATGGAATCCCTGGGCCCCAATCCCACGTTCTGCCTTGCAACAAGATGCGTGATTTCCAGGTTCGCAATGAAGACCGGTCTTGAATTCAACATGGACAGCACCGGTTCGATAATGGGCGGGGATGCTGCCTGCGGGTTCGAGGTTCATTTTACTGCATAAATGCCGAGAAAGCCCAGCCCGAGGGGCTGAGATGAATCGGCATAAGCAGTAAACTTCCAGCCCTGGCAACAAACGCCAGCCACTTTAGGGGCTGGTAGTTAACAGAGAATACAGAATAATTTAAAAATGCTGTTAATTAAACTATCAAATATGAGCATGCTCA
>VMTD01000040.1 GCA_013791785.1 Methanobacteriota archaeon
ACTTATGAGTGGAAGGTACACGTATAAATGATTACCATAATAAATTCAAAAAAAATAATGAAAAAGCAGTTTGTTTACTAGCAAGAGCAGAACAAGATTATATTGCTGGAAGGCTCTTAATAATAGAAACAATGTTAGAGCAAGGCTTCTGTTTAATTGAGCAATCTGTTGAAAAATATTTGAAAGCGTGGCTCTGTTTAGAAGGTATTAATTATCCACTAATTCATAATTTGAATAATTTACTTGATTTGATTATTACAAGGCATCCAGATATTTCAAATTATGATTGGGGCGGCTTATTTAAAATATTGGAACAGAGGTGGGTTGCCAAATATGATGAAAAATATATACCTTTAGCCACAATATCTACACAGGATTTAGATAAAATTGACCAGATGATATATGAAATTAGAAAACAGTTACCATTGCCAGCAGATTTTTTTGACTTATTGCTGATTTCTAAAATGTGTAATAATTTTGATGTAGGTATATTATGGCACCATCAAAGTGATGCATTATTTGAGCGTAATAAATTTTTTATAAAAACTTAGTGCAATTTGTAACCTTCAATTGTCAAGCCCCGCCTGTGAGGGCGGGGAGGTGTTTAAACCGGCACCCAACCCGGCCCCAGGGCTGGTTCCGGCCAACCACATAGATTTTCGAGCAGGTTCTCCGATTTTTTTAATTGTGGAGAACAAACTCACTAGAGCTTTTCCAGAATTTTGATGATTTTTCGGCCGTGATGCGAGGCAATTTTTCGCTCAAACGGCCACTTCCAGGGAGGTCAGGCTTATGGATTCTATTGTGGGAACGGCCTCTCCGGATTCTATCATGTCCTCTATGCAAAGGCGGATGGCATCCCTGATGTTCTCCATGGCCTCCTCGTAATTGTCTCCCTGGGTGTAACATCCCTGGAGTTCTGGGCAGAAAGCGAAATAGCCGTCCGCATCCTTCTCAATTATAACTGAAAATCGATAATTTGGCATGCATTCACCTGTATTCCATGTTGTATAATATTGCCCCTATTAATAATTGCTGTTACGGGTGGAATTTCACCGCGGCACCGACCAAATTGGTCTAGCGGCTGGTTCCAGCCATCCCGATCACGCCCCGTCTGAAGCGCTTCTCATGTTATCTGGAGGGCGGGGTTCGCTTAAATCGACACACAACCCGGCCCCAGAGCTACGGCATCTGGCCACCTCCCAAAGCACGTTTCCTCAGGTTTTATGGCAATATGGCGCGCGGCCGCTTCCGCCACCCCCATTACAGAGAACGTTTATACCAGAAACGAAATATAGCTGTATGTTCGCCCGCGGTTCAGCCGGCATTATTATCTCCCCTTTCATAGCCGCGCTCTTCATGCTTTACATCGGCATTTGGCCCCTGGCGCTTGTCCTGTTTATGTTCTTCGGGATACTGCTCATGTTCTTCCGGGACCCCGAGCGCGAGGTGGGGGAAGGAATCGTATCCGCCGCCGACGGGGTTGTGGACTGGGCCAAGGTCGAAGATAACTGGCTGAAGATTTCCGTGTTCATGAATCTGCACAATGTCCATGTGAATCGC
This sequence comes from Methanobacteriota archaeon, assembly GCA_013791785.1. Classification (GTDB taxonomy): domain Archaea; phylum Thermoplasmatota; class Thermoplasmata; order SG8-5; family SG8-5; genus UBA147. The sequence continues at coordinate 1,564 of VMTD01000040.1, forward strand.
GCGCCGCTCTCCGGCAGCACGCTCCATGTGACCCGCAAGGCCGGCGGCATGTGGCCAGCTTTTCTCGAAAGGTCCGAGCGCAATGCCAGGGCCATGATGACGTTCTCCACGCCCATCGGCGAAATGAAGGTCGTCCAGATTTCCGGAGTTTTCGCCTGGCGGGTATGCCCATATGTAAGGAAAGGCCACAATGTCCGCCGCGGTAAGCGCATAGGCATGATACGTTTCGGCTCCAGGGTGAATGTCTGGCTTCCCGCGGATAAGGTAGTGTGCAGGGTGGAGAAGGGCCAGAAGACCGTCGCTGGTGTCACCACCATTGCCGAGGTGAGAAAGTGAGGTGGCTGAGCAAGATAAGCTCCGCGGACCTGCTCACCCTCCTGAACGGGCTCCTGGGAATGCTGGCCATAACCTACATTCTCGACGGAAAGCATGTGTTCGCTGCCATGCTGATTTTCATGGCCATTATAGTTGATGGAATGGACGGCATGGCCGCCAGGAAGTTCAGGAAGAAGCATGATTTCGGGCGGTTCCTGGATTCCATTTCAGACGCCGTGTCATTCTGCCTGGCCCCGGGGATTCTGATTTACAACAATTACTATGTGAAGGGGCTGGGAAGCGCCTGGAGCTCCGTGCCAAACGCTCTCGCCGTCATAGGCAGCGTGCTGTTCGTCGGCTTTGGCCTGCTTAGACTGGCCAGGTTCGCCGGAAAGGATTACCAGGTATCATGGTTCAGGGGATTGCCCACGCCGGCCGCGACAATGATTGCCGTGGTGCTTTGCCTGCTCTGGGGAAATCCGGAGTTCACTGCGTTTTCAATGGGGCTTGAACTTTATCCTGTACTGGCGGCCATCATAATTTTGGCAGTCATCATGGTCACGGACATACCTTACCCAAAGTTCGCCGGAAAAGCCGCCCTGGCTGTTGGAACAATAGTGGCACTGGGTGTGTTCATTATGGGGCTTTATGTGCTGGAAACGGCCCTGAATCTGCCTTACACCGAGATATTTCTGGTCTTGCTGGCGTTCATGACAGCATATCTCATACTGGGGCCTGTGTACCAGGTCACCAGGCCGGATTACTCGAAACCGGTGAAGCGCAGAAGAAGACGGCGGCCGCCCACGGTCCCTGCCAAGTGAGGGCTCCCCACGGCTAAAGCCGGGGCATCCTAACCGTTTCACACTGAATGACGATTATTCATTGATTGAGACTTGTCACTCAGTTTATTTCACATTTGCCAGCAACAGATATGGGCCCGGGGAGCCCTTTAACTAAACAATCTTCGCCTTCTGACATTTGCTTTGAAATAATTTTCATCGCTTTGAGGTCATCTAGCAGTATGGCCGAACGGGCGATATATCGCCTTTCATCCGCAGACCTCAAGGTCGCGGCATCCAGGCGAAGCATGTTTAGTGAGACCGTCTTAATGAACAGCCATAGCAATCATTCATGGCAGAAACCTTAAATAACCAGACTTATTCATACATATCAGGTGAGTTATTGCCATTAGAACTGGAAATCGAGAAATTGCGGTTCGGGACCGAGCTCCTGAAAAGGGGTTTTGCAAAGATGCAGAAGGGCGGCGTTATCATGGATGTTACCAACAGGGAACAGGCTATCATAGCAGAGGAAGCCGGTGCTGTGGCAGTAATGTCCCTGGAAAGAGTTCCGGCCGATATCAGGCGGGACGGCGGAGTTGCACGGGCCGCCGACCCACTCAGAACCCAGGAAATTCTTGATTCTGTGAGCATACCGGTAATGGCAAAGGTCAGAATCGGGCATACTGCAGAGGCCCAGATGTGGGAAGTAATGGGCGTTGACATGATTGATGAATCCGAAGTTCTGACGCCTGCGGACCCGTTCCATCACATTGACAAGAAAGATTTCACTGTTCCGTTTGTTTGCGGAGCCACATACCTCGGGGAGGCGGTTCGCAGAATCGCCGAAGGTGCAGCAATGATAAGAACAAAAGGAGAAGCCGGCACCGGCAATGTAATCGAAGCCGTGCGTCATCAAAAGCTCATATCCGGCATGATTATCAAACTCAAGACCCTGGACGAGGAAGAGATTAATGGTGTGGCAAAGACCTATGCGGCGCCATTCGGAAAACTTGAACGCAAGATACGTGAGGAATGGTGCGATTCCGAGACGCCGAAAGATTATGTGGTTTTTGGCGGTCTAACGATGGGCCAGTGGGAAGACCGGGTAGGGGATTTGCTTATTGAGATTCGGGACCTTCAGAGGCTTCCGGTGGTTAATTTCGCAGCCGGGGGAATTGCTACTCCTGCTGATGCGGCGCTGATGATGCAAATGGGCATGGACGGCGTCTTTGTTGGTTCTGGGATATTCAAGTCGGAAAACCCGGCACAGCGCGCAAAGGCCATAACCGAAGCAGTGGCACATTTCGACGACCCCAACGTTATAATGGAAGTTTCCAAGGGCATCGGAGAGCCAATGGTGGGCATCAATATCGAAGACATACCGAAGGAACAGAGGCTTCAGGAGAGAGGCTGGTAGAGGTAACACATGAAGAAAATCAAAAGCGGCGTTTACGGTCTGAACGCGTTGCTGGACGGCGGCATGAATGAGAACTCCGCGACAGTCGTCATCGGCTGCTCCGGTGCCGGGAAGACCACACTCGCCACGCAGTTCATCCGACGCGGACTGGAGATGGGGCAGGAAGGAATATTTGTCAGCCTGGATGAGAACAAAGAGCAGATTATCAAGGAAGCCATCCAGATGGGCTGGAAGAAGATCACCGATTACATCGACGACGAAAAGCTGGTATTCATCGATGCGTCGGGACATGAGTTCTCTGCGTTTATCAAGAAAGAATTACCGTCGTTCGTCGCCGACTGGAAGGGCGCCAATGCCCGAATATCCATTGATCCGCTAACGCCGGTGATGTGGTCCACCGGCGACAGGTACGAGCAACGCGAACTGATAGGCTTCATGCTCAAGGAAACGAGAAAAGTGGGAACGGTCCTGGCGACCCTTGAAGAACACGGCATGGCCGGCGATTTATCAGGCAACGAAACTGTCATTCCCATGTACCTTGCGGACTGCGTCATACACCTCAAGAGCATCCATGACCCGGAACTCGGCCTCCAGAGGCGCCTGAGGATAATGAAATGCAGGAGCAGCAGGCACAGCAAGACCGAGCACAGATACGCAATCGTGAAAGGCCTGGGAATTGTTGTTGACCCGGAGAATTCGAGCCTCATGCCTTCAAGAAAGATGCCTGACGAGCTGGCCGAGATACTGGAGAAGAGCAAGGGCGACATACCGGCAAGGGTGTACAGCAGGTTGTTGGGGGTCCTGGAGGACCTGAGAGACGATGATTTTTCCGATATCAAGCTCGAGACCCTCATGAGAGAGATTATTTCGGAATACAAGGACGAGTGAATGAAACGATTGTAGATTTACGACGTACGGTGAATGCAACTGGCATCGTTTGAAAACGACGCATTCGCCCATGGCCCGGAAACAATTGCATGCTAAATCCAGGGGCCATATGGCTAATATTATTTTCCAAACAAGTGGTGAATACGAAATCTAAATGAAAACAAAAAAGAGTATTCGCCTTGAATCAACATTTGGCAAACAATCAGATTCATCGTGTGAGAAATTTCCGCAATCGACATTATGAAAACGATGAGATTGCGGATTGTAGATATACGACGGATTGACGGCGTGGCATATTCTTAACAAAAATCTAAAATCTAAAATCTAAAATCTAAAATTTCAGAATAATGAACCCGTACCCGGCACCATAAGGATATTAAATCACGGTACGTTATCATGGATAAGAGATACCCATGACCGACGGAATAGGAAAGGCACTGGCCAGCGCCATCAAGGAGCCGGCCGCGGCAGGACCCGATAGACGGGGACGGCACATATTTCAGAATCATCACAGGCGGTGCATATTTTCCGTGCTGACAATGATGCCGTGCGTCGGTACCGGACGGTTGGCTTCAGAGTGCGGGATTTCCCAGAGCACGGCGGAATGGCACATCGAGGCATTGATGAAATCAGGATATGTGGTAAAATACAATTCCGGGAGGCAGAGGCTGTTCTACCCGAACGGGCTCATCACAGGCGAACACTCGAATTTCTTCGAGACATTGAACAGGAAGGGGCGGGGAGATGTGTTCAAAGCCATACTGGCAAACCCCGGAAATACACGAACCGACATAGCAAGCGCAACCGGCCAAGGCAGAAGGGCGGTCACCGCAGCACTGGCCAATCTGGAAGATAGGGGTCTGATAAACAGGGTAACTGACGGCGCACTTGCCCGATATTATCCCACCGGGCTACTGCCGGAAAGGGCCGAAGAGTATTACACGAATTCGAAGAAATTCTCCGACTTCATAATCAGAAAATTGGAGAATGAGGGGGGCAAGCCTCCGACAGTTATCAAAAAAAGCCTTGAGAGGGTGCTGGTGGAGATGGGATACGCCTCGGACAGATTCACCATGGAAGTTGGGATCAATCCGTACCTCACTTGCACAGTATGCTGACTGTTTTTTTACAAATTATTGAACCAATGGTGTGCCTTTCTCACACCAATACAGTCCACATCTCAATATACAATCCATATATATCTCAATGAAAATAGTTATACATAATGTACGAGACCGACGATGACATCATGGACCTTCTGCTCATTCCGAGAATTGGAAGAGCCAGGGCAAGGTCTCTGTACTCTGCCGGTTACAGGAATGCGGCAGACATCGCCGCTGTAGATCCGACCGAACTGGCAAAGGTCCCCGGCATAAGCTTGGAGATGGCTAGGGTGTTTGTCACATTCTGTACGGTAATGGATGCCGCCGGACCGACAAAGGAAAAGCTGGAAACCCCCAGTGAGCTTTTCATATGTCCGCTCTGCGGTTCCATGGTCAGCGCGGGTTCCAATACCTGCAGCGGCTGCGGAATAGCGTTCAGCGATGACGCAGATGATGTTTCCGCTGACGGCCTGGATGTGCCAACGGTGGACACCCCGAATGAGGTCGGGTACAGGAAACAGGCAAGCCTTTTCATATGCCCCGAGTGCGGGTCTTTGGTATCCGACGGCAGCGAATCCTGCCCGAAATGCGGTGTGCAATTTGAGCAGGACAGCGAGGAGCCGACCGACGCATTGCCAACGCTCGCCGTCGGGGATGCGGACGGACACAGGTACAAAGGAGATTCAACGCTCTTCATGTGCCCAAATTGCGGCTCATTCATAAAGTCGGACGCGAACAACTGCGGCTCCTGCGGGATAGTCTTCGAGGCCGATGATGGGGAAGAGGAAATCATCGGTGAATTCCTCTGCCCCATGTGCAGCAAACATCTTCGGCCAGAAACGGATAGATGTGGCGGTTGCGGCTTCGATTTCACCAAGGAAAAGGAGAATGACGGATTCTGGTACAAGGGGAGGGAAGAACTCTTCATGTGCCCGGACTGCGGTGCATTCATACCCCAGAGCGCCACACAGTGCGGTAACTGCGGAGTGGTGCTGGAAGAGGATGATTCCGTGGAACCGGAGGCGCCGTTATGCCCCGCGTGCAAGAATGAATTTACACCAGGCACAGACAACTGTGCCAAATGCGGTTTTGATTTCAAGGCAGAGAAAGAAAAAGACGAATTCTGGTACAAGGATTCTGTATCGCTGTTCATCTGCCCTGGCTGCGGGGCCTTCCTTTCAGAGGCGGCGGATAACTGTCAGAATTGCGGCCTGGTATTCGAGGGAGATGAAATACCAGAGACTGAGACCCAGATTGGGGAGAGTGTACGAACACCCCTGACCCTGGACTCCGAACTGGAAAAGCAGGTTGATGACCTCATCGAACTTGTAGAGATAGAGGATGAGCTGGATGGAGCGGTCAACGGAACCACATATTCAACCGAGAAGGTCCCAGAACCCAGGAAGAGGGAAAGTCAAACAGAGCCCGGAGAAAATACACCCGTGCAGGAGGACCCGCGGGAAACAGGGGCAGGACTGTTCATCTGCCCGAACTGTGGTTTCATGGTCTCGGAAAGCTCGAACGTGTGTTCCGGATGCGGTATCGCATTCAGTGACGAAGTGGAAGATTTCACCGACGACCTCGAAGCTCCTGAAAAGATTGGGAAAAAGACCGATGCAGACGAATTCTGGTACAGGGAGGATAACAAACTATTCATCTGTCCTGAGTGCGGTTCAATGGTTGCGGACGGCAACGAAATCTGCCCAAAATGCGGCGTATTATTCGATGGGGAGGAAGTTGGCACTGAACCCGAAACAGCCGATAAAACATCTCGCCCGGAAGACGAGGTTGACAGTCACTGGTACAAGGAGCGGCCAGAGCTGTTTATGTGCCCGGGCTGCGGTGCGTTCATCCCAGAGAGCGCCACACAGTGCGCAAACTGCGGCATAGTAATGGAGGAAGGGGAGGAAGAAACGATAACCGAGGCACTGACATGCCCAATGTGCCAATATCCAATCTTGCCCGGTGCGGACAACTGCGCCAAGTGCGGTTTCGATTTCACCAAGGAGCGGGACGGATTCTGGTACAAGGACAAGACAAATCTCTTCATGTGCCCTGATTGTGGTTCCTTCATCCCCAAGAATGCGTCCCAGTGCGGTAACTGCGGAGTGGTGCTGGAAAAGGATGATTCCGTGGAACCGGAGGCACCGTTATGCCCCATGTGCAAGAATGAATTTGCACCCGGTGCGGACAACTGTGCCAAATGCGGTTTTGATTTCAAGGCAGAGAAAGAAAAAGACGGATTCTGGTACAAGGACTCTGTCTCGCTGTTCATCTGTCCGGGATGCGGGGCCTTCCTTTCAGAGGCTGCGGATAACTGTCAGAATTGCGGCCTGGTCTTCGAGGGTGACGAGACAATCGAGACAGAGGCCCCGACCGGGAAGAGTGGACGAGCGCCCCTGACCCCGGACTCCGAACTGGAAAAGCAGGTTGATGACCTCATCGAACTTGTGGAAATGGAGGAGGAACTGGAAGTTGTCGCCGCCGGAGACCTGGAAGCCCTGGGGCTTGACGAACCTACGGAAATTACACCTGCAACCGAGAAAGCCACGGACGTATTACCCCAGGATTCCCTTTACATCTGCCCGGTATGCGGAGCGTTCATACCGCCCAACACACTGAGTTGCCCTTCCTGCAATGCTGTTTTCGATGATATAGAGGAAATGGAACTGGAGCCGGCGGTCCAGAGCCTGGTGGAAAATCCGCTGGAACTTGCCAGAGAGATGGCTACCGAGATTGCGGAAATTGAGGCAGAACTGCTGGAGCCAAAGAAGGCGAAGAAAGGTGGCGTCTCCAAAGATTTCCTGGACAGGTGGAAGAAATTGGACACCACTGAGCTACCAAAGATTGTACCGGCAACCGAGTCGGCGGAAACCCCGAAATCCAAGAAAATGACCAGCCAGGAGATGGAGAAGGAACTTGGCCTGGATGAATTGAATGTCGAGCAGGAAGATGATGTTGAAATTGAGGCAAAAATAGAGAGGCTCGTCGATGAACATTCTGATGACGAAGAATTCTGGTCGAACAGAGCAAGGAAACTCGCATTCCAGGGCAGGGTAGAGGAAGCCGTCGCATACCTGGACAGGGCCATGGAGATGAGCCCGGACAGGGAGATGGAATACAAGCGCCTGATGCTGGAAATCATGGGAATCGGGCATGAAGAAAAAGCAGTGGACATTTCCGAGATGGCGTCCATCGACGAGATCGGGGAATTGGAAATTGACGAATCCATGCTGGCGCAGAACAACCTCCAGCGCCTTGGTGAAATTGATGCGGAACTGGAGCGCAGCCCCAACAACGGATCGCTCTGGCAGGAAAAGGGGGAGCTGCTTGATATAATGGGGAGGCACCCTGAAGCGGTCGTTTGCTTCGACAAATCCATAAATCTTTCCTATGCAGAACTTCACAAGGACCAGAGGGGGCTCGTATCCAGGCGCAGCATGTCCCAGATAGGCATCGGCCTCACCAACGGCGAGGGAAGGGTCAACGGAAGGGTCAACGGACTTCTGATACAGCGCGGACTGGTCAACGGAAGCCAGCTGGATGGCATGACCAACGGAAAGGTAAATGGGTTATCAGGGGGGCGCGTCAACGGGCTATCGAGGGGGAAGGTCAACGGACTTACAAGGGGCAGGGTCAACGGGCTATCGAGGGGAAAGGTCAACGGACTTTCAAGAGGCAGGGTCAACGGCAAGGTAAACGGCCTCACCAACGGCCTTACCGAGGGGCGAATAAACGGAAACGGGTTGATTAACGGTAACGGACTTGGCCTCATAAACGGCGGCCTGGTGAACGGTCTCGGACTCGTCAACGGCGAGGGATTGGTGAACGGCACCGGTTCCCTGAGACGGCTTAGGCAGAAACGCAGGGAGCGCATAATGTGGCGCTACCGATTAACTGCCATGGTCCTGTTCGTTACAATTGTGCTCATGATCTCCATGATGGGGAATCTCATGGTCCAGGACGAGATGACCAGGATGCAGATAGATGGTAATTTCTCGGACTGGAATGATATTGACGGCTATTACAATTTTCTGCAAGAACCTTCCATAGACCCAGAACTCAGAATTCTGGAATCGAGAATGACACTGGAGAGTGATATGCTGAGCCTGTTCGTCATGTCCGGGGCGGATGCGTTCGCTGTTTCGGATGGCGGGGTTAATTCAATCTGGGCATTCGTGGACATCGACCCGGGCATGGGCACGGGTTACAGGTTGGGAAACATCGGTGTAGACCTGGCCGCGGAGATATATGGCTGGAACGGAACGGTCATGGGCTCCACTCTGCTCAGGTTCAACGACCAGGCGGAGGCAAATGATTGGAACGGTTTCTTCAGCATTGGCACGATATCATCACATAACATCGGTCGGAGACTGGAAGCCAGTATCCGCATTCCCAGGGACATGGCACAGCGTGTGAGTGAACCGCAGACCCTCCTGATGAGCGTGGATTCAGACGGAAACGGCGATATCACCGATTATCTGATGACGCCGGAACCGAGCGGCATGGTCGCATCCTTCAAGCATGGAGGCGCGGACAGCATCCAACCAGGAACGGTCGGCATCACGCTTGGCGAGCTGGTACTGAGCTCGCATTCGGACGCGGACAGCATTTTTACGGAATTGAGATTCGACATCACCGGAACGGCCAATATCACAGATGTGCAGAATCCGGTCCTGAGGGGCTCCAACGGCCAGATTGTTCCGGCCACCATATCCATATCGAATCACAGCCTGAATTTCACATTCACACATCCGACCGCTCTGGCAGTGAACACCACACTTACAATGACGCTCGAGGCAGATATACCGCCAACCGCAGCAGGTAAGACCCTGGGCATCAGCCTGGCGGAAGCCGCCGGAACACACGGAGAACCCCGGGCAGTTAATCAAAACACAAGGCTACACAATGTCGGCCAGCCTGGTGAACTCAGTATCGACGGGGCGTTCGGGGACTGGAACACGGTACAGGAAATTCCGGACCCGGTTGACGATGTTATCACAGAGAGGGCGAATGCAACTTTCATCAACAGCAATATCGACCTTGTCGGCGCCAGATTTGCCATGGCGAACGACGCTTCGGGAATTGACTCGCTGTTCTTCCAAGTCACTGTGGGCGGAATCATGCTCGGGGGCGAATCCCTACCCACGCTCCGTTACAGGCCCGGCCCGGTTACGCCGTCGCAATCCCGCGACTCGGACCGGGACGGAGTTCCGGACGACATTGACATTTACCCGCTTGACTTCTCGAACGATGGTGTGCCGGACGCAGAGGAGAGGACCGCGGACAACCAGGCAGATTACGATGATGACGGCAAAGCAGATTACCCCGGCGAGGATTGGTGGCTGAATACAACAATTCCGGCAAGCATGCCAGTACCATATGCGGGCCAGAACATTTCCATCTACATCGGGCCCATTGAGCCGGCAGAGTATACGCCGAAGTTCGGAGAGGACCGGATTTATGTATTAATCGATTCGGATGACGATGCACAGACCGGCCTGAACCTGAAAGGCGGCCACGGAATTGATTACACATTGGTCATAACTGGTAAGCACAATCGCATCATTGCGAGCGAACTGTACGTTCATGACCCGGCACAGCCCACAAACTGGGCCTTTGTGGAAAATGTTTCTGCCGCACTGGACTGGAGCAGGATGGAAGGCTCGGTGCCGCTTTTGACACTGGGAATAATTCCGGGCCAGAACCTCACAATCTATCTCTCGACCGAGGACTGGAAGGGCAGCCATGATGAAACAACAATAGGTGTGAACTCGGACGACCTGGCAATGCCGGTGTTTCCGCTGACCGACACGCGTTCGCCGGCCGGGAACAATGTTGTGATTAATGAGATTTCCGCCTTCGGCGCCGCCGAGTGGGTGGAGCTCTGCAACCCCACCGCGGGGAGCATAAGCATTTCCGGCTGGCGCATCCAGGTCCAGCGCGGGGCGAGTGCCAACTACAACACGATATATACCTTCCCTGTGGGCACGTCAGTGGGCGCGTTCGGCAGCGGCGGCGAGTACCTGACCGTCGACCTGAGCGGTGTGCTGGACGATAGCCAGAAGAGGCTCCGCCTCGTGAACGCCGCCGGCACGGTGGTTGACCTGACGACATACCCGATTCCGACCTCCGGCATGACCCATGCCAGGTTCAAGGACGGCTTCACCGGCAAGCCCGCGGACACCGATGCCGCAGGCGACTGGTATACATCTGATTTACCATCTAAAGGTGCGGCGAACGGCCGCCGCAGGCCGTGGATAACGGTGGTGAAAACCGTGGACAAGGCCTCCGCCTCGGTTGGCGATTACATCACCTACACGATATATTACAACAACACCGGCCTGGGGTATGCTGACTATGTGTGGATAAACGACACGCTGCCAAGCGGCGTGCAGTTCGATTCGTCCAGCGTGCCTTATGCCTCTTCGGCAGGCGGCACATACCGCTGGATACTCACGAACGTCGCCCCCGGCGACCATTCGTTCACAATCACGGCTATAGTGCTCGATACCGCACCAGCAGGCAGCACGCAGACCAATTGGGTATTCCTGAACTACACTGACCAGCTGGGCAGGAAGATGGTAGGGATCTCTGATTCTGCATCGACCTTTATCAGGGCGATAAGCATCTCGGCCTGGAAGACGGGCGATAAGACCGCGGCCAACCCGGGTGACAACATCACATACGAGTTGTATTATAATGTGACTGGCACCGAGAACGCTGCAAATCTATGGGTCAATGACACTATACCTGCTGGCACGGCCTTCGATATATCGAGCCCCCTTTTCACATCGTTCTCAGGCAGCACATACACCTGGTACTTCACGGACGTCGCGCCGGGCTCATACAAGATCACGATGAGCGTCATTGTCGATACTGGCCTGGCTGACGGTACGGGGCTCACGAACACACTGACGGTCGAGGCGAAGGACGGCGCAGGGGCGAACATACCGCCTGACAGCAGCACGTTTGATACCATCGTGACCGCGCCGATAATCACTGTCGGGAAGGTTGTGGACAAGAGCACTGCTGCTGTGGGCGACACGCTGACATACACGATATACTACAACAACACCGGTTCCGGCACTGCAAAGTATGTCTGGGTGAATGACACGCTGCCTACCGGGACGACCTTCTCATCTTCCTCTGAAGGATTCGTCTCCTTCTCGGGAAACACATATTACTGGGAGTTCACGGATGTCACGCCAGGCGACCATTCCTTCACCATCTCTGTCACGATTGACGGTGGAGTGGCAGAAGGCACGGCCCTCACGAACTGGGCGTTCCTCAACTATACCGACGCCAATGAGAATAAACTCTCCGAATCCTCGGCATTCGCCTCCACGACTGTCTCGGCCCCCTCTGCCCTCATCGTGCTGAACGAGATATACTCAGATGGAGGCGTGGGGGAGTGGATAGAGCTTGCGAATCCCACTTCCGGGTCCATAGACCTGACCGGCTGGACCATACAGCGGCTCCAAGGAGGCAGCTGGGTCAATGTCGTGACGCTCGGCGGGAGCATCGGCCCCTGGCTCAGCGGCTCCGAGTATTTCACTGTCAACCTTCCTGGAAACTCCTTGCAGGACAACGGCGGCACGGTACGGCTCATCGACGCAGCGGGAATGGAAGTGGACCGTGTGACCTACCTAAGGACAGATGCAGGCCAGAGCTTCTCCCGTTTCAAGGGCGCGCTGGACGGCATTCCCGAGGATTCTGACTCCGATACAGACTGGTACATCTCGAACAATGCCTGGCTCGTGCCCGAAGGCCCCACACCGGGCGCTCCGAACGACAGGAAGCGCCCCATCATGGACGTGGACAAGACCGTATCGGTCAGTACAGCCGAACCTGGGGATTATGTCGTATACACAATTTGGTACAATAACACCGGCGACGGAAATGCTAAATTCGCCTGGATAAATGACACACTTCCCATCGGAGTTGATTTCATTTCATCCAGCATTGCGCCGACCAGCATCATCGGCCAGGACCTTGTCTGGTACTTCAACAGCGTGGTTCACGACACCACCAACTTCATTACGGTAACGGTCGAAGTAAACGAGATTCCGGCGGACGGCGAAGTGGTGACCAACAATGTCGGCCTGGTGTACCATGATGCATTGAAGCGACCGATGGGTTCAAGCACGGCCCAGGCAAGCTTTACTTGTGTACGACCCCAAATCACTGTGGAGAAAATCGCAGATGTCACGGAGACTGTTGCCGGAGGCACAATCGTGTACACGATTTATTACAACAATACAGGAACCGCCAATGCCGGTTCGGTATGGATTAACGATACATTGCCAGTGGGTGTGACATTCACATCCGCAAACCCGGTGCCAGATTCGATTTCCGGGCTTACTCTGAGCTGGCATTTCACGAACGTCGCACCAGGAACTTATTCTATCACAGTGACGGTGACAGTGAACGCAACCACCGAAAGCGGAACAATCGTGAACTGGGCTTACCTGGATTATTCAACTGGCAATGGGTATTCTCTGGAAACGAGCTCTGACTCCGCTATCGTTATCATCCCGGAAATGCAGCAACTGGGTATCCCGATTGCCGGGATGTTAATCGTTATTATCATTTTCAATAATAAGAAACAAAAATATAATAGAATAAAAGGGGTGAATGGATTGGAAAATAAACATAAAAACAAGGAAATCAACATGACACAAAAAGAGTCTGGACTGCTGAAAAAGGCCTCGGAGAATTTCCTGGCCAATCTGCCGATATTGATCTGCGGAATGATTGTTGTATTGACAATAATCAGTGAAATGCTGTAAACTATCAGCCCCTAAAGTAGCTGGCGTTTGTTGCCAGGGCTGGAAGTTTACCTAGGGGGCCATGCACCTAATTATCAAAGCACAGAAGCTTTGATTTCATATGCGGGTATATGTACACGATGCATGGCGGGTCATGCATATGAGCACGATGCATGGCGGGTCATGCATATGAGCATGGCGGTCTACCTCTTGCTTATATTCGTGTAAATGGCCTCTCATCCCTGGCTTAAAAACCAGGGAGTTCCCGGCCTTTATCACTAAGCCTATCCGACCTTGGCCAGCAGGTTTTCCGCCCGCTCGATCATGGGCTTAGAGCCGGCTCTCTTGAAGGATGATGCCGCATCGACCAGGTGTTTTTTCGCTTCCTCTTTTTTGCCCTGCTTGATGAGACATTGGCTATACGTTAATTGCATGACGCCCGTATCGAACGGTATTCCCAAGGACATCATTTTCAAAAGTGCGGACATGTAGAACTCGCTTGCCTTGCCGAATTCGCCCTCATTCTCGTGTATCAGTGCCCGGGTGAATTCCAACATGGCATGAAGATACTCGTCCTGAATATTGACAACGTTTTCCTCGGCCAGGATGGCGAAGTATCTGGCTTCCGTGTTCCTGCCCTCTCTTATGTGGCATTCGGCAAGGTTGGTGAAAAGGTACCCCAGGTTACGGCGGACCCCTTTCCCGGACGTCATTTTCAGCCCCTCTTCGAAGAACTTTATCGCCCTGGAATAATCGCCCATGACCTTGTAAGTCTCACCGGTGTTGTTCAAAATTCTGGTTACTTCATTGATGTTCTTGGCCCGCGTGTAATGATGAAGGGCCTTCTCGTTGGAAGCGATGGATAACGGATAATTTCCCATATCGAAAGCGGCACTGGCAATCAAGGATTGGGCGCTTCCCATGATATCGTCGTTCTCTGCATCCTCCGCTATGAGAAGGGCTTTCTTGGCGAGCAGAATCGCTTCGTCGCATTTTCCTTTTCTCCAGAAGATTATGCCCTTTCCCACAAAGGCCCTGGCCATGAGGGGGTGATTGCCCCTTGCACCGAGGAGAGTTATCATCTGTTCGAATTTTCTCAGGGCGACATCCCATTTTCCCTTCTTGGACAGTATCGTGCCGGAAGTCAGCAGGGCCTCACCCATCACCCCCACCATGTTCTTTTCAGAGGCAGTCCGGATAACATTGTCCAGGAACATAAGGGCATCCACCCACTGCCCCGTGATATGATTTATCTCTGCCAATTTCATCATTATGTCCAGCCGCTGCTTCAGGTCCCCGGGGGTGCTTTTTTCCACCTGGATCAGTGCGCTTTTCAGTGAAAGTGATGCGCGCTCATAATCGCCCTTCGCAATGGACAGGTCGGTCAGCGCCAGGAGCGCCATAATGTCATTGGTGACTGCCATCGCCTTGGCATTATCGTAAGGGTATTTAATGGTTGGAGGCGAGTGTATTTTGAAGCGAAAAGTAAGTATTCAGTGAAACGATGACGATTGTAGATTTGGGGATTGTAGATTGTAGATTTACGACGGATTGACGGCGTGGCATATTCGTAAGAGGTCACTGATGTGAAGCCTCTTACAACGGTAAGTGGTCCGTATTCCCAAGTGCCCCTCTGAACAAAAAATAGACCGCCGTGCACCGTGCATATGCCAGCATATGAAATCAAAGCCGTTTGGCTTTGATAAATTAGGTGCATGGCCCCCTGGGTAAACTTCCAGCCTGGCTAGAAACGCCAGCCACTTTAGGGGCTGGTAGTTTACATAGTTCTGACAATAAATTATGGCTTTTTGATTTAACTGAAGCGGGAATTGATTACAGTAGCCAGCCATATAATCAAATCTGTTATTGCGGGATTATAACTTCTGAAGATTGACCACTTACACATATTCTCAACATAAATCTAAAATCGAAGATCTAAAATCTAAAATTTCAGAAGACTGAACTCTTACATCAAAAAGGAAACTATTTATCTACCGTGTTACATTTGCTCAGGAAATGAAAAGAAACCGGGAAGAGTGGAGAAAAATGGTGGCCGTGATTATTTTGACGGCTGCCGTCATTATTGTACCTTTCACCCAGACAAACTCAATCGTAGTTGCTGCACAGACCGGTACCGGGGGTGGCGGTGCCCCTGATTTGCACTTACTGGAATCTATCACCTTTGAAGGAGAGATTAGGAGCGCCGTGCGCGCGGATTTCAACGGGGACGGGACCGCGGACATTCTTCTCGCGACCGTCTTGGAAGATGACAATGATGATGAGCCGAACGACACCATCTATCTTGTGGACGGGTCGAACGGAGAGATTGCCTGGACGAGGCATTACGAAGAGAGTTCCGTCAAAGGAATTGTTGAGAAAGACAATGGTCTAAACGTGATCCTGAGCTACTCTAATTACCTGGATACGGAGTTTCCCGGTTATGCTTTTCCAATTCCTATGATCGCCGCTCTTGATGGGACAACTGGTGAGACGCTTTGGTCCATCAATACTCTTTGCCTGGGTGCCACGATTTTCGACATGGGGAACAAGGATGCCCTCCTCCTGGCCGGAAATAACTACATGGGCGATTCGGTCCGCGCAATTGATGTCGAGAGGGGGTTCGTCCTGTGGTCATTGCCCGGTTTTTCCCATTTTTCACTTATCCAACAGGCTTCTGGCGAGCCGTGCATCATTACTTCATGCGACAGGAACATCACCGCCCACGATCCTGACGATAGGTCCGTACTGTGGAGCTATGATTTCTTTGACAATGAGGTCTACCACGTTGAAAGCTCACAAGATAGCATAGTTGGCGGGGACGGTTTCATTGTCCATTATGCTTCCAAATCCGATTGTGTTAGGGCGTTGATAATCATCGATACGGCCAGTGGGCAGGAAAACAATGTTGTTAATCTATCAAAACTCAGCGTGATATCCCCCTATCTTTTAGATTGGGGCCACCTTGACGGGGATCAAATCCCAGACTTTCTGGTCGGCGGGATATCGAATTCGTCAGAATTCGCTGTTTTTGCCATCAGCGGTTCTGACGGCTCCGAGCTGTGGAGAACGAACCTCAAGATAGACCTGGAAGATTTAGAAAATACTTTTTTTCTTAAATCGGAAATAGATGGGAACGATTGCTGGCGCGTCCTAACTGCAGACAGGGTACTGGAAATATCTGGAGAGGATGGTGCAGAGCTTTGGAGTCTGGAATTCCCCGAAAAGTATGACCGATTGTTCCCTCAAGAAAATGACGATGGTGAGGATTTGGTCATCCTTGCCGCAACTGGTAGCACCTTGCAGGTTCTGAGCATCGGTGAAGAGGAGGGGGGAAAAGCACACATCTGGATCGTTCTGCTGGGAATTGTCATAATTGGGGTAGTGGTGGTGGGTATGTGGAAGAGAGGGCGAGGCCGCCTGGGAAAAGGAGATGGTGAGTGACCGAATGGTTGTTTTGGTTGCAGAACGCAATGCTATACAGATGTAAATATATTCAAGGATGATAGAAACGAAGCAATGCAAGATCTGACAGAATGGTCGGCGATTGCTATACTATTTCTGGAACGGAAGCGCAATCGCCGGTCGCGACGAATCGTGTTTTGTTTTCGATTTGTCGATTCATCTAACCTCACTTCCTCTGCTTACAGTAAATGTGATATTAATTTGATATTAAATCAAAAAAGGAAGGGAGGGCTAGCCTTGTCAGAAGGGATGGGATGCACTCTAACAACTAGCCCAAAATCCCCCAGTTACCATATATTTGCGTAAATATAAATAGCTTTTCAAAAACATTTATATATAAGTTCGTGAAATTATCACCGACCGGCAGACAGTTTTTTTGTGATTTTCTATTTAAAAAACATTTACCCTGGTGTGATAAAATGATAAATATATAAATCATAATATTGTATTAAAGATATCCGGAATTTTGCAGCAGCATTATGTCCTCGGTGCTGAGCTTCTCTCCCTTTCTGAAGCGCTCGTATATCTCCTTTGCCTCGTCCCTGTCGCTCTTCCTCTCAATCATCGTGGGCATTTCCGTACCTGGCTCTCCTGTGCTATCTCTGTGCCTTATTCCGGAGAGCATTTTATCGTAATCGTGAACCTGCTTTATCATCTCGATGTGTTTCTGATGTTCCTCATCTGCCTGGACCTTGCATTTGATGAAATTTTCCTGGGCTTTGTCCGCTTCCTTCCTGACGGCGTCGCTCTTGTCGTAGAGCTCCATCATATCATCGTGCTCTTTCTGGGATTGCACAGCCAGTTCTTCCACCTTGGCATGATAGTATTCCGCCTTCTCCCTGGCCTCGGTGGCTTCCGCCAGGAGTGTTTTTATCTCATCGTCACCTTCTAGGTCCTTCTCCTTCTCCTTTATCTCGCCATTCAGCTGGCGCATCTGGTCTATCAGTTCCTTCTCCTCGCTCGGTTTCAGGACAGATGTCTGTTGTTTCAGTTCCAGCTCCTTCAATTTCTTCTTCAGAACACGAATGGGGGGGCCCTTGAGCGGCTCCTTCTCCCGCTTCTTCTTGGCCAGGGCCTCGGCCGTTTCATTGACCTTCCTGTTCCAGAGGTCTCTCTGCACCTTGATGTCCCTGACTTCCTGGTTTAACTCGTTGCGCCTGATCTTGTGAGCACTGGCTGCGTCTATGAAATCCCTCGCCTGGGCATTCAGCTCGTCCCGCTTCCTGACCCATTCACGTGTCTGTTCGTTGAGCTTGTCCCTGTGATGGCGATGTTTTTCGGCCTCGGCATTGTACCGTTCGCGCTTCTCGTTCAGTTCCTCTACCAGTTCCACTTGAACACCTTAATCATGTACCAGAACTGCTGGCACGATTTCGTCTTAAAGAAAGTCGCACATTTAAGCCTTTCGCATTTATTTGAGGCGGATTAGAAGCACAGAATTTGCGGATGGGGCTAATGCATTGTCGCAACGATTAATCTGCAATGGCATGCACCGCCCGCAAACCACCAGCCCCTAAAGTGGCTGGCGTTTGTTGCCAGGGCTGGAAGTTTACCTAGGGGCCATGCACCTGATTATCAAAGCCGATTAGCTTTGATTTCAGATGTTGATATATGTACGGTGCATGGCGGTCTATTTTTTTGTTTAT
>VMTD01000141.1 GCA_013791785.1 Methanobacteriota archaeon
AGCTTTGATAAATCAGATGCATGGCTTATGGAGGTAAACATCCAGCCCCGCAATAAATATTAGCAACTTAGGGGCTGGTAGTTTATTGCTAAATCCAGCATCATAAAATTCCCTTCATTTTACAAACAAATGGTGAATGCGAAAACTAAATCTATGCAACAATGAGCGTTCGCCCTGATTCATCATTTAGCAAGCAAACAGAATCATAGGGTGTGAAATTTCCGCAAAATCATAATCAACAGATGGAATCATGATTTTGCGGGGCGGAAACTATTTATTTGCAGGGCGGGATGTTGCCCCATGGTTGAGAGCCGGGCGCCGAAAGATGAGAATACGATTTCGGCCAGCGCACTTGAGAAATACGGTTACTGCCCCCTGAGCTGGTGGCTTAGCCGGAGCGATGTCAAAGAAGAGTCGGAAGCCCTGGCGAACGGAGAAACTGCCCACCAGACCGCCGCACAGGATCTGGGCACCATAGTGACCGAAGAAAGTCAGGCCAAGGTCTTCGAAAGCATCGTCCTGTGGTTCGCCATTGCCGCGACCCTCATCTCGGTAATCGGTGTTTCCCTGGTGTTCGAGGTGGGCCAGGACGTGAGCATGATAATGGGCGTTATTGCACTTATCTGGATACTGGCTGCATGCTACTTTCTCTACAAGGCCGAATCCATGCCCAAGGGCGCTCACAACCTGAGGTACCAGAGGATGATTCTGATTTTTGCAATTGTGGCCGCGGTCATAGGCGTTAATTCGGTAACGCTTCTCTCCGGATTCTTCCAGCCGAAGATTGCGCAGATTCTGCAGGCCATATCACTTGCATGGCTGGTGGCGGCATGTTACTTCCTCTATCATTCCCTCAAGAGATTCGAACACGCATTGTTCAAGAGGCGCAAACACCAGGTCACCCAGCCGATAACCTACATAGATACCAATGACAGAAAACCGAAACTCTTCTTCTCGGAAAAATACGGGCTGGCAGGAAGACCGGACTATGTCCTGATGGTGGACGAGGAACACATCCCAGTGGAGATAAAGACCGGGAGGGTTCCCAAGGGCCCGCTGTTCTCTCACATCCTGCAGGTGGCCGCTTATTGCATACTCATCGAGGAGGAATTCGGGGTACCGCCCTCCCATGGCGTGATAAAATACGGCAATATGGAGAGCGATATCGAATACGATTCCGCACTGAAAGAGCTGGTTGTCTCGAAACTTGGAGAGATGCGGGGGTTGATGAAGAACGGCAACGTTCACAGAAATCACAACAAACCCGGCAAGTGCAGAAACTGCTCCAGAAGGGGCATTTGCCCGGAGAAGCTCAGTTGAATTTTTCGGGCATCATCATTATAAATCAGATACTATTATCTATATTATATGGAAGGCCAAGACAATACGGCAATGCGGGGTCATTCCGCCCCGATACCTCCGCCACCCCCGTCGCCGGCCCCGTGGCAAGCACGCCCGGCACCGCCGCCCTACAACCCCGTGACCGACCTCATCAACATGGTCAAATCCATACTCTGGAGCGCCGGATTCATTTCCTTCCTGTTTGTAATTCTCATGAGTTTCATAGTGGTCATGGCCATGACACCGGAGATACAGCAATGGATAACCACGCCGTACCCCAGCGCCGCCAATCCTGGCACAATGGTTCTGCCCAGGGAGGGGGTATTCGTCATAACGCCCTGGCTGATTGTGCTCTTCACCTTCGAAGGAATGGCTTTCCAGGCCTGGCATTTTCTCATGCTGGGGATACTGATATCCGCCTTCGTCGCCGCGAAGCACGACATGCTCAGGAGCTGGCTGTCTTCCAAGGGAAAATTAATCAAATCGTTAACAGTTCCGGAAAAGGCCACCAGCAGCCTGGAAAATGTGGCCAAGCTTTACATGGCCAGCATTTCGTTCAGCATACTGTATTTCATTTTTCTGGCCGCAATAAACGTGGAGATGAATTCCCCGGATTTCGACAGCTGGTCAAGGCCCGAACTCATCTACGGACTGTTCAGCGCATCCGTGTTCGAGGAACTGATTTCCAGGGTGCTGCTGATTGGCATTCCGCTGGCCATCATCGGCCTGATGAAGAACCAAAAAGAGCCATTCAAAAAACTGCTGGGCGGCGGGATGGATTTAACGAAACTCACATTCGGGCTGATAATGTTCTCCTCGGTGATATTCGCCTTAGCACATGTGGGTTCCTGGGACTTCTGGAAGGTGCCCCAGGTGCTGGTAACCGGGATGGCCCTGGGTTGGGCATTCGTGAGGTACGGGCTCCACGCATCCATACTTGTCCATTTCAGCATTAATCTCAGCTCATCGGCTCTCAAGATATGGCCTGACAATCTGGCACTGGAAGGCATCCTATCGGTTATCATTCTCATCTGGCTGGTTGCCGGCGCATATTTCTTACTGCATTACGCAATAGAGCTGTCGATGAAGCTGTTTCCGAGTCTCAGGCCGAAATCGGCGACCGCCGGTGCATATGTTTCACCGCCACCGCATTGGCAAAATTACCCGAACCAAGGCATGGGGCAAAGCGCCCCCCGGTCAGAAAAGCCGCCCTTTCCGCCACCGCCCCAACCACCCCCGGTGCCGATGCAGAGGCCCGGAGGATTCGTGTGTCCGAACTGTGGGAACACCAACGCCAGCTATGACTCCGGAAAACTCACGTGCCTGAAATGCGGGACCACTCATAACAGAGATGCGCCAGTCGAGAAGGTTGAAGAGAAGAAAATGGTTGAATTCTAAGACTGAATGCATTGTATTATTTTCAAGATTTGGGCGGCATGCCCCGCCTGTGAGGGCGGGGTTATGTTTTGACAGCATTTTGAGTGCGCTTTTACCCTGCATTCTGAGGCATTATCATTCAAGAATCCTCGCCTGACCGCAGGGAGGGCGGGGAGTTACAACCAAACATGTCCCAGGATACTTCTCTTTCTAGCTTGACGTTGCGTATTCACGACGACGCTTTACAATTGGTGGACGAAGGATGAAAAAAAGTATCTGTGCAATGCGGACCCCGCCCTCACAGACGGGGCTTCACGGGATTCATGTAATTGGTTTTGTCACCTGTTTTCAGAATGGTTCCAGTACCCCGGCCTGACAGCCGGGGCATGTTGATATTATCATATTCCATTTGATGGAAACGATTAAAAGATGTTTGAAATTATTAAAGAATTAAAAAAATAGAAAAAAAAGTGATGGTTGAGACCATCACTTCTTCATTATTTTCATCCAGCCGCCGCTCTCGTAGACCTGGAGCTTCCTTGCTGACAGGGTCCTCTTGAATTCTTCCCAGTCAATTGTCTCGAGACGCGGGTTCTTTCCCTTTGTGAACTGGACACCCTTGGTTCCCTTCACGCGGCCTGGCTTCAGATTCTTCCTCTTGGCAATTTCTATTGCCTTATCCACACTTATAGCTTCCATTACCATTCTTGTTCCTCCAATCGTTTTTTCTCCGACCTGGCTTTTGAGCCAGATTGAAGCCAGACCTATATGGCTAAAAGAGATATATAAAGCTTTCGAGTTACTGGCTTATTATTGATTATTTAACATTATAATATTTTATAGAGTCATTTGAATATGGATTTCGGCTTTCAAAGCTGGGACGGCATAATTCATAATTCAACTTTTTGAGATTTTGGTATGGGATGCATCCAGGCCTTTTCTGGCATCGTTGTTATTGGGCTGCAGTTCGAGAATCTTGGTGTAACATTCCGCCGCTTCTGTGTATTCCCCGGCCTTGAAAGACGCATTGGCCAGTGTGAACCAGGCTGGTACGAAGTCCGGCCTTCTCCCGAGTATTTTTGCAATTGTATTTATGGCCCTGTCGTGTTCCCCCATTTCGAACTGAACCTGAGCCAGCAGGCATATTACCATCTCGTCATAGGGGTTAATCTTGAGGGCCTTTCTGAGATTGATGGATGCATCGGTGAAACGGCCACTTTCGATGTATCTTCTGGCCCTGGACACAAGGGTGTGGATGTCTTTTCCTGCGTCCACCGGCTCCTGTTTCTCCTTGTCCTCAATCAATTCCTGCTCGATGGAACCGAGGGAATGTGCGGCTGCGTATTCCTTGTTCTTTCCGTTTATCCTGGAAGTTGCCAGACCCTTCTTTTCAAGGCCGTCGAGAGCCGTTTCCAGTTGCGGCTTGGTGAGCATTTTACCGGAAACGGTTTTCAGTTCATTGAATGGCTGATATTCATCCAAAAGAAAATTCCTGGCGATGCTCTCCTCCCTGGTCAGATGTTCCTCCGGACGCTTGAACTCGTCTGTAATTATTTCCGTGTCCGAGCGGGGCTTCATTATCTCCTTCTGAATGGCCTTCTCGACCTTTTCCTGCTCCGAACGGGTCCTGGCAGATTTTTTGTCTGCGCGGCTGGTCTTGGTTCCGGGTGGTTGAACAAGTTTGTTTTTCAGAAGATCGAGTGCCCTCTTCGCCTGCTGGAAATCCGGGTTGAGCCTGTGTGATCTTTCCAGACAGATTATCGCCTTGTCGAATTCTCCCATGCCGATATAGGCCTTTCCCTTGACATACCAGCCTTCGGAGAACAGCGGTCGGGAGCGCAGAACGGCATTGAGGAGTTCCATTGCTTCGTCATAACGTTTCAGGTGTATCAGTTCGACGGCCTTGTTGTTCATGGCCGCCATGTAATTGGGATTGATTTCCAGGGCCCGATTATAACAATTCAGGGCCTCATCGTACTTCCCGAGTTTCGAAAGCAGGTTCCCCTTGTTGTTCCAGGTAGTTTCGTGAGATTTGTCGAGCACCAGGGCCTTGTCATACCACTCCAGAGCGGTCTTGTAATCCTCCAGCTTGGCGTGCATCATGCCCACGTTGGAAATCGCATCCACGTTGTTCGGATCCAGTTCGATGGCTTTGAGATGGCATTTCAGTGCTTCCCTGTAGTTTCCGGCAACAGCAAGTATCAGCCCTTTGTTGTTCCAGGCCTCGGGATTCTCCGGGTCCAGTTCCAGAACCTGATTGTAGGCTTTGATGGCCTCGGCCAATCGCCCCTTACGATAATGCTCGTTGCCCTCGTTGATCAACTTGGTGATAGTGCCTTTCCTGACACCGGGCAGAGCCCCGAGTGTTCCGATAAAAATTGTGCATCCCAATGCCGTAACGCCGCTCTTCGAATTCATGTGCATCCACTCACCGCAGGTTATGTCATTAAGAATATATATACTAAGCTACTTCTTTTCATATTGTTCCGGGGAAACTGGGAATCGGGAGCGGGGGAATCGGGAATGCCCATACATCATATCTGCCGGACTCGTAAGAGGTCACCGATGTGAAGCCTCTTACAACGGTAAGTGGTCCGTATCCCCAAGTTCTCCTCTATTACTACAGATAGCTATGCCAATAAATTATTACATTTTGATATAGCTGATACAGAAACAGATTAGAACAGCCAGTCAGAAAATCAAATATGTTATTGCGGGATTATAACTTCTGAAGGCTGACCACTTACCCGGACTCCTAAGATTTATCATGGTGATTGCCATGTCATGTCGGTGCTCTAATTGACAGACAATGACCTTAAGCGGGCTTTGATAAGCGTATCGGACAAGACTGGACTACTTGAGTTCAGCAGGGCGCTTGTCGAACTTGGCTACGGAATAGTTTCCACTGGCGGGACTTACAAGGAACTTCACGAGAACGGCATTCCGCTGGAGAGGGTTTCCGACGTTACCGGATTCCCGGAGATACTGGACGGCCGTGTCAAAACGCTTCATCCGACGATTCATGCGGGTATCCTGGCCAGGACGAACGACGAACACCAGCAGGAACTGAAGGACAGGGGCATCCAGCGGTTCCACATGGTTGTGGTCAATCTCTATCCGTTCGAGAAGGTTGCGGCAGGTGAGCATTCCGACGTAAGCGAACTAATCGAGAACATCGATATCGGCGGACCGACCCTCATACGCGCCGCCGCAAAGAACCATGAAAGTGTGGCCGTGCTGGTGGAGCCGTCACAGTACAAGCCAGTTATTTCAGAATTGCGGGAGAAAGGTGAATTATCCCTTGAAACGAGAAAGAGACTGGCCTGGGAAGCGTTCACCCGGACCGCGGAATATGATGCAATAATTTCAGGCACGCTCAGGAACGCGCTGGGCATCGGGGAGGAATTCCCGGAACGGCTGGTCATACCTTTCAGAAGAATTCAGGCACTCCGATACGGGGAAAATCCGTACCAGAAGGCCGCGTTCTACAGGGACATTTTCCTCACCGAACCCTGCATTGCCAATTCGAAGAAGCTCAAGGGGAAAGAACTCTCTTACAACAATATACTGGACATGAATGCCACTCTGGAGATGGTGAAGGATTTCGACGAGCCGACCGCGGCAATCGTCAAACACATGAACCCCAGCGGCATCGCCAGCGCCGATAATATTTCCGAAGCGTTCGGAAAGGCACTGGGTGCGGATCCCCTGTCTGCCTACGGCGGAATAGTAGCACTGAACAGGGAAGTTGACGCGAATACCGCAAATGCCATGAAGAAAATTTTCCTGGATTCCATAATCGCGCCTTCATTCCACCAGGATGCCATGCCCATTCTCGATAAGAAGAAGGTCATGCTCCTTGAAACAGGAAATCTGGAGAATGTGAAAAAACCCAATTTCGACATGAAGAGGGTTGTTGGCGGCATCCTGGTGCAGTCGAGGGACCTGAGCACACTGGACCATTCAAAACTGAAGACCGTTTCCGAGAGAGCGCCGACACCGGAAGAGATGAACGACATGCTGTTTGCCTGGAAAGTGGTGAAGCATGTTACCTCGAATGCCATAGTGCTGGCGAAGAACGCCGCCACGGTAGGAATCGGAGCCGGCCAGATGAGTCGCGTTGGTTCGGTGGAGATAGCGGTCAAGAAGGCAGGTGGAAGAGCCGAAGGCGCAATCATGGCCTCGGACGCATTTTTCCCTTTCAGGGACGGGGTGGATGCTGCCGGAAAGGCCGGTGTGACTGCGGTGATACATCCGGGCGGTTCCATCAGGGACGCTGAAGTACTGGATGCGGCCAATGAATACGGCATGGCCGTTGTTCTCACAGGCATGCGCTGCCTCAGGCATTGAGAGATGGCTATGAAACAGCAAGATGATTATGATGCGGCAGTGAAATGGCTGTACGGCCTCCAATATTTCGGAATGAAGCTGGGCTTGGACAATACCCGGACATTGCTGGCCGAACTGGGGAATCCGCATGAGGAATTGAGAGCGATCCACGTGGCCGGAACCAACGGAAAGGGTTCCGTGTGCGCTTTTCTTACTAACATATTGATGGATGCCGGCCTGAAGGTCGGGACTTACACTTCTCCGCATCTGAGGGACTTCGGGGAACGCATTTGCATTGACAACATCCCCATGACGCGGCCCGAGGTTTTACGGGCGATTAAGGGTATCAAACCCGAGGTCGAGAAACTGGCATCCAGGGGAAAACAGTGCACCTTCTTCGAGGCCACGACCTGCATGGCATTCCAGCATTTTTCCAGGCGGAAAGTTGATGCAGCCGTCGTCGAGGTGGGAATGGGCGGGCGGTTGGATTCCACCAATGTTCTGGAACCGGTTCTGAGCATCATCACCAATATCTCGCTTGAACACACCCAACACCTGGGCGACACCATGGAAAAGATTGCTTACGAGAAGGCGGGCATAATCAAACCCGGAATACCGACGGTATCGGCGGTAACTGAGACGGAGGCAAGTGAAGTTGTCGAAGCAAAAGCAAGAGAGATGTCATCAGAATTGTATCGTGTGGCCGATGGATGTGACATCCGCATCCATGATATCGGATTGCTGAATTCGAGTATTTCAGCCATTACAAAATATAATAAATATAATAATATTAAAATTAAATTGGGGGGTGAGCACCAGACCGGCAATGCCGCAACCTCGATTGTTGCGGCCGAGATTCTGAGTCGGAAGACCTTCCCCATCAAACCGGAGAACATTGCCAGGGGCCTGGAGAGCACCCGGTGGGGGGCAAGGCTTCAGGTTGTAAGGTTGAGACCGACAGTCATTCTCGATGCGACCCACAATCCGGGCGGGGCCGAAACGCTGTCAAAATTCCTGAGAAAACATTTTTCGAAAAAGCCGCCGATACTGGTCATAGCCATGCTGGTGGACAAGGATGTCGGTGGCGTTGTGAAGTTGCTCGAGCCGCTTGTTTCGCAGATCATCGTCACGGAATCAAAGTACGAGCGCCGCATGAAGGCCGAGTCACTCGCAGAAAAAATTTCCGGGGAAACGGAGATTGCAGATTCTGTCGCCATGGCCATTGACCGGGCATTGGAACTTGCGGGGACGTCCGAAACAGTGCTGATTTCTGGTTCCATATTCACTGCGGCCGATGCGCTGGAACACCTGGATGAACTTCGGATGAGGGAAGCCATGGAAATCCTCTCGGAATTGCACGGAACAGGCGCATATCCTGGCAGGGACCCGGAAACACCCGGGCCGCCGCCGGGTTCCCAAGAACCGTTCCGTGTGCTGATATCAACCATACTTTCACAGCGCACCAAGGATGAGAACACGCATCTGGCCACCGAGGCACTTTTTGCGGTCTTCGACACACCGGAGAAACTGGCCCATGCCCGCCCCGAAGAGGTGGAGGAATTGATAAGGCCAGCCGGATTTTACAGGCAAAAATCCAGGAATATCATCAATACGGCAAAGGTGCTGTGCGAGCGCTTTGATTCTCTCGTACCCGACAATCTCGAAACCCTGGTGGAACTGCCCGGTGTCGGCAGAAAAACAGCAAATTGCGTTCTTGCATACGGATTCGGAACACCAGCCATTGCCGTGGACACGCACGTTCACAGGATAAGCAACCTGATGGGACTCGTGAGGACCGCTCATCCCGACGACACCGAAGAATGCCTTTCCCGCATCGTGCCCAGGGAACTGTGGCTGGACGTAAATCGATTGCTGGTGAGGCATGGCCAGACAATCTGCGCACCGGTGAGGCCGAAATGCAATAAATGTCCCATATCCCATCTTTGCGACCGCGGTATATACGGTTAATCCGGAGAGATCTGGTCTATGAGTTCTATGAGATATCTTGCTTTCTCATCGTCCCCGGATTTCAGTATCTTCTCCAGGTACTTTCTGGCCTGGGCGTATCTTTTCGTGTAAAAAAGCAACTTGGCCCGTGACAGCATGGCATCCCTGTTCCGGGGGTTCAGCAACAGGGCGCGGTCTATCATCGTCATGGCGATTTCTGGCTCATCCAGGGCCTGGAGTGCATTGCTCAGCCGGATATAGGTACCCGGGGTGCCCACGGGAACGCCGTTCTCCATGTCCGCGATTTCAAGATTTTCAACTACCTGGTTAATGAATTGTTTTTCCTGCTGGTTGAACTTGAGTTCGTCTTCCACACCCATGGTAAGCGGTATCAGAAGGTATGCAAGCGCGTCGTCCAGCAGGGAAGAGAGTTCTTCCCTTGAAAGCCTCCTCGCAGCCATGTTGTCCAGATACGCCGTGAACTTGGCCTGAGCATTCTTGAGGTCACGGTTGACGTTCTCCAGGGTCTTGCCCTTGTGCCGTTTCAGAATCGCGCTGTCCCTGATATCCGCCCGCACCTCTTTCCGGAACACGAATCCGCACCTGGAACATGTTTCCAGCCCTTTCGTGTTCTCTGCCCCGCACAACTCGCATGTCACCATGATTTCACTCGTTAATCACCCATGTAATAGATAAAGATTGGTTCATTTTGTAAGAGTTCGGTCTTCTGATGTTTGCTCGTTAAATTGTAGTTTTTAGTGAACAGTGAATAGTGATAAGTGAAAAACTGAGTATTTTCCTTGAGTACCGATTTTTTTCACCATTTACCTCCCAACGTCACTTTTCACTATTCGCTTCGGCCAGTCAATCCGTCGTAAATCTAAAATCTACAATTCCCAAATCTACAATCGTTATTGCTTCATTTCACTGAATACTTGCTTACCAGCGACAGCTATATATATATTGAAACTATTAATTGGAGCGAGAGGATGTTGAGACAAAATTTTACCATTGCAAGTGGAAGACCTGTGAAAGCGAATACTAGAACCGCACAGCGTCTTAGGCCGCACAAGATATGGGATGACGATGGCGTCGCCTCCACCGTGGGAACCATCATGGCCATGATGGTATTCCTGGCGGCTCTGTCCATGTTCACCAGCCAGTACGTTCCGGTCTGGATGGAGGAAAATGAAGCCAGCCACATGAGTGCCGCCTACGGTCAGTTCGCAGCCCTGAAACAGGCTGTTGACATGCAGATTTTGGCTGGTACAATTCAGGGTTCATCCCCCGTACAGATGTTCTCGCCCGTGAAACTGGGAGCTGAAGGAATTCCAATGTTCGCCGCGCCAACGCCAGGCTACCTGTCCGTGTACCGTTCGGACAGTTACAACAACGTGAGTTTCAGTTTCAATACTTCAGCCGCCGTGTTGAATCACACAGCAAATGCCGGCGGAACCATCAAGCTCTACGTGCCCAACAGGTACTTCATACCGCAGACCCTGGCCTACGAGGGTGACACACTCATCCTCAAGCAATCCGACGGAGAGTACATGAAGGCCATGCCCCAGTTCATCGTCACCAGGATTGGCCTCGATTCTTACACGATATCCTACACGCAGGTAGACCTGAGGGGAGATGATTCCAATTATGTCGGTTTCGGAACAAGGGGAATCCAGACGACACTTAGGGCAGTTACAACAACCACGTTCAACAATCTCACCGACGAGATAGGGCCGGGCAATCCCGCCAAGAACCCTTACCTTTACTTCAACCAAACCACCTGGTACGAGAGAGCCTGGAACTCATCCTTCAATCAGACCCTCTCCGCCGCCGGGATGGTATACGGGACTCCGGCCCAACTGGCTGCCGGAACTGTCGATTACACTATTGTCTCGACACTCAGACCAAACAACGACCCGATTGACGATTTTTATGAGGTGAGTGTGAGAATCAATCCGAACGTCGTATCCCGATTTACACTGACTGTTGCTTATGTGGAGGTATCTACCGCTGAAATGGGGGCGGCATAGGAGGAAGGACCATGGGGATGAAGCAATCGTTGATGCAAAAAATGCTGAAGAAGAAATCGCAAACCCTCAAGGTCATGGTCCCGGTTGGCGTCATCGCCCTGGAACAGAAATGGAAGGAAGGAAAAGGTTCGCCGCTGTGTCCAATACCGGACATCACCGAAACCGGCGTTGACGAGATTGAGATATACACAATCAAGGAACCGTTTTGCTACGCCAGAATAATATATGACAACAACGAATCCGAATTCGTTTACCAGATTCATGAACCACCCATGGACGAAAAGGAAGCTGACATTCTCAAACTGGTCAAGGACACACTTCAGAGGACACTTGAGTATGAACTGGACAAGATGGCCATTAAGGACAAGAGCGAGTACCTGAAGAAGAGCGTGGACAGTTACATAAAGAGCCGAGAGATGCGCCTTGAACCTGCCACGGTCAGGAAGATTCATTATTTCATTGCAAGGGACTTTGTGGGCTACGGGTCCATCGATTCCATGATGAATGACAAGTATATCGAGGATATCTCATGCGACGGGACCAATGTGCCGATATTCATTTATCACCAGAAATACGAATCCGTCAAGACCGACGTGAAATTTGAGGAAGAAGCGGACTTGAACAGCTTTGTGATTTACCTGGGACAGCGCTGCGGCAAGCAGGTCTCGGTGTCCGTGCCAATCCTGGACGGTACCACCACAGAGGGTCACAGAGTTCAGGCAACATACGGTACCGAAGTGACAACACGCGGCTCGTCGTTCACAATCAGACGTTTCAAGGAGAAGCCTTTCACGCCTGTGGAGTTGATTACATACAACACTGCGTCGCTGAATATGGTGGCCTATGCCTGGATGCTGGTGGAGCACGGTCAGTCAATGATCATCGCCGGCGGAACGGCAAGCGGAAAGACCGCGACGCTGAACGCACTGGCACTTTTCATCAAGCCCGGCGCCAAGGTCATCACCATGGAGGATACCAGGGAAATCAATCTACCCCACGAGAACTGGATTCCCGGCACAACCAGGACCGGTGTGGGTGAGCGTGACAAGAACGGCAAGGCAGCGGGCGAAATAGACATGTTCGAACTCGTCAGGGCCGCACTGAGGCAGAGGCCTGATTACATCATTGTGGGAGAGGTCAGGGGCGCCGAGACGGCAACCATGTTCCAGGCCATGGCAACCGGCCACACAACGTATTCAACTATGCATGCGGATTCCGTCAAGAGCATGATCAACAGGCTGGAAAATCCGCCCATCAGCACGCCGAGGATTCTGCTCACATCTCTCAATTTCGTCATCATTCAGAAACATGTCAGGGTGGGTGACAGCATCGTCAGACGCATCACCCAAATCGTCGAACTCGTCGGTTTCGAGCCCGAGACCAACGAGGTCATAACTAACATGGTCTACGAATGGGATCAGCGGAGCGATTCATTCATTTACAAGGGACACAGTTTCATGCTGGACCAGATCATGGAAATGAAGAACATGACCCACGAGGAGATGAACGCCGAGATGAAAAGGCGAGTGGACATCATTAAGTACATGGTGGAGAAGGAAATCGTTGATTTCAGGAAGATATCCAATCTCGTGGTTTCATATTACAAGGAACCCATGGAAACGATTCAGAAAATCAGAGAGGAGATGGGGTGGATTGAAGAATCATCCCTGCTGATGAACGAGGGAGGTGCAGACATTGGCGCATGAGACCCAGGACACGTTCCAGAAACTGGAAACCAAGGGTCGCCACCTGAGGACGAAGAGGTCCAGGGAGGTTGAGGTGAACGCACCCCATCTGATACGGTTACCCAAGGGCGCTGTCCCGGAATATATCAAATTGTCATCGTTCCAGGAACTGAGCTGGCGCATCATGGGGAAACGTGTGAAGGCCAAGTACACCGAGGACCAGGAACTTGAGGAGAACCTCCTGAAGGCCCATATGAAAATAAGGCCCGAAGAATTCATGGCCACAATTTACATGACCGCGTTGATGCTCGCCATTGTGGGCATCATTGGCGGAATCGCCGTTTTCGTTATTTTCACATTGTTACTGGACATGATGTTTGTGGGATTGCTCCTTGCAATCGTAATGCCTATAGGTCTGCCGATCATGGCGATGGTCATCATGAAAGGATCCCCCCACAGCAAGGCCAAGGCCAGAGGAAGAGACATAGACAAGCGCATATCATCCGCAATGAGTTTCATATCCGCAATGGCATCCGCCAACGTTCCGGTGGACATGGTGTTCAAGGAACTGTCCAGGCAGTCCGTTTATGGCGAGATACAGAAGGAAGCGGAGTGGATTACCAGGGACACTGAATTGCTGGGCATTGACATATTGACCGCAATCAAGCGCGGCGGCGGACGTTCGCCCTCTCAGAAATTCCAGGATTTCTTGCAGGGAGTGGTGACGACGTCCACATCCGGCGGTCAGCTCAAGCCCTATTTCCTGATGAAGGCGACAGAGTACGAAAAGGAAAACAAGCTAATGCTCAAGAGCACCATGGAAACCCTGTCCATGATGGGGGAGAGCTATGTCACTGTGGTGGTGGCGTTCCCGCTTTTCCTTGTGGTCATTCTGGCCATCATGGCCATCATCGGCGGCAATGCCGAGAACACACTCACGATTCTCTATGCGGTGGTTGGGCTGATGATACCGCTGTCCCAGTTCGGATTCATATTCGTGGTCTGGAACATCAGTCAGGAGACCTGATAACATGGCAATGACAAAGGACGAAATGAAGAAGGTCGTGATGAGCAAGAGACACGACTACACAAAAATGATACTCGGTATCAGCGGTGCCGTCTTCGCCCTGTTCGTCGTTCTTGCACTGCTCAACCTCACCAATCAGGTAGACTGGTCCATGAGGGCGCTCCCCACTACGGACCTCAATGAGAACGGTGTCATAGACAAACCGTATGAGATTGGCCTGGACACCAACGAGAACGGTATTATCGACTCGGGGGACGTTTTCGACGGTCATGACTCGGGAGACCCATGGGACATGGACGGCGATGGTGATAGACAAGAGATAGACGGAATTCCCGACCAGGGACAATCGCCCATGCAACGATTCCTGAATTTCCTTTTCATAGGCATCGGAATAATGATGGGACCATACGCGTTCTATTCCTCCAAGAAACAACAGGATACCAAGGACATCGAGAAGCGGTTGCCGGATTTCCTGAGAGACGTGGCAGAAGCCGGTCGTTTCGGTATGACCCTGGCTGACGCCATAGTTGTTGCATCTTCGGGCAGATACGGGAAGCTCACACCCGAGATCAAGAAGATGGCTGCCCAGATCGAATGGGGTGTGACCGCCAGTGAGACCCTGAGACTGTTCTCCGAGAGGGTGAACACACCGCTGGTGCGCAGGGTAGTTACCATAGTCGTCAAGGCCAGCGATGCGGGCGGAAGCGTGGCGGACGTGCTGACCATGGTGGCCCACGATACAAAGGAAGAGCAGTATTCCGCTGCGGAGAGAAATCTCCAGATGAGCACGTACCTGGCCGTTATCTACATCTCCTTCGCTGTTTTCCTTGTAACCATTGTAATTCTGAATTTAACTTTCCTACCCAAGATAAGAATAGCCGGTACGAACGTGGCCGCCGCGGCCGAAGCAGCCGGCATCGAGGGCGGCGTCGGAGGCGCGTCTCTGGACGTTACGGCGATACCGGCCATCCAGATATGCTTCTTCCTGGCCGTCATGGCCCACGCCATAGGTGACGGGATTATGGCAGGGGTCCTGCAAAGCGGGAGCATAGCGAATGGGATGCGACACAGCATCATACTGCTGTTTCTGGGATTCCTGGTATTGACAGTGTTATAGAGGAGTGAGTGAAGAATGGTTGACAGCGTTGCCGAGGAACAGGTCCCGATGCAAGAGGACGATGCACTTGAAATAAAAAAGAAGGGGCCCAACGCCTTTGACAATCTCAAAAAGGCATACATGATGAAACTCAAGGGAAAGAGGGCCATCAAGATTGTCGCCCTGAAGGGCTCGCAGAACACCGAGAAGCAGATACTCGATGGCGTCACGGCCATTCCCAAGATTGTGGAAAAACATATCCAGGAGATTGAAATAAATCCGGTAATTGACGGATATTCCTATGTCAGAATCAAGTACGACAATATTGGCAATGATTACCTTTACGAGGTCATCGAACCCCGCCTCACCGAGGAAGAAGATGACATTCTGGAAGTTCTGAAGGAGACCATGGTGGACTCGCTGGAACTCATGATGGATTCCACAGTGGATGAGAAGGAGGCCTACCTGAGAAAGGGCATCGACAGCCTGCTGACAGAGATTGGTGTTACTCTCAACCCGGTATCCAAGGAGAGGGTAACGTATTACATTCTTCGCGATTTCCTCAGATACGGCGCCATCGATGTTACCATGATTGACCCACAGGTGGAAGACCTTTCCTGCGACGGTATGAACGTACCGCTCTACGTGTTTCACAGGAAGTACGGCTCCATCCAGTCCAATTTGAGGTTCAGAACATCCGAGGAACTGGATGGCTTCGTCGTATGGCTTGCCCAGCGTTGCGGCAAGCATATATCCGTGGCGGAACCCATGCTGGACGCCACAATTCCGGACGGTTCCAGGTTGCAAGCAACATTAGGAATCCATGTAACCAAGCGCGGTTCGTCATTCACAATCAGGCGTTTCAGGGAAAATCCATTCACGCCGTTGGACATGATAAAGTTTAAAACCATGTCACTCGATATGATGGCTTATTTGTGGCTGTGCATTGAGAATGGTAAATCCATCCTGGTTTGTGGCGGTACTGCCAGCGGCAAGACCACAACGCTGAACGCAGTTCTGCTTTTCATACCTCCTCAGATGAAGATTGTCAGCATCGAGGATACGCGTGAGCTCAATTTGCCCCATGAAAACTGGGTGCCGCTTCTAACGCGCCACGGATTCGGAGGCAAGGATGCTTCCGGAAAAGCGGCCGGTGAAATTGACATGTTCGAACTTCTCACTGCCGCACTGAGGCAACGCCCCCAGTACATGATGATCGGTGAGGTCAGAGGTTCAGAAGCGTATGTCGTCTTCCAGGCAATGGCAACCGGAAAAAGTGCATACACGACTTTCCATGCAGAAAGTGTCCAGGCAATGGTTCACAGAATGGAACAGCCGCCAATCGAGGTTCCCAGGGCACTCATCAGCGCACTGAACATGGTGCTCATCCAGGCCCAGGTAAAGGTCGGGACCAAGATGACCAGGCGCGTGAAATCGCTCACAGAAGTGGTGGGAATCAACCCGGACAATAACGAACTTATCACAAACTCCGTCTATACCTGGAATCCGGCAGATGATACGTTCAATTACAGCGGTCACAGTTACATCTACGAAGAGATAGCTATCACCAAGGGATGGAGCACAAGGGAAATGCTCCGTGAAGTGAAGAAAAGGACCAGGCTTTTGCTTTATCTGAAGAGCAAAAATGTCAGTTACCGCAATGTGGCTAAGTACGTTTCTGCTTATTACAAGGACCCGGACAAGGTCATGAAAGAAGTGGATGATTCCGGGTTTACGGGCGAGGAATAATAGATTTTAGATTTGGTGATTGTAGATTTTAGATCGTTGCTAGCAGTTTGCCTGTCAATCGAAAATTTGCATGCTGCTGATAAGATTGCGAAAATGACGATATATCACGAGAAACAATTATAGAAAAATTAAGGTGGGGGCCGGAGTTGCCGGCCCCATTAATCTAGCCTACTGGCCGCCCTGTTGGTCGCCGCCGCCTTCCATGGGCCTTCTGACGACCTTCTTTATTGGCTTTCTGATGATGCGCCTTGTGTGGTCGCCGCCCTCCGGTGGCTTGTCCTGGAACTCGTGGTTGCAGATGGGGCAGTTCTTCTCAGCGATGTTGACTTCCATTCCGCAGGATGGACATGCTTTCTTGCCTGGTTGTGCAGATGATGGCTGCGAAGCAGGCGATGGCTGGGCCGATTGTGGAGCGACCTGTTGGGCCGGAACCTGTTGCGGGGTTGCCTGAGGCTGCTGCTGTGCGGGCTTCGGGGCTGCTGCCTGCTGGGGTGGAACCTGCTTTGGCTGTTCGCCTGGTTTGGCCCCGACCGGGGGCATCTTACCCTCGGGTTTGGCCGGTGGCAGCTTTCCCTCTGGTTTCTTGGGCGGCGTGTCAGGTTCACCCATGACGGAACCGCACTTGTGGCATATCTTGGCCGTTACGCTGTTTTCCATCTGACAAACCGGGCACGGTCTCGAACCCATGCGCTTCATCTCCTCATCCTCCTTGAGCCAGAGGTCGAATGTGATGAAAGTTGGTTGTTTAGCCCACCAGGCCTGGAATTCTGTTTCCGTGAATTCCTGCCCGAGATCATTCTTGGCCTCATCGCGGAATTTCCTGACAACGTCCTCAAACTGGCGCTTCATCTTGGCCTCGTAGTCATCAAGATTCTCGGTTCCCACAGTGAATTCTGTGCCGCAATCCGGGCAATTTTTCACGTCCATGGGCACCCAGGCACCGCACACGCTGCACTTGGCCACCTCGGTCTCGAACTCCACGCCGCACTTGGGACACTTGGCCGCGCCCTCTGGTATGAAAGCACTGCATTCGCCGCACTGGACTGTCTTGCCCAGGCCCACGAAGTACAGATAGAGGCCTATGCCGACGATTACGGCCACCACTGCGAGTGCGATAACTATGAGTATCCACCACGGGATGGACGGTGCAGTGTCAATCCTGAACCAGGATTGGACCTCGTTTATGTCATCGCCGTAGGCACGGATGGTGTAATTTCCTGCCGCGGTCACTGCGACGCTAGTGCTGAAGAAGCCGCCTGCGCTGCTGTTGACAATTACGGGTGCGTTGTCGCCGACAATTATGGTAACGAGAATTCCTTCCACGCCGATGTTCGCGCTGTCCGCACGGACTACAAGCCCGGTTATGAGAACGCTCTCCACCTCGCCCTCCACGAATACATTGTTGCCGATTGCCGGTATCTGGAGAATGATCCTGAGTTCGGGCATGACAACCGGCACTTCATAAGTGTCATTGTTGTTCAACTCGTTATATTCCTCGATGTCGCCGTACAGCGATGTTATGCCATCGTAATCTATGGCATCGGAATTGTTGAGTTCGGGGTCCACGAAGATGAACAATGTCTGATTTCCCACAGTTATGCTGGTGCAGCGCATCGTCAGGGTGATGTTGTCGCCGGTCTCCAGAAGCTCGACCAGAGTGTGGTTGAGCCTGCCCTGGAATTGCTCGTTGCCGTTTGCGTGCATGAGCTTGGTGGCATTGTAATCTTCCTGGCTGGCATAGACCTCGACTGCGAATTCCGCGGCATCGCTTATTCCGTTGTTGGATATGGTGACGTTCAGGAGGAACGCGTTTCCGTCGGTGGCCTGGGTCATGTTGTTGGCCAGTATGATCTCATCGATTGACATGTCCGGTCTGTTATCGTAGACGGTGAAGGTCTGCAATGCCTCGTTGCTTGTCAGGCCCAGACCGCTGGACTCATAGGCTATTGCCCTCAAATTGTAAATCTGCTGCAATCCGGGGGTGAGGGCTTCCATGGCAAGCATGGCGTAGGCCGCGCTTCCGGAAGAGATGGTGGAGAGGGTGTTGCTTCTGCCGATGAGTGTTGGGCCGTTATAGAAATTGACATATACACCGGAGGCGAACATCTCACCATCATTCTGCACTCTGGCCCTCAGGGTGACCATGGTTCTGTTGGAGGTCTCTATTATTACTGTTCCGAACCCGAGGCCGATATTGGCCATGTTCGTGCCCTCGACGACGCTGAAATCTGTTATCGCCAGGCCGGGATATTCCCTGACTATGAGCTGCCTTGGCCAGGCGCTGTTGTTGTTATTAGTCTCGTCAACCTCGGTTATGGCATCGGCCCGATCCACATACACGAGTATGTAGTAGGTGCTGTTCATCGTGAATGTGACTGGTATGCTGGCAACGGCAACCGAATCCACCGGTATGTTGGCTACGGTCGCATTTCCAAGGAGAGCGCCGCTGTTAAGTTCGTAGAAAGAGACAAGAACATCGGTCGCATTCGCATCGCCCAGGTTCCAGACATTGGAATAGATGGTGAACTGGCGGTCCACCAGGGGATTGTTGTCAGAGAACCACACATCGCTGTACTGCCGGATGGCCAGGTCCGCCTGGGAAGTAACGTTCAGATTGACGTAGTCCTTATTGTTCGCAGTGTCCTGTTCCTTGAGTGGGGTGATGGACACCGTGATATTGTGCTGGCCGACATCGCTCGCCAGATACCAGGTGTACGGGAATGATATGTTGATGAACTGGGTAGAGGCAAGGGTCTGAATGACCTCCTGGTGCATGGTGGTTGGAGCGCCATCATAATAATCCTGGAACCATACCACGATTCCGGTGGCTGTGGCGTCTCCTATGTTGGAGATTGTTGCATTCACCAATATCTCGTTGCCGCGACCGATGCTGCTGTTGGCCATAAGCGGGAAAACCGTGAGAATGGGAGCAAGGTCCGGCAACACATTTTCCAGGACGACAGTCCTGGCAGCCAGGGCATTGGCCTGGAGCATCTCATTCAGGGAGTAGGTCGGCAGGCCCAGAGATATTGACTTGGAGTGGGTCTTGGCATATCCCACATACTGGGTATCCACCTTGTAGTTGTTGTATGGGGTGGAGCCGGTCGCGTTGATTAAATCGCTGATTACCGGAACCCTGTAAACGCCGGTGATGTTCGTCAGACCGTTGTTATTGAGCGTCGCGGCAAACTGGGGGTGCGTCGTTGTGTTTATCCAGACGTAGGCATTCGTGAGGCCATTCGGCGGGGTAAGACCGTTATTCACGGTTATTGCAACCCACCTGTAAATCCAGACAAATGCATTGCCCGTCGGTTGTATGGTGAATGCGGCGGACGGGGAGTAACAGCCAATGAGGCGGGCCTCCGAGGTTCCTGTGAATTTCGTTATGCTCTGAGCGAAGCTGGTGCTTCTGGCCCATAATCTCACGTTAGCGTCCGGGCCGGTACCGAAACCGCCCCCGAGGACGGTGGTGTCCAGAACAATCTCGGCATCGTCATAGGCCATTATGTTCATTGCCGATGTGGTTCTTGAACCGGTCATTGTCAGGTTTGCACCGTCCATCAGTGTTATCGTTATCGGGGTGCTGCCCTGGGTGCTCATGGCAACGTTGTTCAAGATTAGCGTACCCTGGCCCCTGACTATAATTTCGAAAGGCGCCGTGTCCGAATAGGCCAATTTCAGGTTTGCATTGGTTATTGTTAGCGTGGCCGAATCCTCAACAACGATAAAATCGTTTATGGTCATTGGCTCCACCGCGGAACCGCCAATGGACACATCGCCGGTGTTGAAATTGACCACAAGGCCCGGAGAACCGATTGGTCTGGGAAGGGCGAGGCCATCCAACGAGACCTGGTAAGATACAGTATTATCCGCCGGCATTATGTTGGGGAACGGTCTGAAGTCACAGGGCGTGTAGCTGTAATTGGTGCCATAATTGACATCAACCTCATATTCACCCACATGGTCTCCGTTGGGGTAATTGGTGGAGTTGAGGAATGTGGTGAGCAACGGAATCATCGCATGCCCGTTGGAACCGGTCATGTTGAATTCCGCCGGAATTACGCCGTAAACGCGGTTCAGATAATCAGTCATCCGCACCTTGGCGCTGTCGGTTGTATTTGTGAGGTCGTTTATCTCAAACACCATATCAACGACGGTCTGGTTGGTGAAATAGAACGTTGAGTTTATGATTGCATCCGGCACGGCCAGTCCGTACTTGTCCACGACCTCGATATCCAGCCACTTGTAGTAATAGGCTTCACAATCGGAACCGACGCGTATGGGCATGTAGTCCAGCAGGGGGTCTGCCCCCACCGGGATCTCCAAGAAGTCTCTGATGCCGGTGATGCCGCCCTCGTCCTCGCTTATGGACATGTTGTAAAGATGCAGGTTGGCACCGTTGATCAGGTCGAAGGCATTCTTGGCATGATAGTTGTCAATGGCAGAGGTCCAATCAATGCCCACATAGCTGTTGATTATGGACATGTCGGCGTTATCTAAAACAATAGATGATGTTGGATTAAAACGTGGATACAATTCCACTACTAATAAAATTTGATCGAACAATACTGCGGCTTCTGCATCCAAATCAGTATTTGCGAATCGTACATTCGAAGATGCTAGTTCTGAGATTGTTGGAGTGGGTGACAGAAGTATAGATGTGCCTGTTGTCGTGGGCGGATAAGATTGGTTTGCCTGTAACAATAATATTGGTTGAAATGTACCACCATCAACACACCATTCAATGTAATCACTGCTATCATATCCACCAACACCAGTCTCTGATGTGTTGTATGATACTTCAACTCGTACACTATTCACAAGATACATATCATCATTATAGCCATTCGTCGTAAAATCAGTAATATCTAATACTTGTGCTGAAAGACCTGATGAAACTTTCATATAATTCAAGTCTAAATTAATTAGATTATTAACATCACCTATAGGCGGGGGGGATGTTGCAGCAACAGATGGAGGGAAATATTCAATAAATGTACTTGGTACCATATCCACGTCCTCATATTGTTCATCAATCCTGGAGTCTGCGATGGTGACGCCCGGGCAATCCACGAACTTCATTATGGGAGCATCGTCCTGGGCGTCGGTCAGGTCCCTAGCGGTGAAATCCCACCAGTAGCTGACAACGTCCCTGAAGGTCGGGTAATCCTCTGCCCAGTCCGTGTAGAACATGGCCGGTTCCAATCCGGTTATCCAGGAGTCGTTGATGTATGTGTTTGTGTTGGTGACATTGAGCCAGCCGGGGAATGCCAGCACGGAGTTTCTGGTCATTTCGAAGGTAGCGTCAGTCAAGGTGATGCTGAAGAACGGGTCCCAGGCGGCTTGGGGTGTGGCTCCCGTGGTGATGGTGGAGTTCTCCATTATTAGATTGGCGTTATTGACATTGATGAAATAACTCGTATTGTCGTCTTGGAGGAAGTTCAGGGTACTGTTAATTATTCGGAGGGTTCCACCATTCTGAACGGTTATATTGAAGTCAGCATCGTAGGTGCCCCAATTTTCGATGGTAAAAGTGGTTCCATCAATTATCGACGGCACCAATGCAGGTGTCGGCGGCACCGGTTCGGCGCCTGAACCCACCTGGGTTGTCAGCAAACCGATGAAGGCACCGGCAACCATGCACCACAGTATGAATACGCTCACAAGCTTCTGCACTGTATTCGAGTTTTCTTTGCTCATTTAGTTCACCCCGGAATTCCGAGTAAATATTCCCCAACGTGGATGGTTTCGGGTTTGTATTGGATAATATTCAGTAATCGTTATGTTATATATATATGTTATGAGGAAACAGCATAATTTTTCATGGTAATTCAGGGCACAACACCCCCCTGTTTTTCATGGCCTCCAGATTGAATCCCGACGGCATTCATGGCGCTCTCCCTCGCCCTGCTTATCAGTTTTTCAGATTGCGGCAGTGCATTTCCTGCCAGTGCAGCCTCTGCCCTGGCGAGAAGGATGCTGGCTTCGGTAATGTCCGCACCGAAATCCCTGGTGGTCTCCAGAAATTCCCTGGCATTCTTCAGTGATTGGACTGTGGTTTCCCGTCGCCTTCTGCGGGACTTCCGCAGGGTGTGGATTACGAAGATTGCCGGTATTGCCCAGATGAATACCAGGAGCACAATGACTAGGCCGTATTCCGCGAGAAAGTTCTGGGTTTCGGAGATGGGGGCGGTAACATTGATCCATGCAAGAGCGAATTGATTTGAAACATTGCTATCATCGACAGACAGCGCAACTGCATCAGCCTCGACTGTCCAATTACCCGATTCGGCCGTCCAGTTGAACTCTACGATTTCGTACCCCCTGGCGCTCAAATTAATATTCCACTGGGCGAGCACCGTTTCTTCCATGTCGGAAATCAGCCGGAGAGTGATGTTGGCGATTGCCGGTTCCGGCCCGGCATTGGAACAGTTGAGCTTCATCAGGGTGAAGTTACCCGCCACCGCGGTCTCGGGAGGAACCTGGACCCATTTAAGGGAGATATCACATGTGACAAATACCGTGAAATTGAAATAAGCCTGGCTTCCCCACTTAATCTCGTAGGGCTCGGTTACCTGGCTGACCGTATCGAGGATGTAATACTCTATCAATTCTCCGTCGGCCTGCCCGGGGATTTCCCCGAAGAGAACGTCACCGTCCCGATGCATCGAAACCGATTGCCAAGCCTGAGGATATTGCCTGTAGAACAGGGTGAACGGTCCCTGGCCGGCACCGATAATTTCTGCCGTTATGTTGTAAGGGCCTACAGTGTTGTTCGCGACATAGCCCGGTGTATGGCTTATCACGGGTCTCGGCGGGGGCGTTTTCATCAGGGCCAGATAATCATCCCAGCCCGTGTCCAGGAACTTGTATCCGAGATAGATGGGGGAGATGGGTTCCTCGAGTGCCGGGAAATAGACTGCCATGGTTGTCGCTTGCGGGTAGAGGCTACCGGTTCCGGAGTGTATCACCAATTCGTCCCTGAGTTTAAGAATCTCATCGATTCTGTTCATGACTGGCGTGGAAACATTCTGGTCCCTGAGCCGGCCCAGAAACTCGAACAGGTCCACCGCATCCTGACTTGGCAGGAAAGTACTTGTCAGGTTTCTTGCCTGCCAATATTTTGCATAATCCAGATAAGCAAAATCACTCGCCACTGCTACAAAATTTTCCATGGCTGGCATGAGCCTGTACCGCAGCACCGAGAGGTCGATTGCAGCCTGGGTGATGTAGCTTTTCAGGGTACTTGCCAGGTAATCGGACACAATCTCCGAGGCAAGTTCCCGGGGCCGCATCCAAGGCCTTAGGGTCAGGTCCAGAAGCGACGCAGCGTAATTCCACCCGGTCAGGGGTTCTTCCGCTTCGGAGCCTATCATGATATCAGCTCTGCTGAACAACTCCGAGGCCACCTCGAAATGGCCCAGGGAGCATGTGTCGAAGCCGACTATATCCAGGTGAAAATTCACAAGGGCCTGGTTCAGCTCACGGATGATCATCCCGCGCCCGTTGTCCGGAACGAATTGCCTGAGAACGCCGTCCCCGTGCCCCCAGAAGCCCAGGAGGTATTTCTGTGCCGGATAATTGGCTGTTGTCCAGTTGACGAAACTGCGCAGAACAGTCGGGTAGGACATATCCAATTCTCTCGTCGCCGGGTCTATCACCACGCCCATGTCATCCACCGTGGGCGATATTATGGCCGTATTGAGACCACCCGGATCCTTCTCTATGCGGTATATCTTGCTGTCTCCGAATGTTGTGCCGTCGTAAAGAACAATTATATTCACATCCTGGGTGCTGCCTGCCACTTCCATCTCATTGAGGTCCTCGAATGCCGCTGCTGCGAGTCCGTCGTCCGCATCCGAGGACATGTACACCATGAAGGTCCAGTCGGGCAGAAGCGTCTTTTCTGGTTCTGGAGCAATATCTATGGCATACAGTGCGGCATCCAGATTCAGTTTGCACATGGATAACAGCTGGCCTGCCGGAGCTATGAACTGGGTGCCCATTTCGATGGTGAAAGGTAGGCACTCAGTATCGGCATAGAGCCAATCGTCAGAGTCACCCGTGGTCGGGTAAGCAACGTTGCCCTGCATTGGAACGTACCCTGTGAGGTGGCCCAGGTCTCCGGCTATGGCTTCCAGCAGGTCGCCTTTCGGGCTGAGGGTGTCGATGCCGTTGTTCCATGGATAATAGATTACATCCCCGTAGGTATGATATGAAACGGATATGGAAAAATTCACAGCCAGCGCCAACTTACTTATGGCCTGTGTCTCGTTCTCGGAGAATGCCGTGGGACCGCAGTAATTCGAGTCTGCCGGGTTGTGGCTCGTGCCGGGCACTTCTCCCCAGAGATGGCCGTAATTCCGGTTTAGGTCAACACCTATTCCCTCGGGAGTGCCGTCGCCGTCAGTGTCTATGGGACTACGATTTTTCCGCCATGTCGGGTCGGAATTCATGGCATATTCCCGACCGTCGGGATTCACAAGCGGCACGAACCAGATGTCCCGGGTATCCACCCATTCCCTCACGGTGACGTTGTCCTGATACTCGCTCACAAGGAACTCGAGAATGTACATGGGCACCTCCGATGACGGCAGCTCGTTAGCATGATGACCGCCCATTATCAGGACCGACGGTTCGTCAGCTTCATTCTCGTCCGGCTTATCTGTGAGCCTCAGAGCCATTATGTCCCTGCCCTCCCAGGTCTTGCCCAAGGTCATTATCTGAGTAATATTGGAGTATTCCGCAGAGATCCTTTCCAGTTCGGTCTTGATATCCATGTAATCATGATACTGATCGAAAGCGAACGCAGGATTTGAACGCCCATCCTGCGGATTGCTATTGGTTGGCATAAAGCTGCCATCGCTGGGCAATATGCTGAATGCAAACATGGATGCCATGACCAGAGCGAGCAATCGTTTTCTCATGTTCATTCCCGCCAATCACCCAATCGACAATTTGCCAATCTACAATCCCTCACCCCACAACCTCCCAGCAACCGCTTTTCGTGGAGCCAACACGTTTTATCTTCCCCCTTCCTTTCAATTTTGACAACTGCATCTCCACAGCTCTTGAAGTGATGCCGATTTCATGTGATATCTGTTTTGCAGTTATCTTGGGATTGGCTCGCATCAAATTGATGATTTTGTTCGAAGTTTCTTCCGAAGTTTCTTCCGAAGGTCCTTTCCTGGTTTTCATGTTTTTCCTTTGGGGATTTGGCCTTTTAAAAACGATGGTAAACCAGTTATCATCGGTTTCTATCTCTGGTTTTTTCAACCCGTATTTTTCCATTGCCAGGTTCATTCGCAGAATACCTGTGCCTGCTTTTTCCACCAGGTCCATCCTCTGCATGAGGCCGAACAGCAGATTATTCCTGGACAGACTCTTTTTGCCCAGGTCCTCCTTTCTAAGACCCTTGACCAATCCGCCCGGGTTTGTTATC
The DNA here is from genome assembly GCA_013791785.1 of Methanobacteriota archaeon. GTDB lineage: Archaea > Thermoplasmatota > Thermoplasmata > SG8-5 > SG8-5 > UBA147. The sequence continues at coordinate 26,024 of VMTD01000141.1, forward strand.
ATTACTCTGTCAGAGAATATCTCAACCAGGATGTTGGCGCCGGTAACAAAATAATCCCTGTGAGCGATTGCATTGAGCAGTCCCTCCCTCAGGGCGTTTTCAGGAAGTTCCAGTCTCTCCTCCCTTGGACCGCTTTTTATGATGAATTCGGTGTTCAATTTTGAATGCAGGTAGATTGTGGCGCTGTTGAAATTTGATAACATGTCCATATCGAATTCTTTTCGGTCCAGGATCTTGTATTTCGTATCTCCCTGGTACAAAACGCATGTAATTGTTGCCTGGGGAAGGAATTTTTCAATCCTTTGGCAAAACAGCAGGACGCCGGCATTTTTTAAATGTTTCCCTTCTACCAGAAAGAGATATTCAAGAATATGCTGCTTGCCGATGACTGGACTTATCTTTGCCAACTCCAGAAATATCTCGAAGCTCTGGGCATTGAAATCATCATCAATGTCGAATCGCATGTTTGTTTTATCATCGAACAGTATCAAGCCTTCATCCTGGAAGAACCTCCTTATCTCCTCGCGCTTCAGTTGCTGGGAATTCGCACCGATTCTTAAATAAAATCTCCCGTTGGTCGAATATGGTTTTCTCGTTCCCTCGGGCACTTCGATTACCAAGATGTTTTCCAAACCTTCGACATCCAATATGACTGGCGGGTCCAGGTTCCGTCCGATGTCCTGGATTTGCGATTTCAGCTTGTTGGTGATGGAGATTCCCTTTATAACGCCGTCATCGGTCACTCCCAATAATATTGTCCCGCCATTGGCATTGGAGAACGCACACATCTCTTTCGCAATCCTGTCCGAAAAGGATTCCTTGAACTCAAGGTTGTAACCCTCGCCGGATTTGATGATGAGTTTGATGTGCTCCCTTAAATATTTCATATGTTCAACCCGATTTCGCACGGTGTCTTTTTCACTTTTTTATCGGCTTCCTATGTCGTTCAACGATGCGAACATTACTAGCCGTATATGCTTTCACCATAGACGTTCACATCGTTACTGAAGAACCCTGCCGAATTCTTCACACTCTGTGCAATTCGCCAGTCCTTCATTGACTCAGTTCCTTACCCGAACAGGGTTTCGCCGTAAACCACCACATCGTCGATGTAGAACCCGCCGAAGCCCGGATCAGAGAAATGCAAATTGTTGTTATGAGGATAAGATGCCGCTGGCAGGTTGTTGGTCACCGTGCGGAAGCGGATCAGAATCTGGTTCCCGACCCATGGGGTGACGTCAATGTTGAGCCTGCTCAGGCTGCCTGCTCCGACCCAATATCCGTCAGTGAGATAGTTACCCTCGCCCGAGTCGCCTATGCCTGTATAAATGCCATCACTCGCATAAAGCCCGGTCCCGGAAACACCCCATGCAGTTCGAACCCCGAGGTTCAGAGTTTTCCATGTGACGCCATCGTCGCTGCTTATCTCCACCCGGAAACCGTCCGGCGGGGAACCCTGCACCTCGTTCAGGTTGAACTTGAAATAAGCGCTCAGGTATGCCGCCTTGGCATTGGTCAGGTCAATGGGGTTTGTAATCAGGGAATTGTCCAACCCGGTTCTCACATAGCCGGTTGCGGTATCGCCATTCCACCATGCATAGTTGCCGCTGTGGGCCGAATGGTTCCATCCGAGAGGTCCATAACTCCAATCGGCGGAGGTCAGCCGCCAGGCGTCCGCTGTAAGATTGTTTGGATTTGTATCGGCCCTGGAAACATCCAGTTTCACGTCGTCGATGTACCAGCCAACGCCGGTGCCGCCGCCGAATTGCATGTATTTCATGGCCATCCTCACGTTGCCCTTGAAATAATCCGGATTGCCTGTTCTCTGCAGACCCAACGTTTCTATGAACGGCATCACATCAACACTGATATGGTCCCAACTGAACGTATTTCTCCCGCTGATGCCGTTGAAACACCATTTTATCACATTGCCGAAATCGTCGTAGATGTTGTAATCGAAGTATATCCCACCGGTGTAAGCCCCGGGCGGGATTATGTACAGGAATTTCCACGAACCGGGTGCGGGATTCGGATCCCAGAGCTCCACCCCAACGATGCCGCCATTTCCGCCGGACAGCATGTTGTACTTGTGCCAGAACGAGAATGTGGCCGATTCGTACTCGCTCAGGTCGAAGGCAGGGGAAACCGCCTTCTTGTCCATGTTGTCGTCATCCCTTGTTTCGGGCGCAGGTGTGGAAGAGCGGGTCTGGTTGAAACCGCCTGCGGCGATTATGCGGCCTATCTGCTTGAAGATGTCCTCCAGGTTTGAACCGTCCTCGGAGTAGAAGTACTCGGCTTTCGAGGTATTGGCGATGCGCCAGAAATTGTATTCCACAGTGCCAGATTCTGTATTCGTGACATGAGTGCGCAAATCCCGCGTGTATTCTGGTGGGACAGGTGTCACCGGGCTGGCGTAAGGCGGGTTGTAATGCTCCAGTGCCAATCCTATAGTGTAAATCGGAATGTCCGAGTTCACCAGCCCCTTCCTGTTATTCATAAATGCACCGCCATGCGTTCCGGAATTTACCCATTCGCCCGGCAATGCGTCCTTGTAATGCCAGTATTTACCCCAATGATTGGGGTAGTTGGTATTTGGATATCCAAGTTCTGGGTACATATTACCCCAGGGTGCCCACTTATCACTGCCAGCTTCAAGTTTCATGAAACCATATGCCGATGTATCGGATGCCTGTATGTCAAAGCCATCTCCCAAAGAAACTACGGCCGCGTAATTGTTAGGATATAATGGCTTTGCGGCATTTACAGCCTCGTACCCCATGCCTATCGTGTCCCATATTGCAGTATTTGTGTTGCCCTGGTCCAGATTGGCGTAGATTGCATCTATGACTGTCTGCCTACCAGTACCAGCGAGTGAAGTGATGCCTATCAGCACATTCTCATTAGCGCCTTTGAAATCGTAGACGCCGACTGCCGAATCATTGCTGAATTCGTTAACCATCGCTGCCGCCGCATCCTGGGCAACCTCCAGGTACGTTCTACCTGTCCCGTCCGGGCATATCCTGTCTGTCATCGATGGAGAGTTGTCAAGCACTATTGCCACGAGAACATCGGCCAAGACCCCGAAGTACCCTTGCGGCTCCTCCATGTAGAACGAATTCGGGTGGCTGTGATACTGCGCTGTGGTGTTGACCACCCCGCTGGTTCTGCTCCAGTCCCAGGTTCCGATGACATTTGTATTGACTGTCGTGTATGATGCAGTCAGGAAGTCCAGCGGCCCCTCGCCGTTTATGTTCATCAGAGTGGATGCGTGCGTCCACTTGGAAGTTCCGCTTTCCATATCGTCCCAGAAAAAATATACATAGGTGTCGAACGTGATATTGTTGTTAAACCACTGGAATATTTCATCCACTTCGTTCACCGGGTCCACCAGTATGCCGATGATTCTCTGACCGGCGAAAAGCGGGGTCCATATGATTTCGGCGGATGTTGACGAACCCGGTGTTATGGATATGGTATCCGAGCCAATTTGCACTGTGCCGTCCATGAACCTGACCAGGGCATTGGCGTTGTTTGCTCCCACGTTGTGCACCTTGGTCCTCATTACATAGGCACCGCCTATCTGCGGATGCGGGTTTTGCAGGAAATAATCCCTTTCTGTTACGCGAACCTCGCTCCTTGTTTCCGGCCGGCCTGCCCATCTGAGAAGGAGATATGTCAATTCGTCCGTCGCATTGTTGCCGGCAATGTACTCGGTATCGCTGCCGTACAGTGTTCCGAGGGAGAAGCCGTTGGTGAAAGCGTGGTAACTGCTTTCCTCGTACATCACCGCCGTGAAGGTATGGGCAATATAGCTTCTGTAGAAGACACCGTTGTCAACCGTAACCGGAATCAACATGTCTGCATATGGATTGTTTGCAATGGAGATGTTCATGCCGTGCGATATCGGATTGTCATCAACCCCCCTCATGGTCCCGGAAATCGGCTGGTCCACGGTAACATTGGATAAGCCCAGCGTGTTCAACAGGGTTGTACGGTTACCCGCCGAAAGTCCGCTGTACATATCGTTCCCGGAAAGCCAAAGCCTGCCTGCATTGTTGAGGAGGTACTGTTCCAGATTATAAGCATCCAAATTAGTAAGGGCGGCTGTGCTGTTCCCACCCACCCAGAACACAGCGCTGTAATCTTTCAGCACCTCGATTGGCGGTCCGTCCTCCCCTACCGGAACCTCGTATGTTGTGTTCTCTATGTAGGTATATTCGTAGATATAACCGAGCCTGTTTAGAGATTCGGTAAGGTAAGCTGTGTCATTTGCCGGGATACCGGTGCTGTTAACGTTGTTCGAGCTGGCATCATCGTCCACCACAAGAATTCTGAACTCCACAAAGACCTCGCCGCTGTGCACGTGGGAAGGCACCTCATTATTATTCTCGTTGGATTCGGCAATGAGACCGTTGGGATCCACCTTCCACTTGAGTATATGGGTGCCAAGAAGGGTTGCGTTCCAGGTTCCGTTAACCGTGGCCGTTCCGCCGTTGGCAAGCACAACCACTGAAGGATACCATGCAACCGGCACATTGCCGCCGTCGAGGAACAGACCAGCCTCGGCAGTGAGATTCGTCGGACCGTTGTTCCTTATGACTGCGGTAACTGTCACCTTCTGATTGAAGAATACGAAACTGGGGAAAAGGGCCTGTTCAGATATTGCAAGGTCTTCACCGATCCTGTTCCCGAGATTTCCGAGCCAATTCATGACCCTGAACGTCACACCGGCCTGATCACCGGTATCCTTTATCCTTGAGAACTCCCAGGGGAAAAATACCAGCCTGGAATCCAGGGCGCTGTTCTCGTAATTCAGAGCATGGCCGATGAGGGGTTCAACGATATCCTGATTGAATGTGACCTCTGCCCCGGACCGCGGCTGAATTGCCCAGCTCTTTTCATAATTCGGGTCACCGCTGGGATGTCGGTTCGTCATGGAAATGAATGAAGTGTCCCACTCGTAACTGATGGGATTGCCGTCCACGCCCATAAGTTCGTCGCCCATGAGGGTGGGTGCGCCGAAGCCATTCTCCACTTTGAGCACATCTTCGAAGAATGCGGTGGGTACGTCGTTGAAGAGCGATTGACCGATTAGCCACAGGCTTCCGGCCCTTCCGGTGCCTAGGTCATCGTTCAGGTAGGCTGTGAGGTTGACCCTGTCGGCGCTGGTGAGCGTCGTGGTGTATTCATAGCCAGTCATCCAAATGATGATGTCATAATTGGAGAGTTTTCTCTCGCCGAATGTATAGGCCGGTCCGCTCTTGGCAGTGCCCACAACATGGATATCGTACCTGAAATCGCAGGAGTCAAGGGCGCCTTTCATGTAGCTGGCAACGTCCATATAACTGTAATCGGCAGGGTGGTTGTCATCGTCCACCAACAGAATAGTGGGCATCACAGTGAGGTTCAGGAAAGCTATATTGTCCAGAGGATCGGCATCTATGGCATTAACCGGCCAGGCCTCGATTCTTAGGGTGTGTCCTCCGCCCGGTCCCACAGTCCATTTGATTATCTTGGTCACCTGGTCAGGACCATCGGAGATTGTGAAGTTCTCGGTGGCAATCAATCTCTCTGTAGAATCAATGATATCGGTGATGCTCAGCGTACCGTTGCAGGAACCGCCGTAATTCACAACGGTTACGGTGATTGTTATAGTCTGGCGATTGGTTGGGGTATCCGAACTGAGCTTCAGATTGCGCGAGTTGAGAACAAGGTTTGGCTGGCCCTTCAGGTCAAGACCCACGGCGATGCGCCCTGTGGTCCTGCTGTGCATGCCGCTGAAATCTGTGGCGTGAATCACAACAATGTGATATCCGAGCGGTACGGACCCAACGTTCGGCCCCATTACCGGGCCGCTCCTGTAAAGGCCGTCGCCCAGATGGTACATGGTCACGTTGTTTGATAGACCGATAGAACTCAGGTCCGCGTACACAGAATCGGTGTCCAGGTCCCCGTCCGGGTCATAGACATCGGCAAAGATGTAGAACTGCCTTCCGAACTGAATCGGTTCCTGCCTGATGCTCTCCAGGTCGGAATCCACAACCACATTGGTGATTATGGGGCCGAAGCTGTTCCTGTCACCCTGAATCTTCGCGCTCCAAACCAGGGCATTTCTTCCCTCATCCAAAATTATGACGCTGACATCGGAGCCCTGACTGATGCATGTCTCATTCCTGGGCAGCGTCCAGCGTTCGCCGGTATCCCAATTGTCATCACCGTTGTCGTTACCCCTGTGACCGGCAACCATCGGACCCAGGCCGTAGGTCCTGCCATCATCGGGCATGGTACCTTTCGTTCGCAAGGTGAAGGTCTGGGAATCGATGGAAATCACTATCAGGGTCCACATACCGGTCATGAGCTGACCGCCGGTGTTGGTTATGTGGACGAATGCTCCGTTGTTCCAGTCACCGTTCCAGGGCTCTATGGTAGCAATGAAATCGGTGTAAACATTGTCACCCGGGGCGGGAAACTCGTCAACCATGAGGATGATGCTGGAGAACAGCACCACGGTTATGCTCAGAGTGAGAATCGTTCCGATAACTTCTGCCACACCGCTCCGGTCCCATACCAGCTTTCTTTTTGTGTGTTTCACGTTATCACCCAGTCAATATTGTTTCTCCGGTGATTTGCACATCGTCCACGAAGAAGCCGCCGAAGTCCGGATCGCCCTGAGCGACGTTATTGCTATGCGCATATCCCGCATCCGAATTGGTTATGACACGGAACCGAATCTGTATGGCATTTCCCGAGAAGCTGGATAGGTCTATGTTAACCCTTGTGAGCGAGCCAAGGTTCACCCAATAGGTGCCAACATCGCCAGGGTCACTGATTCCCGTGTATGATTTTCCGTCCCCGGGATATCCATCCTCCCAATCAGCGTCGGTGCCCGAAATGTTCCATGCCGACCTCACGCCGAGGTTCACAGCGGTCCATGTTATGCCGTTGTCCTGGGTTATTTCCACCCTGAAACCGTCCGGCGGGGCGCCGCTGGCAAAATTGAGGTTGAACTTCACATAGGCACTGAGGTAGGCCGTTTTCGCGTTCGTGAGGTCGATGGGCGTGCTCATCAGGTAATTGTCAATGCCCGGTTTCATCAGACCGGTCAAGGGATCCACATTGCCCCAGCTGTAACTTCCGCTGTGGGCCTGGGCACCTGTCAAATACCAAAGGTCCTGGCTCGCAGAATCCGGCACTGCGGAATTGGGTCGTGAAACCGTTACCCTGACATCGTCGATGTACCAGCCGTAGCCGGTACCGCCGCCGTACTGGTAATACTGGAATTTGACACTGACATTGGAACGCCATTCATATCCCGCCGCAATCGTGTTTGGCACGTAGTTCAGCAGGTTCAGACTGACCTTCTCCCAGGTGAACGTGCCGCGGCCGCTGATGCCGTTCCAGCCCCACTGGATGAAAGTGCCGTAGCTGTCCACCCTGTCGGTAATATTCAGGCGCAGGTTGCCGGTATAGGCACTGCTCGGGACAACGTATTTCCATTTGAGGGGTCCTGCCGCGGATTCCTTGTATCCGACCATCAGAATGCCGCCGTTCGCGCCAGGCACCATGTTGTACTTGTGCCAGAACTCGAGGGTGGCTTTTTCCTGATTCCTGAGGTCCATGGCCTTTGTCACCGCGCTCTTGTTGACGTTGGCACCGTCCGGGGCAAGGCCGGGAGTTGAGCCGCTGCCTCCTCCGACTCCGGTGGTGAAGGACCATGGATTCGTAGCTCCGGTTGATGCAAGGCTGTTGCCAGACGCATCTTCAGCTGCGTTTGAAACACTGCAGGTGTAACTTTTCATTTGATTGAAATCATAATGCTTGGCAGTCAGTTCGGTGCGGAGTGAATTCCAGACATATGTCCAACCGCCCGGGTTGGGTGCGCAGCCGAAAGCCGCCTGCACGCTGGCAGTATCCATTGCCTCGCTGAACATGATAACGATAGGCTGTCCTGTGCCGACACCTGTAGAGCCATCCGATGGCGTCGTGGAGATTATGGTCGGTTGTATGTAATCTTCAGTCCTGAAGCTCCATGGATTCGGAACAGCTCCGGTCGCCAATGCATTTCCGGTGGTGTCCAGTCCGGTGATTGTCACGGTGTACAGTACACCACCGGTGGTGAAGGCGTTGTGGCTGATGGTGGCTATTGTGTTGGTGGGATTATTCCAAGCAATTGCCAGTCCGCCCGGGTTCGGCGAGATACTGTATCCCACCGAGCCTGTGTTCATTGCCTCGCTGAAGGTGACAATCACAAGTTGGGTGAGGGCGACCCCTGTCGCCCCGCTCACAGGTACTGTATTGGTGATTGTTGGTGGAATTTCGATTGCTGTTGTGAATGTCCAGGGGTTAGGAATTACACCGGCTTCAAGTGGATCTGTACCATCATTTCCGCCAGTTATTCTGAAGGTGTACGGGGTGTTGGACGCGAAGCTGTTGGTGTGGCTGTATGTCGCAACGGTGTTACCCGCGCTCCAAACCACTGACCAGACAGTTACTAGCGGTAGGCAGGTGTAGGTCACGGAAGCCGTGTTCATTGCCTTGCTGAAGGTCACGACCACCGTAGAGGTCAATGCCACATTCACTGCGCCATTGGCCGGCGTGGTCATGGTTATCACCGGAGGCCCGGTCGTTGTGAAGGTCCAGGGGTTGGGTATTACATCCGCAATGAGGGCATTGCTGCTGGTGTCCTCAGCACTTAAAACTGTAACTGTGTAGCTTGTACTCTCGTTAAAGTTGCTATGGCTCAATGTGACCGCTGTAAATCCTCCGTTCCACGCAGTGCTCCATCCGCCTGGGTCTGGTGTCACGCTGTAGCTGAATGTTGTGGGATTTATCTCCTTGTTGAAGGTGATGACGATGTTGTCAGTCAAGGCAATATTTGTCGCTGCGTTCGCCGGTACTGTGTTGACTATGTAAGGTGATGAATTCCAGATAATGTCAACGCTCAACAGGTCGATGCGGCTGATGTCGAAACTATAATCAACGTAGACGCCCCACGTAAGCACTCCGCCAATAATGTAGGCGGCACACCCAGCGCCACTGACGCTTCTTGTGAACACCGCGTCTGTATCTGCTGCGGCTGATACTACAATCCCTACCTGTGCCCATGCCCCGTTCGTGGCCCATATCCCGAAGTCCGTTGCCTGGTTGCATTGTCCGTCAAAGTTGAAATTAATCTGTGTTATGGTGGCAGGGCTCTCGGCGATCTGGAACTCGCTCCACATGAATACCTCATCACCGTTGCCCGGGTTAGGTGTTGTCCACCTGACATTGTTTGATGTGGCAATTTGCCCATATTCTGTTGTCGTGGCTTCAGTTTGGCTGTTCAAGTTGCCTCCTGTGGGCGGCATGGCATCAACGTCGCAATAGTAAGCCCTGTGCGTGGCAGATGGGCTGGTGATTGCGGCATATGTGTAGGTGGTGGTTGCCATGGTGCTCGGCCCAGGCAATGAGGACCTTGTCTGCTCCTCACCCTCGAGCTGGATGATTATGCTCTCCAGGATGTTCTGGAACACGCTCTCCAGTTGAGTTGGGTCGTTGGTGAAGTAGTAGTGCCCGACATTGTCCACGCCTGGAGCGCTCTCACCGTATTTTCCGCCTGCGCTATCGAGTATTATCGGCGACGAATCAGCGCAATGCCACATGTCATATTCTTCAGGATATGTGACTGCGGGTGAGGTGCGGGACCAGCTAGGGTCATCCCCTGCGCTTGGGTAGGCCGGGTCATGCGGTATTCCGGAGACGCCGATTGTGTATATTATTGGTGGTGCATTCAGAATTCCTTTCATGCCGTTGACATTAACACCACCGTTTGTCCACTGGTTGTCTGTCATGGTCGTTCCCCAGTTGCAGTTCGGTGTCCATTCATCGTCTCTGTTTGACTGCCCATCCCCAAGCCCGATTACGAACTCCATTCTGTCAAGGCTGAGAAGGTTTGGAAGTGTGGGGTTGACGTTCAATGCATTGTTCACAGCGTATTCGACGCTTTTGCCCAATGTGTCATAGAACGGTGTGCCTCCCGCAACGTTCGTGAATCCGTTCAGCGCATTAATCAATGTTTGCTTGTTGGTGGCTGTCATATACAAGTAATTGGCAGGGGATATCAGAGGTGCAAAGTCAGCACCATTGTTGAAGGTGAATATGATTGCCCTGTCCACATCAGTAAGTTCCTGGATGAATCCTATTGTCGCTACTCTGGCATTGTACCATCTCGAGGCTGGGTTGGTGTATGTGCCTGGCAAATTGTTACCGCTTGCGTCCCATGCCATGGAGCCGGAGGAGTCAATGGCGAACACCACATCGAGGGGCTTTCTGGACGTGGTCGTCGCACCGGCCGGTTCCTGCAGCCAGGTGGCCTTGTCAAATGTGTGGTAGAATCCCGGGTCAGTGCAGTTCTCGATGTATTTGCTGGCAGTATAGTCCCAGTCCTTCTCGATGTTCACGCTGACCGCTGTGGTTCCGAAATATTCCAATGGGCCTTCGCCGTTGATGAGGGTGATGGTGCTGCTGTGCGACCATTTTCCGGCCCCGAATTCCATGTTATCCCAGAAGAAATAGACGTAAATCTGCCTGCTGGCATTGTTGTTCGACCACTCGAATATCTCGGGTACTTCCGCTATCGGGTCGAGAAGAACATGAATCGTTCTCTGGCCGGCGAAAAGCGGAACCCATATTATCTCGGCAGTGGTCAAGCCGCCCGGTGATACAGATATTGAATCCGAACCAATCTGGGTGGAACCGTCAAGGAACCTGACAAGGACATTTCCGGTTGAACCGCCGGTGTTCTGGACCGTGACCTTTATCACATAACCGCTCCCAAGCTGAGGATAATCGTTGGAAATCGAGATGTCCGTGTTTGTCACCCTGAGTTCTATCCTGTCCTCGGGCTTATCGAACCACCTGAGCACCATGAAGACAAATTCCGTCCTCTGCTCGAAAACATCGAGATTGGAGGGCAACCAGGCCGTTGTCACGGCCCTGTAGGGTATGCCGGAGGTGGGTTGGAACCGAACAGAATTGTAATTGCCCGAATCATCCTGGGTGAATCCTGAAGCGCCTGCCACGGGTACCATGTAATCGGCATCCCCGTCGTCGGTCATGGAGTATTCCATACCGTGGGATATCGGGTCTTTTACAACGCCCTGCAATTCTGTTCCAGTACCCTGGTCTGCCGTGACAGACAATATTCCGAAGTACTGACTGAGGAAGCCAGAATCAATTGTGTCTATTCCTGTACCTATCAGCCAGAAATTGCCGCCGATTTCAGTGTAGCTTGTTATGTTGAGCAGGTCGTTCGGAGTGAGAGAGTTGTCGGTCTGACCGGCGACCCATATCACGGCGTTGTACTCGCTCAATCCGACACCGTTCACGCCTGCCTCGAAGGCCGGGCCATCCAGATCCACGCTAACGTTGTGCAGTTCGTAGTCATAGCCCAAGTAATCAAGGGATGCAATCATATCTAAGGTCTCATTGTGATTGGAACCGCCATTGTTGGTGCTGCCGTCATCGTCAATCAGCAGAACCCTGTACCGGACGTTCAGTTCCCCCATTCCCCAGTAATTGGATATCATATTGTTGAGTTTGTTGCTCTCGGGAATCATGTTGAACGGGTCAATCATTATCCATATCCTGTGGTAACCGAGGGTCTGGGGGGTCCAGGTCTCATTGACCGTAACCGTGTTGTTGTTGCCAATTCCCAGCGTGGTGTTGAGGTAGCTGTACACTTCCTTGATGATATTTTGGTCGGCATCATATATTCTTAGAAGGTATTCGACCCTGTCGGATGCGGGATTGTAGACCTTGAAACCATTGTTACGTACAGTGAAGCTGATGGTAACGGGCTGCTTGAAGAAAACAATCTTCGGCATGGTGGTCTGGGATGAAATAGCCAAATCTTCCGTGAATTTATATTCAATATTGCCCAACCACATAATTGCCTTGTATGCATACTGTGCCTGAATGGCCGTATCGGAAATCCTGGCGAAGCTCCATGTCTGGGTCAGTCTCCTGGAATCCCTGGTCGGGTTGCCGAGGTCCAGGTCCGAATCGTAGGTCATGGCATACACCTCGGATTCACCGAAGTTGGTGAGGGCTATCCTGTCTTTATCCATGACGCCCATGGTCGGCCAATGGAACACATCGCCGGTCCCGATTGAAATCGGGTTATCCGCGAAGTAATCGGTCACCGGGTTGGTATAGTTGCCATAGAGTGATGTGTTGAGTAGTGCCGCATCGGGCATGAGGAAAGATGTTGGAACCATGAGATAATTCTTTGCAAACTCATCGAGGTCACCCCACACACCGCCCAACTTCGCGTCCCTCCAGAATCCCTGGCTTATCAACCAGAGGCTGCCGCCCTGCGCGCCGGATGAAGTGTTCGTGCCGCCGTTGAGGAATAATATCAGCTGCTTAATGTCCTTGAGCGTGAGCGTACCGGTTTCCCTGTAACCGGTCATCCATACGACGATGTCATAATCCTTCAATGGGTAATCGCCGTAATCATATCCCGGGCCGTCGCCGGCGCCAACCGTCACAAAATCATAGACAAAATCAGCGGATTCGAGAGACGCCCTCATGTATGAAACAGTATCATAATCGCTCAGGTCGTTCACGTGACCGTCATCATCCACCAGAAGGATTCTGGGCATGACCACAATGCTCCTGTTGGCCTCATTGTCCCATGTGGCTGAAGGATCTTCTGTCCCGTCCAGGGGCCAGGCGCTGACTATTATGGTGTGATTACCGCCCGGGGATGCAAGCCAATCCATGGAAGCGTCGCGTTCACCGGACATGGGCACGAGTATGGTGAGGTTGCCTATCATGTTGGTCTTGTTGTTCATGTAGAACGATACATTTACCCTGGAACCGGCATAGCCCAGGTTCTGAACTGTGGCGGTAATGGTTACCTGATCCCCATTGGTGGGCTGGTCATTGCTGAATCTGATATTGGCGCTGTCCACGACAATCTGGGGATTCTCCCCGACTATGATGCCCACCGGGAATTTGAAGAACACACCGGAGGTCTGATTGTAATTGTTGGTAGCGAAGAACTTGAAATCGTAGTAACCCACGCTGGTCTGGTTGGGCTGATTGCAAACCGCGAGGTAGATATTGTCATCGAGATGGCCGTATTCCACCCCGTCCGTGTCAATGAAAGTATCGGTCAGCTGGGTGTACGGTCTCCCGTCCTTGTACATGGTGCCCATGTTCACGAAGACGCTGCTTCTGTTGAGATTGTTCTGTGGGTCAAGAACCTCCACATACATGATGAACGGAACCGTGAAAGAAATCGGGCCCGGGTCATCCACCGGTGTCGCGATGTCGACATCCACCCATGCGCGTTTTATTATCGGATAATAAGTGTGAACTTGCAGGCCAAGAGTTTCATGCCAGACCAGCGTGTTCCTCTCCTGGTCCACTATGGTTAGGGAGAAGGTGGAATTATTGTCGAGGGTGGTCACGTTCGCGTTTCCGACGAAGAGTTTCCAGTACTCGCCCACGTTCCACTTTGCATTGCCGTTGGCATCCACGAGCCCGTCATTTACGTCTTCCACCAGCATCGTGTCGTCCACTGCAAGGTAAATCTTGATCCACATATTGTCCATGACCTGGCCGCCCTGATGCAGTATTCGGAAATCTACACCTTGCGTCCAGTTATCAACGTTCACCGGATGAATGCTGCACTTCAGGTCCACCACGAAGGACTGCTTGGGTGCGGGCATGGTGCCCACCATGGTAATCACGCCGGAGAACAGCACGACAGTAATACTCAACATAAGAATCGTGCCGATTATCTCACTCACACCGGTCTTTTCCCAGACAATTTTCCTCTTGATCCTTTCGCCTGCCATAAAATCTCCTCTTTTCCTTTGATAAATAGAGTATGCCCAATATCCTATATAAACCTAGAGTGGTTATAACCAATGTTTAATCCGTCCCGCAATCAAAATCGGTTCTAGAATGTCGATTGCGGAAATTCATCACACGATGATTGGGATTGCTCTTTGGTTGAATTCATCATGGCGAACGCTCTTTATTGCATAGATTTAGTTTCCGCATTCACCGATTGTTTGTAAAACGAAGGCAATTTTATGATGCTAAATTTTGCAATAAACTACCAGCCCCTAAGTTGCTAATATTTATTGCGGGGCTGGATGTTTACCTCCATAAGCCATGCATCTGATTTATCAAAGCTAATTCGCTTTGATTTCATATGTTTGTTTATTGCACGATGCATGGCGGATTCCCACGATGTTTCCGCA
>VMTD01000102.1 GCA_013791785.1 Methanobacteriota archaeon
TATGTACTGATATAAAATTGATTTACCTTATTTCACATTTATTCTACTTTTGCTCAATTTAATTATGTTCTATCAGGAAGTTAGTCTCCTATTAATTAGCAATAGATTCAAACTTTTATTCTAAAGTTTTCATTGTTTCATAAAACAATGATAATTGTGTAATAAACAATAGTATAGATATCACAATAAAGCCTACATCTAAAGCTAAATGGCCAAGTTGGATAGTTGCACCGTTTGTTAATAGCGAAACCCCACTGACTATAAATGCGAAGGCAGCGTATATAATACTGTTAGCTGAAAATATAAAGGTTAATGCATCATTATCAACCGCCTCGGCACCTGTTGCAACAAGCCCAAGAATCAGAGCGATTGTTGTCAATATAAATGCTAATACATCTTCATCTAAAACATTTGGGGCGATATCGGCTATTACAAGAGCGAAAAGAACCACATATAATGCTGAAGCAAAGCACATTGCTACATTCAAATAATCACCAGTACTTGTTGATGAAGTTGACGACATTAAATCATCAATAGGTGTTTCCTGTGAAGGTGGTCTATCAGCAGGTACATCGTCTGGATCATCTGGAACGTCGATTAGGAATGTAAATAATCCCATGGTAAACAATATTACAAGGGGTATCAAGAAAGGTAACGCAACCGCAAAACCGTCAACGACATACATCGCTATTGAGATTCCTAATCCAATAGCAGCAATAATTGCAATTAATGGCATCAATTCTCTTATTGTAGAATCAAGGGAAATTTCATCAATAGACCCGCCTGAATTTATTATTGCTAGTGCATTATTCCAATCATTATTTGCAGCCAGTGTAATTCGAGATATGTAACCATCAATAGATGATTTAATTGGATCGATAATCGGATTTATCAATTTTTCGATAACTTCCATGATAATATCGCCCAGTATATTCACCGCCCCCTTCACCGCCTCCCACGCCGCGCTGAACGCCCCAGCAACCGCGTTCCAAACATCCTCCAGGAAGTTCATGATTCCCCCGAAGAACCCGGCCACTTCCTTCTCGTAGTACGCGATGTTGTTTGCCGCGTCCCAGGCCGTTACATTGACGTAATACTCAGCCGCAACATCCGCCCAGTAATCCAGGTCGATTACCGCATGATGAACTTGTTCGTACTGGCCGCCGGTGCCGCTGAAGAATAGATATGTCCCCCGGTCGGTGACGCCTATCCAGAGGTTATAAGGTGCAACGTCCAGTATCGACACGTCAATCTCGGCCCACGCATGTTCGCAGTGCCAAACGCCCCAGCTCCAGCCCCATGATTCCTTGGTGTCGATAACTACATTTGTAATCATCGGCGGAATGTTCTCTTTCACGAACGCATTGAACTGGTTGGACAAATACTCGGTCGCGTTGAACTCCGGCGGGTTTTCGGTACTGGTCCCGGCCTGGAACGACTGGTTCGCCACTTCCCACTCGGCCCTCTTGGTGTTCGCCCATTCCACTATCGCGGGATAAGCGTCGGCATAATGCGTCTCGTTATAGTCGCTTATCCCGTCCTTGTCCAGGTCCCTCCACGCATTTCTCGCGTCAAGGGGGTTGCTCCTCGTCCCGTTCTCGTAGTGTTCGGTCACGGTTCCATCGGCGCCGATGCTCATCCACACAAGGTCGTACCCGAAGAACTCCTGGCCGTCATTTGCAGAGTCGCCGTCGGTGTCCGGGTTGAGGGGGTCAGTGCCGACGCTTTCCTCTCCGATATGGTTCTTCTTGTCCAGCGTGTAGGTGTAATCGACATTGGGGCCGTCGTATAATCCATCTCCATCCGTGTCGTTCGAGGTGGGGGAGAGGCCGCCCCATATTTCGCGGGAGGAGTTGGCGTATGCTTGGACTGGTGATTGGTTGCCCATGTCACCGGAGGCCGCGCCGACATAATTGTAATAGTAGAGCGTAAGCTGCCACGTTCCAAGAGAATAATCCAGCGTGACATTCTTCACAATAACAAGATGCGTGCCGATTTTTGTGATATTGTAGCCCTCGGGAGTAGAACCTATATCAGTCCATGCCTGGGAAACATTCACGCCGAGCGGTACAGTGTTCTGGTATGTGTAGAGAGTCAGGTTCCATATCCAATCATTCCAGCCGCCTGCTGAATCGTCAATCGCTATCTGGCCGCTGGTGTAATTTATGGCGCCGTCGTATGAGGTAGCAACCGGCGCTCGCCCGTTGCACTGGCTCGCTACTTGGGGCATTTCTTCGAAATACCCTCGGCCTCGCACCCCTTGGCTGAGGCCAATTCCGCAAGGCCGACCGATTTCCGTGCCGGAAATCGGCTGCGCCGCATTCACGTACACGCCACCATGCTGAACGCATCCCCCACCCGCCGCTCCTCCGCTGGCTTCCTGCCCGTCCCCCCAGTCGCATGCTCGGAGCGGCTGCACCGGCGCGTAGAGGCCGGTGTCGTAGTGCTGGATAGAGTAAGGGAAGGTCGGGGCGTTGGCGAGGGGGTTGAAAACTGCCGAATTTGGAACTCCAAAATATGCGCTGGATTCTTCCTCCCGCCATTCCTGGCGCTTGACCACCTTCTTACGCCTGGGCCGGGTTGAAAAACGATTGTTGGGGAATGATGGCTGGACGATAACTCTCCGCTTGTGGATGCACTTCCCTGACATATTAGCAAACCGATAAAGATGTTTCTGGTTAAAATCATTTCGGGATGCTAGGTCGTCCAGAGGAGGCTGTCCGGGATGTACGGGGAGGGAGAGGGCGCTGGGGGAGTGGAGATAATGATTCAGACTGATTATTTCAAGTTTTTGATATATTTTGTATTGGAGAATTTACTACTCCTTTTTGGGCAAGAGTCTGCATTAAGATGCTTAGCTCCTTTGATGATAGTTTTACAGTAATAGAATCATTGGTGGTTAATTGAATTTTTATAAATTTTAACCCAATTGAATTTTCCTTTGGAGAAACCTCTACAGAAATGATATTGATATATCTAATTTTATATATTTTATTCATAATAAAATATTTAAAAGGTCTTGTTGAAGGTGTAAAAGAATTTTCGAAAATGATAAAACATTGAGTTCTTCCATACAATAAAAAAATCAATAGAGTGAATAGAATAAGAAAAGTAAAAAAATACATTAAAAAGTTAATTTCATATCCAAATAATAATGATAACACAATGGATATTCCAGTTAATAATATCATACCAATAAATAATATTATAATTCGAAACATACTTTTTCTCCACATGGCATATGATTTTTTCTCCATATACTTTATCTTATCTTTTTTCATAATATCACCATCCATAGACATTAATGTAGTTTACGAGTTCATAATATGAGAAGAAGATTTGTATAACGGACCAAGAATATCCAATGAGTCCAAAAATAAAGGTGAAGGGTGCAGTAAATGCTTCAGCTAAACCTCCTTTTATTAAATAATAAGTACTCGTTAATAGGATTACAATTGAGCCAAATAGAAGCAACGTTGCAGCTAAAGGGTTAAAATCATTTAATGACGCAATTGACGCAAATGATAGCATTGCCGATGCAAAAGCCAAAGCGATACCCCATGCTAAATCATTTACTCCACTTCCAGATTTACCCTTATCTTTTGCTAAAAAGAATGATTGAATTGCGACCATAATTCCTGCGACATCTATTGCTGCATTAATTACTGAATTTTCAGGTTCTGGAAGGTTGGTACAGGCAGGCACATATGTACGATCACCATTAGCTGGGGAAACAAATTCATTCATGTTATTAATAATTTTTATCATGAATAATATAAAGAGAGAAATTATTATTATTGCTACAGCCCAAACAAGTGGATTACATCTAGAAATTTTTTCAAATTGTTCTAAACCTGTTAATATAAGAAATAGCACAATCATGAACTGTGATCCTAAAACATAATCAGCTAAATTTTTTGCAGTTCCAGTATCAAATATGGTATTTATTTCCATTATATTAGAAGAAGATAAAATATTATGCTCCGGGGGCATTTTTGTTGATGATGAATCAGATGACGACCCTAATAAATTTAATAAACCATTGAAGAAATTATTCACCGTCGTGTTTACCTGTTCAAACAACGGTCTGAATATTTTCATAATTGCTTCTACCATAATATTATAAAGGATATTCACCGCTTCCTTCAACTTCTCCCACGCCTGCGCAAACTGGTTGCACATCTCGTTCCAGACCCCCTCCAGGAAGTTCATTATCCCGCCGAAGAACCCGGCGACCTCTTTCTCGTAATACGCGATATTGCCAGCAGTATCCCAGGCCGTAACGTTGACATAATACTCGGCCGCGACATCCCCCCAGTAATCCAGGTCGATTACCGCATGGTGTACTTGGGCGTACTGCCCACCAGAACCGCTGAAGAATAAATATGTCCCACGGTCGGTTACGCCTATCCAGAGGTTGTAAGGAGCCACGTCCAGGATTGAAACATCGATCTCGGCCCAGGCATGCTCGCACACATAACCGTACCATGTCCAGCCCCAGGATTCCTTGGTGTCGATTACCACGTTCGTAATCATCGGCGGATTGTTCTCCTTCACGAACGGGTTGAACTGGTTCGACAAATACTCGGTGGCGTTGAACTCCTGCGGCTCCGGATGTGCCTTTCTGAAATCTCCTTTTGTTATATCGGCGAGTGGTGTTGGGAGATCAATTACTATTTCGTCCTCATCTCCACTCACTATGTCCCACACAAATGCATAGGGACTGTTGCGGCCCCAGGTGTTGTTCCAGACCGGGTATTCGAGCACCCACTCCGCCCTCTTCTGGTTCGCCCAATCCACTATCGCCGGGTAAATATCGCCGTAGTGCGTCTCATTGTAATCAGATATACCGTCCGTGTCCAAATCGCGGTACTCCGACCAGCCTTTTCTGGAATCGTAACCGTAGTTGAACGCGTCCAGCGGGTCGCTCGTCGTCCCGTTCACGTAGTGCTCCTTCACGGTTCCATCTGGATTAATACTCATCCAGACCAAATCATATCCGAACAACTCCTGGCCGTCGTTGGCCGAGTCGCCGTCAGTGTCGGGGTTGAGCGGGTCGGTGCCGACGCTTTCCTCGCCCTGATGGTTCTTCTTGTCCAGCGTGTAGGTGTAATCGACATTGGGCCCGTCGTATAATCCGTCGCCGTCCGTGTCGTTCGAGGTGGGGGAGAGGCCGCCGTAGACCTCGGTTCCGTTTATCGCGAACCACTGGCTGGGCGCGCTGTCCAGAATCGCGCCTGCACCTGCTTGGAACTTGTATTCAATAATCTGCCAGGTTCCCGTTGTATAGTTAAGCGTCTTATTGACTATGATAGATATGCCGCTGGCGGTCTTGGAAATGTTGTAGCCCTCGGGTGTCGAACCGATGTGATCGACTGCCACGCTCACGTTCTCGCCGTGGATAACCTTGCATGGTGACGCAGGAATATAGCCATTGAGCGTCCAGACATTGTCTGTCCAGCCTGTATCATCGAGCGCTATCCAGGCGTTCCCGAAGTCGGGAACTCCCTCAATATCAATAGCATTTGTTCTGTAAACCACCTTCGGCTCTGCCCCATCCAGAATCTTGTCCCGGTCGGTGTCCGGGTCAAGCGGGTCGGTGCCCATGGCGAACTCGGTGCCGTCGGAGAGGGTGTCGCCGTCGGTGTCGGCCAACGTCCAGTTCGTCGGATAGGTGTACATTTCATCGTAATTCGCCAGGCCGTCGTGGTCATAGTCGCCAGTGCCGTTTATCGGGTCCAGCGGGTCAAAGTCGGTTTCGCTTTCGTGCGCCAGCGCGAAGTCATGCTCCACTTTATCGGGTATGCCATCCGCGTCCGTGTCCGTGCTGGCCGCGCTGAACACGGGATTCCCCGGCGTCGTGTGGTTCCTGTTGTACTCGTACTCCACCAGATTCATCAGCCCGTCCTTGTCCGAGTCCATGCCCCTGTCGTCGGCACACGGGTCCATGCCCCAGTCTATCTCCTCCTTGTCGAGCACGCCGTCCAGGTCGGTGTCGTTCAGGTCCGGGCGCGTCCTTAGCGCTCCTCTGTCATTCCAGCAGCCCCATTTCCCAGATGTCCTCTCACCTGGCAACTTGTCATAATCCGTAGCTTTGACACCGTTTTCTCCGTCGAGCAGAATGTTCTTGTCCTCGCTGGTTATGTAATACAGGCCGACCTCCATGTGGTCTGGAAGCAGATCCCCATCTTTGTCGCTATTGACGCCGGTGGGATCGGTCGAGTATTGCATCTCTCCGATGTAGCGTTTGCCTTTGATTACAAGTGTCGGACCGTCCAGCAATCCGTCGTCGTCCGTGTCCATGTCCAGTGGATCAGTGCTGAGCGTGTTCCTCTCATAACCATCTTTCAGGCCGTCCCCGTCGGTATCTGGATTATTCGGGTCTGTCTCGCCAGGGTCGCGCTTTCCGTTCACTAAAGTGTACTCTTCCTGGCTATCGTTCAGTCCGTCATAATCGCTGTCTGGATTCCTCGGGTCGGTCGTGGTAGCCGAATCCATGTCCACCTTGAACTGGGCGGGATTGGTGTACCAGACCGTATATCCGTGGTAGGCGGCGCTGTTCAGCTTCACCTTCGTGGATGTGAGGCCGACCTCTTGCCCGTCCCAGAGACCGTCTCCGTCGTAGTCTCGTGCTTTATTGATATCCGCGTGATATGCCAGCGTACCGTAAACTATCTCGCCTGTGTAGTTCCCGACACTCGGTCCGTCCCACAATCCATCATCATCGTAGTCTGCATCTCGTTTCGCAGGGTCGATACCGTCCTTCAACATGTCTCCGTCGCTGTCTGCGTTAGTGGGGTCTGATTCACGTGTGTCGTCAGAAACCTTTCCGTCACCCCACTGGCCACGAACTGTCGGGATATCCTCACCGTTCGTCCCGTCCCAGCCGTCCCATAAGCCGTCGCCGTCAGTGTCCTTCAATAGGGGATTTGTGGTCTTGGTCGGGTCTGAGTCTGGAACAAATATGTTCATATTGGTTCCGTAGATGAACATGTTCACCTCGGAATTCCAGTACCCCGATTGCACCATATCTGCAGTAACTCCGTTTTCGGTGCCATCCTGGACTCCATCGCCATCTGTGTCGATTTTACCGGGATTCGTACCTAGAACAAAAAGCTCGTATCCATCTGCCAGCCCGTCATCATCAGAATCTCGGTCCCTTGATGAGCACCCATAAGCGCTCTCAAGGCCATCTATTATGCCGTCTCCGTCCGCGTCTGCGGTCTTGGCGCAGTTGCGGTAGACTTCCTGGTCTGCGAGGGCGTAGGAGAGAACAGGACGATAGGATGGCTCATAATTGGAAATTGTACTGCTGCGATATTCGTAACATACCGGCCCGTTTTCAATCCAGATGACATTGGGTGGCGATGCTCTATTACAGTACATCATTAAATTGTCTGGCGTTTTGTAATATATTGGAGAACCGAGTTGAGTTGTTATGCTACTTCTCGGAATCGTGCCGACAAAAGTGAAAGCCTGCAATGTGTTGCTTTGCTTCATTGGTATATATCCTACTGTGTAGACTTTGACATTGTCAGCACTCATGTAAGACAATTCAGTTCTGAAAGAGAGGTATCGTCCGCGATATGTCTGGGAGCTTGGCGAATCCTGCCAAGAGCCAATGAACGCTCCATCTCTATAGATGCATAGCATTCTATCCTTCACGTCAAATCTTACAAGGTAATTGTATGTAGCATGTGTCGATAATATCGCGAATAAAGCACTTCGTGGTAATTCAATATTGTTTTCTATTTTATGAAGAACCAACCCTGCAGGTGCTTGCCAGATGAAGTATGCGTTACCCCGGTTGGTCTGCGTCGGATCACTAGCGAAGATGTATATCCCGCAATGGATGTTTTGACCTCCACTCATCGTCCACGATATCTCAATGACGGAGTCTTCGCTATAATCATTATCAAATGCTTGTGTGTATATATTAGTGTTGCCCGCATTAGGCGCCCCTTGCCACAGGCCTCCATTCAAAATGCTCCAACTGGCATATGGATACGTTCCTGACCCCACTGTCCATTGTGCCAAGGACGAACTGAAATCGTCTGCAAAGGTTATTGTGTGTATCTCCACTAATTTCGGGATTGCTATCCATGTGCCAACCTTGTAAAAAATCAGGCTTCCATCACTATTCGCTGTAGCGTTCGTCCTGAATATCACCTGTATCTCCGCGCCATCTCCGTCCACCAGATAATCATACTCTGTGTCTGGATTCCATGGGTCCGTTCCAACCTTCGGCATCGCTTCAATGCCGTCCAGTAAGCCGTCGTTGTCAGTGTCCCTGACCATCGGGTTACAGCGGTAGGTTCCACGCTCCTGGCCATCGGAGAGGCCGTCCGCGTCCGTGTCCCAAGTCAATGGGTCGGATATCATCGTGCCGTTCGGGACGTTGGCGAGCATCCAGCGGTCTACGAGGAGTTGTCCTGCAGATAATCCTTTTATTTCGATGCCCCACCTTCTGTTTGTTGTTGTACCAAAGGATGGTGTGGAGAACCATTCGTACTCTGTTGTTAGCGGTTCGATTTTTGAAGATTTTACTGTATTTATTATCACGAGATCGTCCCAATATCCATGTCCCAAAGCTAGCTTAGATGTAGTAGTAAAACCAGGGTAGGATCCAAAAGTAACTTGCATATTGGATATGGTAACTGTCCAAGAGCCATGCCAATTACACTCTCCATCGACGTAGCCCAACCAGGTTCCGTTACTGTAATAATAGAACTGGAAAAGGTGCCACAAGTTGGCATCGCTCCCAAGGATTGAATATACGCCACCCACATTGGCGAGGAATTCATCAGCATTTTTCTCTAAGAAAACAACAATGAATGGAAGCGTGGCTATCCTAAAAGAGTTAGCAGGAATGATTCCAGTACCAGGTCGGAAATTGAAGGAAACTACGAACTCTGGATAATAGATTGGAGTAACAGTGCTCGGACGTGCCCGTGCATAATCTGTTGTCAGATTGTCGAAAATCTCAAGAATTCCATTGTTTATAACGGCATAAGCCCCGTTTCCGGGTGATATCAACTCCCAATCTTCGGCAGAATCCATCGTTTCGTTCTTTGCCTCGACAGATGTGGTTAGAATAATCTTGACCGATTCGGATTCCACGATTTTAAAGTTGTCCCAGAAGGCGCTGCCATAGTAAGCTGAGTTGTCGCTTACATCGCCAATGTAACCTATCCGAACCATCCTACCAGTGTTAATCTGAATTCCAGACTTGACTAATCGTTCGTCAATGTATATGCGGTATGTTCCATCGCTGACCATATAAAGGTCGAAATGATGCCAGAAGTCGGCGGAGATAGTTGCGAAAGGGGCAGAATCAGGATAGCAGTATAGTTTATCATTAGTTTGTTGAATGTAAATGTCGTCGTATTCCGCGCCATCGTAGGAGCCAAAGACGATAAAATTGCTCATTGGACTAGCCGGTGGCCAGTAATAGTCAAACGAAACAATATAATCATTTCGCGAAGGCTGCGTTGGTAACGGATAATATACCCAAGAAGCATTACTACTGTTTCCTGATAGATATAAATATCCGTCCGAAGCAGTAGCGAAACCATATTTTTGCCAGCCATTTATTCCACTTGAGAAATCTTCATAAAATAATGCATTCTCAGGAGTGTCCAAATAATTGCCTTTCACCCGAACGTTTAATTTCCACAGACCATCTTCAAGCACGGGTAAGAGGTTGGAATCTCCGATGGCGGGTAAGTAGACATTGCCCGTCGCGAAGTCTCCATTCGCCTCGGGATCATATATCGAATTAGCGCTGTAGTTCTCAGCTTCAAACCACATGACCCCCGGAATGCGTTCCACACCATCCACCAGGCCATCGTTGTCAGTGTCCGGGTCGCGCGGATGAGTCTCGTCCCAGTCCTGAACATAGTTCTGGTTCACATCCTCGCCCACCTCGGTACAGGGGTCGAATATGCCGTTCCCGTTCAGGTCCTGGAATCCGTCCCAGAGTCCGTCATGGTCAGTGTCCCGCATCGCCGGATTCGTGCCGGTCGGGCCCATTATTTCCCAGTAGTCGGAGAGCATGTCATCGTCCGTGTCCCACGATAATGGGTTGGTGCCGTAGAAGTTGACCTCGTACCAGTCGGTCAATTCGTCCTCGTCCGTGTCTTTCGCTGTGGGACATGTGCGGATGGGGGCCAATCTCAGATAGACAATGACATAACCCAACATGCCGCCGTAAAGGGCTCCGAACGATAGCGAGAGCACTCCCGTGGTCTTGTTGACCTGCTGGTTGAAGTAATCCTCCATGAATTCCGCGGTTACTGTTTCGGTGAACGCGCCGTAATTGGCCCATATCGGGACCGTTTCGTTGCCGATGGACAGGGTGAGGTCTTGGACGTAGTTGCTGTCCTTCGCGGTTGTGTTTTCTCCTTCATCGAAATGGTACCATACAACAGTGCCGTTCCTCATGGGGTACTTGCCTGTGGCGTTGTAGTCCTCCATTATTTCAGTGGCTGAAAGGGACCTGTTGAGGATGCGGAACTCATCAATTGAACCTCCGAATTTGTATCCATTATCGTTGTTCCAGCCACTAATTTTGCATGTGGAGGAAACCAACATGGACGCAATTGAAGCCCCTTCCATTTGAGATAATTCCTGTAGTTCACTATCTATGTAAAGCAACGACAGTTTGATGTCGCCATTATTGAAAATAGCTACAACATGCACCCACCGGTTTGCCAGACCTATGGATGAGATTCCATAAATGTCACCAGCACCAGAATTAAATCCGAAGGCATTGTTATACAGCCAGAGGTCATATGTGTTCCACCCGAATGGCATCTGATTATTACCACCTTTCCAATACATCCAGAATTCCACCGTGACCTTCGTGTTTGGTTCGGTAGGCAAAGTCAACCCAGTTATAGAAACATAATCATCCGAACTGTCGAAGTTCAGAGCAGCACCGTTTACTGCCACCTTGCAACCGCCTTCAGAGTATGTCGGTGTCCATCTGTCATAAACAATTACAAGTCTATCAACGGATAAATCAAAAGAATTCGCTTCACCCGACTTTATTGCTTTAATATAAATTGTATCTCCGTTAATAATTCCTGTCAAATAAGAAGATATTTTTTCAGTTTCTGAAATTTCGGATAGCGAAAATAGACTATTATAATTTGTACCATCTTTTGACCATGAAAAAGGTATACTCACACCATCGGGAGACATGCCCCGAAGTAAAATCCTGAAGTTTTCAGCAATCCCATCTACATTGAGAGGTGCTGCTATCTTCCATATATATCCCAATCTGTATCTGGTGACCTCAACAAATGTCCATGTACCAGTATTATCATCCCAGACTTTAATATTTTCTAGATATGTTTTACTTCTAATAGTCATAATGTTATCATCATTATCCCCCAAAGTTCCTGTGGAGTCAATTAAAGTCCCATATATGGGTTGCCAATTATCAAACGCTACTTCGACTGTGCCACCAGGTATAATGGTTGCCACATTATATGTCGTGCCTAAATTATTAAAGCCTGAGAGATCATAGATAGTGTTCGGGCTAGACCTGTTAGCCTCGTCAAATGTATACCAGGCGGTCGTATTTGACCTGATTGGGTATCTTCCAGTCGCATTATAGTCCTGGAAAATTTCCTCTGGGGTTAAGGCACGATTGAGGATGCGAACTTCATCGAGAAGGCCATTATAATGATAATTTGACCCTGCAAATGTTGGGGTACCGCCAATGGTTAGGTTTGTCGAAAATACATCAATATTACCAGTTACTGTCCTGTTTGCCATCTCTGTTCCGTCTAAATAAATTTTTAGGACCGTGCCATTGTACGTAGCAACAATATGATGCCATCGCCCGTCTGGAATGAAGGAATCTTGCATTGTTTCTAGTTCTTGCACTATGCCATTAATAGAAACACCGAATCTAAGTTTGTATGAATTGTTGTAACTCCCAGAATATCCAACAGCATACTGGTAATGAGGCGTGACCTGACTCGTAAATGCCTTCTGGACAAATGGTATCCAACCTGCTGGTGTGGATGTTGAAGAGGTATTCACCCACAGTTCAATAGTTAATGCATTAGTTGGATTAAGTGATGTCGCGTCGCCAATTTCGACAAAGTCATCAACACCGTCGAACACCATCGCGTTCCCTACCTTACCAGAAGACCACGTGGCTCCCGAAATGTTGCCGTCGTGTCTGCCTACGGGCGTGAATTCTACGGATGCATCCTCAATATAATACCCGTCCGGTATCGTTATTTCGCGGGTCTCGCCGATGGAGAGGTTGTACCAAGAATAGTTAGTCAATACCAGTACTGGCGCCGACACCAGCACGCGGCGGATTGTCACTCCGGGAGACGCGAAAAGTGTGATGTTTGCGTATGCAGTAATGTCCAGGCA
This sequence comes from Methanobacteriota archaeon, assembly GCA_013791785.1. Lineage (GTDB taxonomy): Archaea > Thermoplasmatota > Thermoplasmata > SG8-5 > SG8-5 > UBA147. The sequence continues at coordinate 12,400 of VMTD01000102.1, forward strand.
ATCCACAATCGAGATCCACCTGATTCCAGGCTTGACCGTTGCCATACCGTTACCGGGTGCGGTCATGGTGACTGTGCCTTCACAGGTCGCATTGACCAGCACCAGAATAGAGTAAGTTCCGTTTTGTAGTGGCGTGATTAACGAAACATTGTTCTGATTGTCAACGTAGAACCAGTACGTGCCGAAACTGGTCTCCGCGCTGTCATTGAGCCCGTCCCGGTCCGAGTCGAGGCTGTTGGGAGATGTCTCGTTCATACCCATCCACGAGTCCACCTTACCGTTCAGGCTCAGGTCCTCGCCTTCCCAGGGTTGACGGGCGCCATCTTTGGTTCCGTTGTTCCAGCCGTCAATCCATCCATCAGGAATGTCATCGAAATCGGTGTCGATTTTCGTGGGGTCGGTCGTCGTTCCATGGTCGGCATCGGAATGATTCAGGAACACGGACAGATTTGTGGCTTTTACACCAGTCATGTTATCGGTGACAATGTTGAGAGAGGTTGCGTTGTGATAATAAAGACCCACCTCCTGGCCGTCCCAGAGACCATCGCCGTCGAAGTCTGTGCTATTGGGACCGCTTGGTTTGGTTCCCAGCGCCAGTTCTCCCAAGTACAATGTCCCATCAATGAACGTCGAGTATCCGTCCAGCAATCCATCATCATCGGTGTCTATGTCGAGGGGGCATGTTTCCAGACTCAGCTCCCCTGTGCGGTTGGCACCATACCTGTCCGTGATGTTATACCCGTCCCAGAGTCCGTCTGCGTCCGTGTCATAAAGTACCATACTGGTGCCGAGATTATGCATCTCATGGGAATCATTCAACCCATCGCCGTCCGAATCTATGTCAAGTGCATTTATCAGACCGTCGCCGTCCGTATCTATGTTCCAGTCTATTTCATCTCCATCCAGGATGCCGTCACCATCCGTGTCCGGTATGAACAGATTCGCTTCGCCGGGGCCAGGAAGGCCGTTGCCGTTTGCGTCCTCCATGCCGTCTAAAAGCGCGTCACCATCGGAATCCCTGTTGAGGACGTTCGCATATTCAATCGTTTTATTCTCCGAAAGAGATATCCAGGCAAGATATTCCTGATTGTTTTTGGTGAAGCTCGTTATCGGGAAAGAGGAATTCGTTGCATTCGGTGAATAGCCCTTCGTGAAGTGCGACCACGAGGTGCTGTTGTATATGTAAAGGTCGCCATCTGGTGCAAATACAATCTCCAGGTCAATGCCGTTGGAGATATTCTGCATGATGGTTCCGCCCAATGTTGTCTGGTCATAATCAACGAAGAGGTAGGTTGTCAGTGTCCAGTTCAGCAAAGGCGAGGGAGCTTCTTCCCAGGCTGCCGTGTTGTTCATTGCTTCAACCCAGGTTTGGTTGCCGAACACCAGATTAACTGCGTTTGTCCTGAACAATACGCGAACCTCCTTTCCGTCCGGGAGGCCATCGCCGTCGCTGTCGCTATCCAAAGCATTGTGAAGTGTATCAAGGTCCGTATCTATCATTTCTCCTCCACCCAGCACCGTTATTTCCTCCCAGTCCCTGATGCCGTCGCTGTCCGTATCCGCATCTATCGGATTGGTCTCCCCGGCCTCGATTATTCCGTTTCCGTTGAGGTCCTCGCCAAGTCTTCCGCCGATTGTAGGCCCGTCCAGCAATCCGTCGCCATCGGAATCATTGTCCAACATCCCGATAAGTCCGTCACCGTCGATATCCTGGTACCAGAGCGGTTCGTGGCCGTCCTTGATGCCATCATTATCGGAATCCGGGTTCGTGGGGTATCCATCCAATTCGATTTCCCTTCCGTCCGGTACACCGTCGTCATCGGAGTCCGGGTTCGTGGGGTCGGTTCCTATACTACGTTCATACCCATCCTTCAATCCGTCCCCATCCGTATCCATCTTTGTCGGGTCGGAACCTATGTAAAGTTCCATATTCCTGTAACCGGCCGCCGGACGCAACAGATCCGGGGACACGCTTTCAAGAGTGGCATTATATTGGGCGCAAACCCCGGAAAGCTCTCCGGTGCGCCGGGAGCCGGCTTTCCAGATATAAATCGTGGTATAATCCACGCCCGAATATCCGCCGACCTTGAACACAATGTCCTTCTTCACAGGGTTCCACCATGTGCTCTGGCCGCGCCTCATCCTGGCTTCTCCGAATGAATATGATTGCTCCCCGCCTGAAGAGATGCTCACGTTATCCTTGCCCGAATCAGGTGCGCTTATAACGAGCCAGTACATTCTTTGCGGTTTGAGGAGAACCGGGGATACCATTACTTGTGTCAGGTTCCCGCTTACGATGGGGAAGAGAGATATGTTCGCGGTGCCAGTGGTTACTATTATGCTAGATGGCTTATTGAGATTGTCCTCTCTGATTTCAACATTCAGTGTGCCGTTCACGCTCGCATTCTTTCTATAAACTCCAAGTGCGATTTTGGAAACCACAGGTTCCGGGCCGGAGACGCTGAACGACTGGGCAATAATATTATCTGTTCCAAAAGATATATTGCTGCTTGCAGTTGCTTGAGAAGTGTGATTTAATTCATTTCCGACAGGTTCCCACCTTGCCAATATTACTCCTCCGTCATCGAATGCTTTCACCTCGACAACCTGCGTGGAATCGCCGCTACCCGCATATTGCTGGTCAAATGTGTTATTGGAATGGCTGAACATGTATCTGGTTGGGATGGTACCAATTTGTGCGTCAATCCAGGTGTTTGGCTGCCCATAACCGGAGGAGGATATCGCCCCTTCTGTGGCATTGGTTCTTAATTTTACGCTGATTGTTTCATTGTTATCTTCTATGCCATCACCATCTGTATCTTTGATTGTCGGATATGTGCCCAAAACATATTCCTGAGCATTCTTAAGCCCGTCTCCGTCTTTATCCGAGTCTTTATCAGAGGGGGTTGTAGGGGATAATCCATATCCATCTTCCCAGCCATCTGGCATTGTGTCGTTATCAGTGTCCCATTTTATTGGGTCATAACGCATTTCATATTCGAAACCGTCTTCCAGTTCGTCTCTGTCCGTATCATTTGAACGGGAGTTGGTGCCCAACGATTGCTCTCCCAGATAGTATAATGTTTCATCAATCACTTCTGTTATAACTTCTAAAGAATCATAGTATTTCCTTTGTAGTTCACTTAAAGTGGAAGCATTCACATTAAACCCGTCGAGTAATCGGTCTTCGTCCGTATCCGGTTTTGCAGGATGGGTACCATATCCAGAAACTTCCTCACCATCGAGAAGCCCGTCCCCGTCAGAATCCGTGGACCAGGGATTGGAACCCAGCTTGGTCTCATTGCCATCGGAAAGACCGTCGCCGTCCATATCCGGGTCGAACGGGTCCAGCCAGCGTTTGGACACGATTATCGAGGTTATTGTACTGGTTGTGTTTAATGCTTGAGTTGCATCAAAAGTTGCAAAATAACTTCCAGGAGTCAGATTAAGATAAACGATATAGTATCTTGAGGATGTGATGTTGACGAACTGGAGATTGGTAAGGTTGGATGAGAGAATTGCACAATTTGTGTTATTTTTGGTTTTATAAATGACATCCAAACTATTCGAAATTTTTAGAACATTATCGGAAACAATCTCATTCGCCAGGAACTCAGCCTTTACCTCCTGCGGATTGTTCGAGGCAAAGAATATCCCCATGGTCAAATACTCCTCATAATAACTTGCATCGAAATTGGTTGTGGTTACCTCGGTTGTTATCTTGACAGAGTATTCACCAGGCAAGGAGATGTCGAACCATTGGGTTCTGGATGCAATATCCTTCTTGAATATCGGGATGAACTGGCCGGCCTCTTCGAAATCATTGAGACCGTCCTCATCGTAATCCGCAACAGTCGGCATGGTATTCAGATATACCTCAGCCCCGTCCGGGAGGCTGTCATTATCCCAGTCCTGGCACTTCACACGTTCCCAGACCTCAGGCCAGGAGAGTTGCTCGATGGTGTACCAATAAACCGCTTCTGCCGAATCCCAGAAATTATCTCCATCCGTGTCATAGGTCCATATGCCAAGTTCAGATTGGCTCTTCATTTTGTCGCTTAGGAATATGTCGTAGGTGTTGGCTTGATTGGGATCAGTTCCTTGTTTCAGATAAGTAATAGTTGACAATGTGATTTTGAAATATGTTCTTCCGTCAAAATTCTCGGGATTTGCCGCGAGCCATAATTCTGAAAAACCATTTTTGTTGAATATACCTGAATAGGATATGTCAATATCGACCCAGTTATCGGTCAATGTTCCAATATCTGTCATCTGATTTAATGTGGTATTATTTAATCCATTACTAAGAATGCCAGCTAATTTAAGGGCATTCTGAAGGAGCGGTGCGGTTGTGGAGTTGACATGTGCTGTGCCATTCAAGAATACCATGTAATTGCTGTCCGAAGGATAATCCGAGATATTCAGGTATGTTTCAGATGAGGGGGAGAAGAATTTTTTGTTAATAGGTATGGTTTCCAACATCCAATAATTGAAAATCTCTTCATTATCTCTTAATCCATCATAATCAGAATCGGGGTTTATCGGAGAAGTACCGTAATATTGTTCCACGCTGTTTACTAAGCCATCTCCGTCCGGGTCTTCTTCCGGGGCATTTGCAGCATTTGGCCCCAAACCGTACTCTGTTTCCCAGAGATCAAACAGCCCGTCATTGTCTGAGTCAAGAAGAGATGCGTCAGCAGCGGTGAATACACTTAAGCTATGAACCTTCGCCCAAACAGTGTTTGTTTCCAGTTCCACACCGGTCGTGTCACCGATTGACGGATTGGCACATATTTGCCATGAACTGCCATCAAAATGATATAATCTCAAGGCGGCTTCATTAATGTTCGTCGGTAAGGTTGCTGGGTTGTATTTGATTTTAATGTATGCGGTCAGCGCTCCTTCTGCATTTATATCGTAATATTCTCCGGTAGAATGTGCCAGGGGTATCGAAGGAACAACTGAGGTGACTGTTGGTGCCGTGGTATTGTCATCTTCATAATCTATGAGAACCGACACCGAACCGTCCGGTGCCGTATATGACGCGTCGCCGCTGATGGACGTATTATCATTCAGGTCAAATTCTGTGGGGTGAATATCATTCTGGTCAACGATGCCATCATTGTCGAAGTCAACGCGGATGTAATAATTGACTCCGCAACCGAATTGATATACCGTGACCTGCAAGAATTCCGAAGTGATTTCCAATTTCATGTCGGTTGCGGATATCTGGGGCATAGATGCAATATATTTCGGTTCCTGCCAGGTAACTCCATCAACCGACGTAGTGTAGAAAAGTTGCTTGGGGCATGTATTGGAGAGCCAGGCAACATATATGATATTTGAATGTGGGTCGACGCATAATCGGGGGACAAGTCCATCATTTGTGATTATGACTTCTTCCGACCACTGGTCATCAATCACCATGTTATTTGCATAAACCACTGTTTTGTTACCCCCGAAAACTCCGATTGCATGAACAATCCCTTTACCATCAATGCCATAGGAGTGATAATCTTTAACATCAGGGTTTATCGCTTGCGGTTGTGAAGACAAGGACTGGATGGTGATTGTTGCTTGACTTGTGAGTCCATTATGGTCCGCTACAATAAGAGTGACTTCATGAGTTCCATGATGCATGAATGTATAATTGAATTTTGGTGCGATTGACAAAACATCATCTATATTCCAAAGGGTGGTCCTAATTCCATCATCTATATCTGTCGATAAATGGGAGTCAAAAGTATAGCTAGGGCATAATTGTGAAATTTGTTCGATGTAAGGGTCTAGATTCAATGAGTCCTCATAAGTTTCTCCTTGATTGATTTTTTTATTGATGACATAGGTTCTGACCTGATTATCCAACTGTATTCGTATTTTCAGTTGCATATTAGTTTTACTGTGGCCAGTAGCTGATATATTCAACGAATAGGAGTGACCTAAATGACATACTAATTCAATTGTCGCTTCATCATTATCGGCATCCAACGATGTTTGAGATATTATCACCCCCTCCTCAAGAAGTGAAAAATCAACATCCACATCTCCTTGATTTAGTTCATAAGTGATTGAATATGATTGATACACATCGATAATAGCAACTGGAGGTTGGTTGACAAATATCGAGTGCTCGATTTTGGCAATAAGACCATTGTCAAGGTTTGTGTCTGAATCCACGGTTGCCACCATCGTATGGTACCCGAGTTCGGCAATCCAGGTGATTGAGAATGTCTTGGTTGTATGGGCCGGGAAACAAGCGACCGGTATGCTCGCAATCAATGTTGGTTCTGACAAAATGTAAAAATTAACAAACACGTTGAAAAGGTCTCCATCCCCATCATTCGAGAAGGTTGCACTTAGGGTAACCTCTTCTCCGGCTGTCGGAGAATTCAACTCACTTGAGACATCCGCATTCGAACCGTTTATTGCTGCAGAACCGGCGTTGAGATAGTAAATCTCAGAATTCCCATTCCTGTAATCCTGCCATACAACATGGATGCAGCCGTTTCTGTCTACTGAGAGGTCGGGATTGACGCTATCTGTTATCACATCGGTCAGGTATAGTTCCGGCGTCATGAATGCTCCAGACTCTTCCATGGCTCGGTATTTTACAGTACCCTCTGCCGGTTGTTCGCCTTGATATTCCTCTACTTCAGTCCAAACCGCATGAAGTGTACCATTGTCATCCAACGCGCCATTTGGTAATATTGCATTCCTTTGAGATATGGTCACCTGAGCATCGTCACTCCATGTAATGCCTTCGTCTTCAGAATATTTTTGATATATTTGGTATGAGCCAGACCGCGCATCACTCCATAGTAACATCAACCGAGTTTCGTTCCTGATAAGCTGCATTTGTCCGAGCCATATGCCACCAGTGTCCGGTTCCCCTGTGTATTGTGTTAATATTATCGGTTCCTCCCAATTCGTACCATTGTCCAGGCTGAGCCAGTAATAAATATTCTTACTATCGAAATCTGCAATTGCCACGTAAACTGAACCATTGTTGACTTCAATATCAGGTATGCCAGCAAACTCACCACCGTTGGGATTGGCAAAGATGTATTGACTCACCTCAGTCATGCTTGTATTGGCCATCACTAATTTAATGTACATGTAGATGTCAGGGCCACCTATTCTAAAGCTTCTATGTGCCAGATATATTTTGCTTCCATCAATTACTAAACTTGGATCCCATGCTGCAGCGCATGTATAAGGTTCGCTCCATGATGTCCCCCCATCCAAACTGCAAATTACATAAACGTATGAACCACTTTCCCAAGCAATAACCAATGATGTCCCGTCTGCATCAAATACAACATCCCCGATTGCTCCATTGAAACCCCACAGATATGATTCATTGGACCACGTAACTCCGAAATCATCACTTTTTTTGAATAATACCAGGTCATCTCCGTCAATATTTTCCTTCCAAGTCACATATATTTCCCCATTATCCCCAGTCGCCACTTCTGGGGAATAGGAATCGTAAGTTACATTTGTCAATCGGATATTCGGTCTATTTAACCAGTTATTATATAACACTGGGTTCCAGGATTGCCCAATAAATGAACTTGTAAGATTTAGAGTGAATTGTGAAGGAATTTTACTGCGAAGAACTATTCCGTCCGTTTCTGGTGGAAGGTTCAGAGGAAATATGGGGTCTGGCATTCGGTCATCGTTCAAAACATCGAATATCGAAATAGAACCCTTGGTCATTGAGAAAAAGGGCATTTCCACATCAGTATCCAATGAAATGGAATGATTTAACCCAGGGGCAAAGCTGAGTCTAGCTTCGTATGGGTAATATTTCTCTTCGTCGGTCAAAGCACTGGCATTGAATCGGCCAGGAACGGTAGTGCCATGAACAAAACAGTCATCCTCTATCGAGAAGGATTCACCAGCTGGCAGATTGAAGGCTTCCAGGGTAATATCAGCTAGTGGATTAATTGTATTCGTTAAATTATTATGAGTCCAGTTCAGAGATATGATAACATAGTTGATACCAGAAGGGAAAAACCCTGCTCCAAGACCAATCTTGGTAAGGTCATAATCGGTTTCCGATCCACTATCGAGTTTCAATACGATTGAAATATTGGCGGATATGTTATTGAATATCAAGTTAAACTCACCATTTCCGCTACGAGAAATTGGTCCGAACGGGCAATTATTCACATCAATTACTACGGGGTCTGAATTCGCCAATACGCCCTGCGCGGCACTCAGCAGTAAAACAGCCACTGCGAAAACCGCAAAATAGACACCGTTCGTCCTCATTTCCTTCCAGGATTTCTTTATTAACAAAATAACCCTCCTCCAAATTGAAAACGGGATTATTTTAGAGGTATATAGTCTTTTAGCTGGAAAAGACTCATATCACACAATCCACGACCTCGAATGGACAGCGCACCCTCACCAGGGACCAGGGGGGGAAGTAACACCACTTAAAGTATTATGAAATTCCAACCTGTTAAAAAGTAGTATATTAAGTTTTCCTGAGCTTGCTCAAAGTTCCTACATATATTACCAAATGTATCTATCAATCATGAATATCGGAAACATACAGAAGCCAGTGGGTTCTCTAGAGATACTCGTGCATCTCCACAGGAACGAGAAAGCGACCATAACCGACCTGATCGGCAAGGCAGGTCTCAACCAGCGCACTGCATATTCCGCACTTTTGAAGTTGCAGGAACAGGAACTAATCACCCAGGATGTAGGAAGCGGATTCCCCCTGTGCAAGTATTATGGGCTTACCAAGAAAGGCCAGGTAATTGCAAATCACCTGGACTCGGTGGATAAGCTGTTAAGGTAAATTAAAAAATTGCCGAACGAAATAAATAGTAGAGTGTTGATGATTATATGGTCAAAGGAGAGCACTTTGAATGAGATTGAGTAATAACAATAGAAAAAGAAAATAAAAAAGGAAAAGAAGGGAGCTTTATTGCTCCCATTTGTCTAAATCGTTATTGTTGCTGTGGCAATGGCTTCGTCGTTGTCGGTTACGGTAAGTATTGCTGTGAACGGTGTCTGAGTTACAATCTTTTCAACAACGGGGGTATCTGCAGTTGTTCCATCGCTGAATTCCCAATGGTAGTACTGTAGAGTTCCATCTAGGTCATAGGATTGCGTAGCATCGAAGAAGTAGGTCGTTGTGCCTTCGAGTACGTCGTTTAGTTCATCGTCGATGCCAAATGTTATTGTCTGTTCGAACCCATCTTTAGTATTGAATGTGTGATGGATTGTGGTGGAATCTGTCTCGCCTGCTATTGTTATCTTCACAGGATTTGCTCCTTCGTGTTGTGCCGAATATTCAAGCAATATCTGATAGCTTCTTCCAAGGTATCTCTTTAGGGTTAATGTTTTTGCCTGCTCATTTGGATTTCCAGAGTTCCTTGTGACAGAGACAGAATCGATTATCGCACCGTTTTCTAAAACGCACATCGTGACGGTGTTGTCTTTTCGTCCCTCGACAGTTAACATGACATCCACTAGCTGATAGACCTCTATCGCTGCAATTGGCGGTTTGTTCAATACGTTAACAGTTGCTGTATCCGTTGCCACATTGTTATGAGCGTCTCTAACTGTCAGAGTCACCACATATTCGCCATTTTCCATGTATTGGTGTGTTATCTGGGCTCCCTGGCCAGTAAATCCGTCACCGAAATCCCATGAATACTCCACGACATCATTGTTCACATCCCTGGAAAGGCTGGCATCGAAGCTTGCGTATTCAGAGGTTTGTATTGTTTGGTGCCTTGGAGTTGCCACGGCGAATGGAGCTAAACTGGGCTCAATTGCAGTTGTATCAACAGTGTTGCCAAAGAAGGCGTTATTGCTGAGAGTCGGTGAAGAACTCGGGGCAATGTAAATCCCAATACTGTTGTAATACAAGCGATTATTGGCAATTGTCGGAGAGCCAGACTTACAGAATATGCCAACAGAGTTGTTGCTTATGATGTTATTGGTCAATGAGAGATTTGATGCGTCTACGCATTCAATAGCGATGATGTTAGAGTAGAATTTGTTGTTGTCGAAGACCGTTGTGGGAATTGGACTGGGCGGATCATAAGAAAGTGCTATCCCGTTGTCATGGAAAATGTTCCAATTGGCGCAATGCCATATGACAGAGTTATCAAGTTTTGCACCAACAGTGTTGTGATGTATGGTGTTGTACCATATTCCGCCATCATAGGAAGTATATGCATAGAATCCATAGGCATTATAGGAAAGGTCATTGTGCTGGATTCTCGAATTGGTTGTGTGGTCCATGTAAAGCCCATATATGCAATGAGTAATCTCAATATAGGAGATCTTCACGTTGTCTATATAGTCACAATAGATGCCATAGCCATTATCTCCGTTTTGCACAGTGAACTCTTCTATGACTACGTCATCTGCTGTAACGTGGATTACATTGCCCAGGGTTAAATCTCCATCAATAATAGTTGTTCCAGCGCCAGCACCTCTGAGCTTGATTGGTTTGTTTATGGTGATGGTTTCCACATAGGTTGTCGCTTGCAAGGTTATTGTGTCATAGTTGCTTGCTAGGTTTATTGCCGTCTGAATCCCAACCACGACAGGTTTGAAATCCTTGTTATTCCCTTCGTCTGCTTCTTGGATGGCATTTAATGGGTCAATCAGTACAAAGATATCGTGTAAGCCCGCAACGCTAGTCCATTGAACAGTGGCCAGTCCAAAACCTCCAGCAGGTATAGACGCGATTATCTGGTCGCCATCTATTTTAACGCCGCCAGCAACAGGATCTCCATCATAGAATTGCACGACGACATTTTGAGCATTCCACGTACCGATGTTGCGGATTGTTGCAGTAATGGGAGTTGTGCTTCCTATGGGTATCGGATTAGGCATTGTGATTGTAATGTCCGTTGAGTCGACTACAAGGTCTGGACCTACTCTCAAGAGCTTAGAACCCTCGTTGTTGAGTTCGTTTGCTTCAAGGATTGTGTTACTCGGGTCGATTTTCACGTTTATTGTGTGAATGCCGATAGATGGACCAAGCAAAAATATCCCGGCTGTCCCTGTCCCGCCGTTTGCCGGTATTGAGGAAATCGTAAAGGGCGAAGGGATAAGGGTGACGCCATCGTAAAATTCCACAACGACATTGTTCGCAGGTTCGGTTCCTATATTATGCACCGTTGCGGTGATGACATAGAAAGTCGGATTGATTGTTGTGAAAACAATATCGACATCTGGGTTCACGAATGTCAGGTCAGGACCGATTAAAAGCGTAACAGTCGCTTCGTTATTGGTTTCATCGGCTTCGACAACGCGGCCTGGCGCTATGTAAGGATCGACGATGACGGTTATGTCATAAGTTCCAATTGCTGGCGTCCAAGCAACGGATGCAACCCACGATCCATATGCAGGGACGATAGTAGTGAGGGCCTCTGCAAACGGCACTCCGTTTTGCCTAAACTCTGCCACGATATTTCCGAATGACGGGACGGCGTTTTGTGCTCCTATGTTATGGATTATTGCGCTAACTGTACCAGCGGAATACGTTATATCCCCTGCCTCCAATGTCAAGTCGGGTCCTACCATTACGGTGCAGGTGTCCGAGTCAGTAAAGTCATTGTTGTCAGTCACAGTTAATGTGACAGTGTACGTACCCCCGTTATTGTACGCATGGGTCGTAATCCCGTTGAAAGCACCATCTGGGGCATTGGTAGGCGTCTCGGTGTATGTAACTCCATCATCAAAGTTCCACGAATAGGATATTATCGAACCTCCTGTGGGTGGCTGTGAGCCAGTGCCGTCAAATGTCACTGTTTGCAAGACTGCTGTTCTGTCCGGAATAGCTACCAATACTGCCGTTGGTCCCTCAATGTAGTAAAATCCAGCTTTGTAATCCGAACCTGGAGCACCAGGCACGTAATCGTTATAGCTATAGACGATTATGTTGATTGCTGGCTGTAGGAAAGTACCTGTCAATAGGCTCATGCCAGGAGTGTCCAAGAGATATTTGTATGGATTGGCACCATAATTCCCATTGTAGTCTATCTCCATGTACATGATGTCCATATCTACGTCTGTCCACCGTTGGAAATAAACCACATAGCTGTAGCCATTGCCTTTGTCTAATATATGGGAGTTATAAGAGCCATAAGAAGACCCCGAATCGCTGAATTGGTTTATGGTTAGATCCTTCCATGGAACTAATACGGTAAGGTCAGATTTCACTTTCATGAATATAAGCCAGGCGGGCTTCCCCCAGCTCACGTGAGAAGTAATCTGGATGTCTCCGTTGTTGTCAATGTACACGTCGGCCGGGGAAACCAGGGCGGAGTGTGACTCAAGCCTTACTGGTCCAGCAATCAATGCACCGTTTGCAGTTGAAAACTTAGCAATGTAGAGATCGCCCCAATAGTTAAGGTTCGAATCTGTCCAGGAAAGATACAAGTCATTTCCCTGCACATCGATTTCTCCGATTCTAGATACTGACGCAGATGGCCATTCATTTTTTACGTTTTTTATCCATTTTGCGTCTCCGTTCAATTCAAAGGCCCCGAACCATTGCTCTGAAGTGCGCCAGCCAGTATTCGAATAGCCCGCCCTAGATGTCCACTCTGACCATGCAGCATAGAAAAAACTGCCATCATAGACAATGCAGATGGCGTGGGCGTAATACATGCTATCATGCAGTAGTCGTTCAGGTACAAGGATGTCGCCCTGAGGGTTGACACTGATAAACCTTAGATCCCAATCGTCCCATGGGTAACCCGTCCCTGGAAATATTCCGTTATCACTATAACAATTAAAGACAATCAGCAGATTGCCTGAGGCGTCTGTGGCCACCTCAAGTTCTTCTTTGTCTAAGTTATGACTGGTTGACGATATTATCTTCTCCGCTATCAACAATTCGCCGGTCGGGGTGTATTTTTTAAAGGCTATTTTGTCATAAATGTTCATAGTGGGATTGTATTTGATGTAGACCACGTACCAATTTCCATCAGGGGCTAATAATATGCTCGGATCTTTGCCGTCTCCCAATTGTATGCCCAGGGCAGTCGTCTCTGTCCCTGGCTCGCTCGCGTACACCGATGCCGAAAACACGGTTGTGATCATAAGACTCACAACAATTCCAATCATTAATTTCCTTAATTTTTCCACCCTAATTCCTCCATTTACCTTGCGAGAGAAAGGATTACGGATTACTTTTCAATCAGACATTTCCTTATAATTACTCTTCCTCACGTAAGTGAATAGTAATCTATTTTGACCTATTAGAAATTAATTAGGAAATTTCAGCATGCTAAAAAGTAGTATAGTAAACTACTGGCCTCTTCCAGGCATCTAATCTGATTTAAGGAATGTTGTTTGACTTCATGGATGGGCGGATCGCCGTTCCAAATCAAGGGGCAAGGTTGAATCTGGAAATGATGTTTTGTGGTTTGGAAGGGGGTGAAGTGAGATGTCCAGTGGGTTGGGATGGGGTGAGAGCCCATCTTTCAAACCTCTAAAACGCCCTTAATTGTTATCCTATTATGTTCATTACTCCATTGAACACAACCCCATCGGCTGAGTTCATCAATGACATCGGGAGATGGATGTCCATAGGCATTAAGGATGCCTGCTGACACACACCACAATGTAAACCACCGTTCATGACCTAAAAGATCGAGCATAATGAGGCTGTTCCAGTTCTCCACAGAGCCGTGATGAGGCACTTGAACAATTTTTATTTGATTTTTAAATTCATCGTAATGTTTCAATAGTTCTATGTTCCTCTTGTGGTTTAGATCTATATCTCCAGTTAATAAATGACCAAATCTGTTTGAGTCGTGTTCACATAAATGTTTTGTAAGGTAAAATGGAAAACATTCATACCCACGTTGAATACAATAATTACAGAGTAAGGATACATGCTTTGGTTTCTTAATGGGTCCGTGGTATAAAACCAGTGATGTGTCATTTGATTTCATGCGAAGTTTCGAATAACTCATTTTTATTTTTTTTCGTTCTTCTTTGCTTCGTATTATCTCTCTTAGGGCATTTGAATCATCTGGGTCGATACCTATATTTTTAAGACAGTTATGAAAACCTTCCAGTGTATCCTCTTCGACCTTGTAATTAAAGAACTTAAAAATCCAATAATTTGATAATGGAACACTGTGTAAATGGTTTTTTACTAACAGTTTGTTTTCTTGAACCCAATTTGGGTCGTGTTCGCTTATCTGTTTTTTTAGTTGCCAATCGTCGTGCATTTTTATAAAATTTAAATCATTTTTCCCGATATCATCCTCTCTGAATTGGTCACTAAATTTAAATTTAGTTTTCGCATATTCTTCAGTCTCAGAATCCCCTCCTACAATAATTACTTGGTTCGCCTTCTTATTTTTTATTAAAAACGACACAGGGTCTGATAAGAAATCAAAGTACCAGTCATAGGGCTTTTCATCATCTGACTTTTCTGGAGCCCCTGGATTTCTCAATCCTATAATCAATCGTTCTATAGGGGTAAAATATGGTATGACTACCTTATCTACAGCAACATCAGACAAAAGTTTATCGACACCATTAATATGGTCAATATCAAAATGAGACAGAACTAATAAATCTATTTGGTTTCGTTGAATATGATTCTTATAGGCCGTGATAGCTTGGTCTAAAAAATGCCTCGGACTTTTAGTGCCACAATCGTAAACAAAGTTGAATGATCTTGTATGTGCCATTTTTATGCGTCCAGAATAAAATAGGCCCTGACCAACATTATGGAATATGGACTCTGCCTGATTATCCCTCATCATCTTTAACCACCAAGCCATCGTTAACGGTATGATATAATAACCTTGGCAACTGTTCGATTTATTAAATGAGTAATCAAGGAATACATCATAGACGCATCGAACTGTATTGATAAATATTTTTGCTATGCATGAATAACATGTTGAAAAGGATTATAAGTCCCAATATTATTTAAAGGTAAACAGTATTAAGGGGATTGCAACAAAGTGGTGGAAAAATGGTAACCCAACAACAATATATGGAGCAGATACTAGCTAAGTATAATTTGAAAGAAGCGGACATAGTGCCATTAAAGAAAAAGAGAGCGGTGATAGAGGATTATGTAAGGTCACGATATGGCTCAAAAATGGCTACATTCTATTACTCTGGGTCTTATGCAAAAGGCACAGCAATTAATTTAAAGTATGATCTTGATTTATGCATTTACTTTAAACATAATGCGTTCTCTTCACTTTCTGAGATGTATAACGAGGTTTACAAAGTGTTGAATGAAAAATATCCTGTCTATAAGCAGAAAGTCGCAATTGGCCTTAAATATGGAGATGACAACATAGATGTTGTACCAGCTAGAAAAATAGACGAGAGAACAGATGATGCCAATTTGTTTGTCACGAGCACTAATGGCCAGATAAAAACAAATATTCCCAAGCACAAAGAGTACATAAGCCAGGCGAAATGCAGGCCTACGATTAAGTTGATGAAGATATGGAAATTCAGACATTCACTCCATTTTAAATCATTTGCTCTTGAGTTGCTTACAATAAAGGCCCTTGAAAACTGCAACAGTGATGACCTTGGCGAACAGATCTTGCATGTTTTAAGATTCATACGTGACAATGTACAAAATGTAAAATTAGTTGATCCAGCCAACTCAAATAACATAGTTTCAGACTTAGTGGACCAAAACGATAAAGTCAACATGAAAAACAATGCTGACGCCTCTCTGAGAAAAGAACAATGGAATGATATTATCTGGTGACAATAATGGCTAAAGGGAAATCAAAAGTAAATCTTCCCCATCTTTTTATGGATTTACAGAAAGAGATGGTCGCTAAACTTTCGACTGGCCGAAGAGCTATTCGCCATCCGGGTAGCAAAGGTGATGACTCTGAACTTAACTGGCGTAACTGGCTGAAAAATTACCTGCCGTCTAGATATTCTGTTGACAAAGCGTTTGTTATAGATTCGAGAGGGGCTATTAGCGATCAAATTGATCTTGTGATTTATGATTGCCAGTACTCTCCATTTCTATTTAAACATGAAGGAGCTATGTATATCCCAGCTGAAAGCATATATGCTGTGTTTGAAGTCAAACAGGCTTTAGATAAAAAGATGATACAATACGCAGGTGAAAAGGCTGCTTCAGTCAGAAAACTATACCGTACAAGTGCAGAAATTACACATGCTGGAGGAAAATTTACACCACGCGAGCCAATTCCAATCTTTGCAGGGATTTTGTCTCTTGACAGCAAATGGAAACCCTTGTTTGGTTCGCCTCTTAAAGAAGCGTTGGTTAATCTTAAGAAACTTGAACGTCTTGACTTTATTTGCGCACTTAAAAATGGGTCCGCAGAGATTTCTTATAATGCTAATAGACCAGTATTTGATGAAAGTAAAAAAAATGACGCTTTAATATTTTTCTTCTTTGCACTACTCGCTAGGTTACAAAAAGCCGGAACTTGCCCAGCTATTGAATATTCCGAATACGCTAAAGCATTGATTAAAAGATAAATGCCACGGGATTAAACGAAGAAAATGCTCCTGTCGAAAATATTGATTAATGGTTATTATTTTTCACTATTTGTATGATTGTTTTATGCATTGTAGTAATTTACTATGTAGATGAGAATGGTGTTCCTGTTTTTCATCCTTAAACAGCATTATCAAAGTCATTTTGCGTTCACTAGTGTTTGATATTTCATAGTTCAATCAATACGATACCCCAACCATCCGCAAATGGAGACAATAGGGCTGAATATCTGGCCATTGGAATTGTAAGCGCAGTGTTTGGCCTGATGAATTTTTTAACCTTAAAGTATCGTTTCTGACCCAGAATTAGCCCTTTCAGGTGAATTTAGGTGCAACGATTTTGTAAGAACGAGGTATTTTATACTGATATTAGCTTTCATTTGCAGCGCGATAATTACGTGACTTAGAGAGGAACGATTATGAGCAAAGGTTGGGGGTATTATTAGAATGAGTAATAACCTAAATATTGGGTGAGAAAATATGAACTTACTTATTCCATTTGTATATTTATACGACCATGATGACCCTCTTTTTAAGGAATTTACCTATGGTGATGTTGGAACGAGAGCCAAAAAATTGAAAAACTCTCTCAAAAAAGGTGACTATATCTTCTTTCATACTAGCATCGGTAGTAAAAAATACATCACTGCTTATTATGTAATAGATAGAGTACTGGATACAATCGAAGCAATTAAAGATAAAAATATTATGGCAAAATACAAAAATCCTCATTTAGAAAGACGACCGTCAAAACATGAAAGGTATGGGGGAGATGTACTTGTCTTTGGTGATCCTATTACTTCAAGAACTTTAGATAGGCCATTGCTATTCGATAAGGTTCTTGCCAGGAAACTTTCATTGGATATCAAATTTCCAAAGGGGAGAACAGAAACGCAAGCTATCGGCTCTGCAACGAGAGCCTGGAGGGAATTAACAGAGAACGATGTGGATGTCCTTTTATCAGCTATTAAATTATCTGAACTAGAGGGGCAACCCATTGAAACCATCTTATCTACAGATGAGGTAACCGAGATTATTGAAAAAGATATTGAGAATTACATCGAGAAAAACCCAAGTTTGATTGGAGAATCTCTAACATTAATGAAAAGACAGTTAGATACGCCAGTAGGTAGGATAGACTTACTTTTTGAAGATAAAAAAGGCAATCTAATAGTTGCTGAATTAAAACTTAATAAGATTGGAAGAGAGGCAGTAAATCAATTGAGAAGATACATGAACTGGGTTAAGAAGGAAACTAAAAAAGAGGTTACTGGAATCATCATATGCAAGGGTGTGATGCCAGCATTTGAGGAGGATATTAAGAAGCTAAAGGATATAGGGGTTTTTTGTTACGGGTGGCAACTAAAGGTTTACCTGTGGGGGGAGATTATATGATAGAAATAAAAATTGAACTCAGCGAAGAGGATTTATCTACACTTAATACGCTTAAATCTGAAAGAGGTAAGAGTGCATCAATAGGAAAACGGGCTGAAGAGATACTAAAAATTTATTTTAGAAAAGAAAAACCAGGTTGTACTTTTGAAAAAACACGTGATGGCTCAGATTTAAAAATAATACATAACTCTGTAAGTTTTGAAATCGAAATCAAAGGAACTGAGGATAAAAATATCGCTTGGAACAAGTTAAAAGTATCAAGCCAGAAATCTCATGATTGCTTAATTGAAGGATTACCGATTTATAGAGTAACTGATGTCTTTTCAAAGAGACCAATTTTGTATATCCTTAAATATGGTATCGATTTTGATTTAAAAAAAGAACCCAGATGGTCTATAAAATCGATAAAGAGTTGAGTTCATATATAATCTTAAGTGCTTTGAGCTGGAAGGGGACAGCCAGCGGAGGAACACGATGGGCGGGGGAGGAATGAGGTAATTTATAGTGCAAAACCCTTAATTGGCGTCAAATAAAGGGCAACTGAGCTATTGTGGCCATGAAAATGTCTGTTTTTGACTTCGACCTATCATCGTATGAAGATGTGGTGCAATGGGTGTCTACCGCCTTTGTGATTATTCCGTTCTAGGCTGTATATCACAACAGAGTCATGATAGGGTTCAGTGGGTTGATGTAAAGGCTGTTTGGATTTCGGTTTTTGGAGCTTTCCTCTAATCCAAATTAGGAACTTTACGATCTTATTACCTCCGTCCCTCTAGGATGGTAATTGTCATTATTGCATATATAAGTTTCTCTACCTTCGTTAATGTATTTAAATAATTAAGAAATGTACTAATTACATGACCAAAAGTATAAATACGGAAAGTCATTACAGAAGAGATGAGAATAATATGCCTTTTGATGACATTGGAAAACAGGTTGGCACCCTTCAAATAATGCGATATTTATATGCACATAAAGAAATTGAGAAAGGTATACCAGTCACAACAATCCAGAAAGAATCAAGAGTAAATTACAATCCAATGTACAAATCGCTTAAATTATTAATTGAACATGATCTCGTTGAAAAGGAAGAAGTTCATGGTTTTCCTCCAAGAAAATATTACTGGCTCACAGATAAGGGCAGTAAATTAACTGAACTTGTAATTGCAGGAGACGAACTGCTTAAATCTGATGAATGAAATCCTTCTGAGGGCGCCATACTAACTATTAGTATGCTAATTGTTAGTAACGAATATTTAATTATCAGCTTTTTACTTAGGTTAGCCTAGAAGTGAGTGGATAAAAGAGAGATGATAATATGGATATAACAGATATAAAGAATAATCTAGGTAGAAGAGACATTAGTCAGCTCTTAACAATTGAATTCGGAACAGAACCTATTGTAATTGGTGCACCTCACCATACGCTAGGTGGCACCGCTAAGATGGTTTGTGGGAGAGAAGGTGATGAGAATACGGGATATCTCGCCCTTATTCTTGCTGAACATCTCAGGGGACAATGTATCATTGCTCACAATTACTGGCTTGATCCCAATAAAATATGTAATGACTATCTCCACTTTATTAAATTGAAAAATCCCCAAAATCTTATTGAAATTCATGGGCACGGTGGAAGTGCAAAATCGTATATAGAAATCTCATGTGGAACTGAGGAATTGTCAGATAGAAGTGAGAAATTGGCTGAATTTATTAATGATGAAATTAGGATTTTAGAGAAAATAGATTCCTTTTGGAATGATGTTTCTGTTTGTGGGACATTTTCTGAAATCAAATATAAAGCACAGGAAGCTCTTTCACTAAGGTATGTGAGAGAGTGTGATGCAACTCCATTTCATATTGAAATTTACCCCAAACTAAGAAAGGATGAAAAGAATAGGGTGCCAGAACAAGGAAATAAATTTATGGAAGTAATTGCTAATTCTTTAAAGAAGATAAGATATCTCTGATGGCTACCATAGTGCTGCGAATGTGTTGGATTTTTTTTTATTTAGTCATCAAAACATTCCCTATAGTTAGTTTTTAAAACTCTAATATTATACTTTCCATAAATAATCATGCCTAAATTCTGTCTTGGATGAGGACAAACAATATGACCTTGGTGAGGTTTAATCAATGACTTGTTTTGCAGAGCTAGTTTAATAGGTGTGCAATCAAAGACTCTATGGCAAACACCTTCTTCGGCACCTTTCATTTGTTGATAAGTCTGACATATATGGGCTTTTACGAAATGTAAATGTGGGTCTACACCCATACAATTGAAGCATAGAATTTTATCATTTGTTGTTTCATCTTGACAATTAACGCATTTCATGGGCATGGAATGGAGACTTTGATATATAATAGTAAAGAGGAGGTAACCGAAAGTAAAATCTTAACAAAGATGAGAAAAACATCGTGTACCAAAAGTTAATATATGCCTTAGGGTTATGGTTCCTAACTATGAGATGCGTAACACGAATATTGCATACAATAACTGCGATACATGAAACGAGATACTTTGATATGGTGAGATTATGATTTGTCAAAAATGCGGTATGAACAAAAGAGGAGTCGGTGATTTTTTTATTTGTGATGATTGTGAAAAATTCTCCGGTTTGGTGAATAAAATCTATAGCGATTTAGATACAAAGATTAGAGATATGAAAACAATAGATCCAGAAATAACTCCTATTTTTAGAATGATTGCAGATAGTTCATTTATTACAGCACAAAATCCACAAACACGAATTTTTTACAAAATGTGTGAATTTTTCGTCGAAAATGCAGTTGAAGGAAAATATGAGATTACAGAAGATGAATTGAATCGAGGAATTCCAACAACACGGGCCTGGTCTGATGCGTTAAAAGTGTTTGCTGAACTAGAATTAATTGATATCAAACGGGGGAAATATATGAGGACTATTATCCTCAAGGACAAAATGAAAAAATTTGCCAAACAATTTTTCAGTGTAAAACCCAAAACTCAGCAGCTAACCGACCGTTTGGCTCATATTTATACTGGTTATGTCCTTCTATATATATTAAATTCAATGGCAGACATGGACGAGGGGTCTGACCCCTCAATTCTTCCATATAAACAGAGGCCAAAAACTTTGTGGATAACGCTCATGTATATTTGGACCTGTGTTTATGATGAAAACGATAATTTCTCAGAAGAAGATATGAGGAAATTCATGGCTAAAAGGCGCGTCCCATCCACCTCGCGAAGTCAAATCATTCGAGCACTACAAAATATCGATGGAAAAACTGTTCAAAGCCTTATTAAGGATTGGAAATACAAAGGAGACGATCTAATCTTTACATTTGATGATTATGTAATCCTCGAAATGGAAAGATTAAGAGAAGATAGAGAGAGGAAGAGGTGATAATATGTCGCAATCAAAAAATGAAATTCTTCAGGTTTTAAGTCCAAGTGAAATCATTGAAGTTAATCTTCTCCCTGAATTACAGGAAATTGCAGATTTGATGGCTAGAACCTGTGAATATTTTTTCAAAGGATATGGGCCAATGGGTGAAAATGCACCATTTAAAGGATTTTTATTAGAAGGTCCTCCCGGAACAGGAAAAACTGAGGTTGTAAAACAAGTAGCAATTAGGCTAGACAGAATTCTTCAAAATGTAAGTTATATGATGATAGATGGGGCATCAATTGCTGCACCAAAATGGGGAGAAGCTGAAACAAAATTACGAGGCGTTTTTCGTAAATCATTCGAACTTGAAAAGGAAAAAAGTAATGCTAAATTGGTAATTCTCTTTGATGATATTGAGAGTTTAATGATATCTAGGGGAGTGGATCTCGCCAAAGAATGGCATTATTCGATTAATTCTATTCTTTTTCATGAACTAGACGCAATGAATCCATATCATACAATTGTATGTGCAACAACAAATCGTGCTGACCTCGTAGATGAAGCTATAAAAACTAGATTGTATCCTATAAAAGTGCCAGATGTTCCCATTGAAAAACTGATAGGAGTTGTTGACGAACTCATAGATATGAGCAAGATTAAAGATGACGATAAAACATATATCACTGAAGTGATTATCAATCGATTAAAGGAATTAGAGCGTCCAACGATTAGAGAAGCTCGTCAAATTACAGTAATTGAATGTATAAAAAATGGTGTGTGGAGTGTATGATACCTTTGGAAAATATCCCAAGAAGTGGAATGTTAGTGATTAGTGTATATTTTAAAGGCTATAAAGACTATTATCAAAATGAATCAAGAAAAGAACTTAAAGAACAGATTCCAGTAATTGATAAAAATGCAAATCTAGGTATAGAGTTAAAGCCTTTTCAATTTTCATTACTTCGCCATGTTGATGATGATGGAGAAAGCAGTAGGAGAAGGGGACGAAGTATTGGAGTAATCTATAGCTTTTCATTTAAGAACATGACAGCAGAAAAATATCAAACTTTACATTCCCAGGTTCAAGATCTTCTAGGTAAAAAAAAGAGTAAGTGGAGTCACTTTGATATTATGATTTCTAGCAGGGTTGGGGGTTTGTCTGATGAATGAAGAACTTAAAAAGGAAATTGAAAATTTTGCAGGAGCAAAAAAATCAAATATTAACAAATTTGAAAAAGAGCTAGATAAAGTTCTTAGTAAAATCGCAGAAGAGGTGTACAACAATGAAGGCTAAACTGACTGTTAAAGAAGTTGGAGGCCTCCGAGGTGAGCACGTTTATGAATTAGAATCTGGAAAAACTTGGTTATTAAAATCATCAAACTCAGGTGGAAAAACTTCCCTTCTCAGAGCGCTTTCTGCAGTCCTCTCAGTACCTCAAGATGGAGACTTCGGAAAATATCCTCGTGAAGAAGCTATTAAGCTAGGGATACAAACGGAAGATGTTTCACCTAAAGAGGGTTTTGTAAATGTACATTCCAAACAAGCAGAAGTTACACTAGAGATCGGGGATGTCACCAGCAAATATATTGTGACACGAGATGGTAATTACATTTCTTTACCTCATAATGGGGATCCTAGATTTTTATTAGCTGGAGTAATATCTAATAACTCAAAGATACTACGTCAATTAAGAAATGTTGATGGCCGGGACCAACCGGATGATTTCGAATGGGCAGTTAGAGAACTGTCTAAGGCTGCACGATACGAAGATATTTTGAATTTACTTAAGAATAAAAGGGATGAATATTCAAATCAAGTTATAACTGTAAATAGAAAGGTAAAAGATCGAGAGCGGTTAGAAAAGGAAGAGACTAACCTGATTCAAGAAAAGACAAAATTAGACAAAAAACTTGATGATACAAAATTTGAAGATACAAATATTGAAGAACTAATAAAAAAGCGAGAAAAGTTGATTGAAAAGATTGATAACAAACGAACTGCAATTTCTGATGAAGAAACAAAGATTAAAGAAACCAAAGGGAAATTAAATGAAATAAAAAAATCAATCAAAATTATTCAGAAGGAAAATAAAGAATATGAGGCAGAATTAAAGAAATTTGACCTTGAGAAAA
>VMTD01000074.1 GCA_013791785.1 Methanobacteriota archaeon
CCTATCTGTTGCTGGCAAATGTGAAATAAACTGAGTGACAAGTCTCAATCAATGAATAATCGTCATTCAGTGTGAAACGGTTAGGATGCCCCCGGCTTTAGCCGTGGGGAGCCCTCACTCAACATCAATGTCATAATTTGCACTGGCATGTTCGATTAGTCGGCGTGCAATCCCAAGCTTTTTCTTCTTCCGGGCAATGTCAAAGAACGGTTTGCCTGTGGGATTGTCGAAATCGAATCCCTTCAGAATTATCCGGCTGGCTCCGAAATGCATGGACATGAAGACCGCCCTGTCGCCGTCTGTGAATCCTCCGAAATTGTAAATGCCTTCGAGCGGTTCGACCTGGGTGGTGCCAATGATCGGCTGCCGGAACTCGGGCACCCACCGGCGGATGGCATCCATGTTGTCGCCGTGGGCGTGGATGACGCTGACGGCGCCCCGAAGACTGGCTTCAACCTGCAGTGCCACATCCCCGTCAAG
Organism: Methanobacteriota archaeon; assembly: GCA_013791785.1. Taxonomy (GTDB): domain Archaea; phylum Thermoplasmatota; class Thermoplasmata; order SG8-5; family SG8-5; genus UBA147. The sequence continues at coordinate 481 of VMTD01000074.1, forward strand.
ATCCGTGACAATTATCTCCGGCTGAATTTCCAGGCGGGCCAGTTCATCCATGGCCGAACCCGCAACTATAATCACCCCGCCGGGCAGCCCGGACATCTGAAAAGGCGCAGGGCCCAGGATTACAGCGGTCTTTCCCCGCAGAATTGATTCCAGTGACTTCAGCGCCTCAGGTGAATTTGGCAGCAGACCCGCAAGCAGTTTCGCGGATGCCATATCCGTTTCCGGGTCAATGCCCAGTTCCGCAACTATTCCTTCATACCACGGTTTCCATTCCTTCCAATTCATGGATTATCGGTTCAATATCGTCACGAGATATTTAAACGATATCGGAGATACGGTACGCATGCGGTCCGAAATATCGCTGGCAATGGGCATCAGGCTCAGCGCCGGCCATGCAGTCTATTTCAGGGACGACGGCGTCCTGGCCATAGCAGACCTGCACCTGGGTTACGAAGCGGCACTCCAGGCGGAACACGTTTCAATTCCGAGGTTCCAGCTGGAGCCTATGCTTGAGAGGCTTTCAGGGCTTCTGAAAAAATTTCAGCCCGAGACGGTTGTGATAAACGGCGATCTGAAACATGAATTCAGCCATAACAAGAGCCAGGAATGGGACGAGATAGATACAATTCTGGACCTGTTGGATGGCGTGGATGTGGTGGCGGTTCGCGGAAATCATGACAATTTTCTTCAGACCATTCTCGCCCGCAGGGATATCCGCATGGTGGATTCCCTGGAACTGGCCGGGGGAAAATTCCTGCTGTGTCACGGCCACAAAGAAGTTGAGTCGAACGACGTGTTTCGCATATTCGCGCATGAACACCCGGTCATCAGAATGCGGGACGCGGTCGGTGCCCAGATAACGCTTCCGTGTTTTCTTTACGACCCGGAAAACAGATTTCTGGTGATGCCGGCATTCAGCCCGCTGGCATCCGGAACGAACGTGCTGTCGCCGGAATCAAGTTTCATGAACCCCGGGCTCAGGGGATTGGATATTTCGGGAGCGAGAGTATATGCCATCCACGAGGGAATAATGAACTTCGGGAAGGTGAGCGACCTTCGCGAAATGCGGGATGACGCATATCAAAAAAGACTGAAAGGTAAAAATACGCGTTGAGCTTGTGGTGAGAATACATGTCCAAGCATTCTTTTGACGTGGCCGTTGTTGGCGGAGGACCGGCAGGCTGCCGAACCGCCGAATTGATTGCCCGCTCCGGTCACAGCGTCGGCATAATCGAGGAGCATGCGAATATCGGCGAACCGATGCAGTGCGCCGGACTGATAACGCCCAGATGCTTCGACATTCTCGGATACGGCAGGGAAACGATTCTCAACGAGATACGCGGCGCGGACATTGTTTCGCCGTCAGGCCAATTCATGGGGATCGGCAATGAGAATGTCCGTGTGCTTTCCATCGACCGAGCCGCATTCGACAGGAAAATTCGGGATAAGGCACTGGATGCCGGCGCGGTCCTGGCGTCCGGGAGCCGCGTGAAGGACTTTCAGAGGCGCGACGGAACTGTCAGCCTGAACAATGAGGAATACCGGGCAAAACTGGTAATTGGTGCCGACGGGGCCAGGTCCGCCACCAGGAAGTGGCTCGGCCTCGAGGAACCGACATTTCAGCTGAACGGCCTGGGCGCGGATATTTCCGGCCTTGACATGGAAGAAGACAGAGTGAAAATCTTCTTCGGCCGTGACATTGCACCGAATTTCTTTGCCTGGCTGATACCGGCCGGCGATGTTACCAGGCTCGGACTTTGCGTTCGGGGTGCGGACGGAACAGCGAATGATTATTTCAAGCGGCTGTTCAAGAACGGAGAAAGTTCAAAATTACTGGCCAAGGCAAAGGTCATCAGAACACACTCGGGAATCATACCGCTGGGGATGCTCCCGAGGACCCATGCAGATAACGGAATGGTAGTGGGAGACGCAGCCTGCCAGGTCAAGGCAACCAGCGGCGGCGGAATCTACCCGGGACTGGTATGCGCCAGGCACTGCGCTGAAACGGCCGTTGCGGCCCTGGAGGCCGATGATTATTCCGCAAAGAAGCTGGGGAAGTACCATGAGAGTTGGACCACGGACATCGGCGACGAGTTGGAAAAAGCGCTTATGATGCACCGCATCTACTCAGACCTGGACGATGCCCAGCTGGAAGATATATTCGGAATGATGCTCAACCCGGAAATTCAGGAGATTATCAACCGCGTGGGAGATATTGATTATCCCTCGAGGCTGGGCTGGACCCTGCTGAGGAAGGAACCGGGGCTGCTGAAATACACTGGCAAGTTTCTGAAACACGGGATATTGGGCCGGTAGGGTGTGTGGATTTTAGATTTTCGATTTGCGATTGTAGATTTGCGACGTGCGGTGAATTCGGCAAACTAGCGATACTTAGCAGTGTTTGACATAGTCTGTTTGACGAGAGGTCGAGTTTCACCAATCTCAAAGAATTCGATCGAAGCAGCTGGCATCGTTTGAAAACATCGCATTCGCCCATGATGCGGAATATCCAAACATTTAAATCCCCTCATATCCATCAACCATTGTCTCGGGAGGAGATTAATTGGACACCTATGGAAAGAAGAGTTTCGCGGTAATGAGCGCATTGTTGATGACGGTGATGATTTTCCAGAATGTCTCCGCCTCACCATCAGGGGCCCGATGATGTTCGATCACATGCTTCGGCGACTGACCGAACAACGGCGCAAAATCATCAGGGCAAGGCAGAGTCTGTTATTCTGTCAAAAAGCCATAACGTTAAAGACCGCCCGCTGGACCGGCGACGACTACCCCGGCGACCCCAACGGTTACGGCCATGTGAGCGGCGAAGAGGATGGCGATACCAGGGACCAGGACGACTGCGAGCTGTGGTTCGACATTACCCAGAACGATTACGACGGGGACGGGCTGACGTGGTGGCAGGAGGTGAGGGAGAGGGCGCCCGGGGAGGAGGCGTACGGGACGGACCCGACGGCGTTCACGGACGATGACGTGGACTGGGACGGGCTGACAGGCAG
>VMTD01000101.1 GCA_013791785.1 Methanobacteriota archaeon
GTATATACACTTGAAACATGAAATGTTATCTCAAGATGAGGGGTTAGGAGGGTAAAGGTTATGTGTCCGAAAGACATTCAAGATGATTGGAACATAAGGGGGGCAAATGTGCCTTATCTACAATCGTCAATCTACAATCGTTACCCTTCATTTCACTGACCACTTACGTATTGCCTATTCGCCGATGGCCCTTGTCAGCCGGAATTCCTTGCCGTCGTGGAGCAGTGTGAAAAGGCCGGTGTTGTGCTTGGTGCTGCGCATCTTGTCTATGACCAACTGGCGGGAGATGTCCTGGCCCTGGCGTTCCTTCTTCACACGGATGATGCCATCCGAGAGAAAATCTTCTTCCAGAACCTTTCCGGCGTCTTCCGATGTTTCAGACACTATGAAAGTTGTGACACCCAGTTCTCTGAGCCAGCCGAAAAAATGGAATAAATCGTTTCTGCGGTCATCCATGCGCGCCATCAGTTCGATAACGGGTAGCGAGTCAATCACCAGCAATTCGTATTCGGTTTTTTCGTGCATGTTTTCCGCGTACATCTTGAATATGTCAATCCATGAAGCATTTTCCGCGCCGCCGTTATGTTCATCCATGTGAAGCCGGAGGTATCCCATGTCAACGATGCTGAGCAGACTTTCCACATCCGTATGTTGCATACCCAGGCAGGCCATGTGGTCGGTGATGCTGTCCCGCCCCTGCTCCAGGGAGATGTATAGGCCTTTTTTTCCTTCCATCTTGGCATTGTTGAACAGGATATTGTATGCCAGGGATGATTTCATTGTTCCGGGCAATCCGGATATCATAACAACGTGCCCCTCGGGGATACCGCCGGCCATCAATTCATCCAGTCCCGGAATATTGGTTTGAACTCTCTTTTTCATGCTACCACTCGATAGTACATGCCCCTAGTGGTTAAAATCTTTATCGCATGAATTATTCTGTATCGATAACTATGTTCAGGTCTTCGCCGCATTTCCCGCACTTGCCTTCCCTGGACAGATTCCTGACCAATCGGAGACCTGTTCTCTCCAGAGCCAGGGTACCGCATTTCGGGCAATATGTGTTTTCCTCGTCACAGTGGGCCACGTTTCCCAGGTACACGAATCTCAACCCTTCCTCCCTGGCGGTGTGATGAGCAATTTTGAGGGTTTCCATGGGGGTGCCGCGGACTGTGTGTAAATTGTAGTCCGGGTGGAACCTTGAAAAATGAACCGGCGTATCAGGGCCAAGTGAATTACTCACCCAGGCAGCAAATTTCCTCAGCTCTGCGGGGTTGTCGTTCTGGTCCGGGATTATCAGGTATGTGAGTTCTATGTGAATGCCAAGTTTTTTCGCCAGCTCGCAGGTGTCCAGCACCGGTTGGAGCTTGGCCTTCGAGCGTTTCCGATAGAATTCATCCGTGAAGGCCTTCACGTCGATGTTCATTGCATCCAGGTATGGCGATATTTCCCTGAGGGCCTCCTCGGTCATGTACCCGTTGGTCACATATGATGTCCCAAGGCCGGAAGTTTTTGCCATCTTGGCCCCGTCCAGGGTGTACTCGAACCAGATGGTCGGTTCGTTGTAGGTCCAGGAAACGCTGCTGCATCGGTAGCGGTTGGCCAGTATCGGAATCTGCTCCGGCTCCACATCCCTCAAACCCCTTGTGGTGTACTCCTGGGATATTGTCCAGTTCTGGCAGAAATCGCATCTGAAATTGCAGCCCACGCTGCCCAGGGAAAAGACATTAGACCCAGGAAGGAAATGGTACAGCGGCTTCTTCTCTATGGGATCCGGTCCCATGGAAGATACCTTTCCGTAAGTTGTTGCCAGCAATTTGCCGGAACTGTTCTTTCTGACACCGCAGATACCGGTTTTGCCCGACGGTATGAGGCAGCGGTGGGCGCATAGCTGGCATTCGATTTTATCGCCGTTCATCTTCCAGAGTACCGCGTCCGTCATTCCAGCACCCTCCTGAGTACCGCCATGTCACAACCACAGTTATTATCCGGCGCATTTTTCAGCCGGACCTTGTCCAAAACAAAACCTACGCCCAGATAGAATTCGTATGTACTTTCATAGTCCGAACCGATTCCGGCTTCCCTGGTCGGTGTTTCAACATACAGTTCCTTAACACCGGTTTTCAATATCTCGGTCTCAACTTTTTCTATAAGGTTTGCCCCTATGCCTTTTCTGTGATGGCTGGGATCGACGGCAATCCAACCGATTAATGGAGTCATGGGTGGTGTGTCATACGAGGTGTATGTGATGAAGCCGAGAATATTACCGCCACCCTCGGCAACGAAACCCTTCTGGATACAAATGTCGAACGGGATATTTTTCTGATAAGCGTCTTCGGTGAACCAGCCTTTCCCGTCATCAGTATTGCGCAGTTTTTTTCCAAGTTCAACGACACTGGCATAATCCTGTTCATCCAGCGGCCTTATTTTCATGCTTTCCCCTCCTCTCCGAAATGCTCGTACCCCAAATCCTCAAGCGGTTGACTGGTCCCGTTATTCTCGATTGTGACGGATATGTCGGAAGTTACACGGCCTATTCGGGTTATGCCAGGCATTGAACTGAACAATTTATCGGCCATCTCCGGCCTAACTGTGAAAAGCAGCTCGAAATCGCCGCCCCAATGGATGGCGAGTTCTTTCTCTTCGGCATCAAGGCCTGGCACCATAGGAAGTACACTCTCTTCCACCTCGAAACCGATCTGGCTGGCTTTCGACATCAGGTGAAGGCAAGTGCTCAGCCCGTCGGAAATGTCAATGCAAGAACTCACTGCCCCGGAGCGGGCCAGGGTAATTCCCTGCTCCACCCGGGGTTCAACTCTCAGGAGCTTTTCCGCGTCCGATTTATTCCTCTCCCACAACAATCCCCTGCCCAGGCTGCCGGTCATTGCCAGGATGTCTCCCGGCTTGGCGCCGCTTCTTCTTAGGATGTGGCCCTTGGGTACGCGGCCGACCGCAACACCCGATATAGTCAGGTTGGAATTCTCTTTGGTGTCGCCGCCCAGTATTGGGGCATTGTACTGGTCGCAGCATTCCTGAATGCCCGAGTAAAGCGCGTCCAACCATTCCGAGGCGGTGTCAATCGGAAGACCCAGCGCGAAAAGCATTCCCAGGGGTTCGCCGCCCATGGCCGCGATGTCGCTGAGGTTTATGGCCGCAGCATACCAGCCGATGTCCTGTGGTTTCGCGCCCTCCGGCATGTGCGTTGCCCTGGTAATCATGTCAGTGGTAAGAAGAAGATAATAATCGCCCATCTCCAGAATGGCACAGTCATCGCCCAGCATGCGAATTCCGTCAGGATCCAACCGCCCCATTAATCGGGAGATTATGGCTCTCTCGCCAATATCGAGAAGTTCAGGCATCGGAAACCCCATTGTCCCAGACCGTGAGTATCTCTTTTTTCACGGTGGCCCACCGTTCCCTGTCAAAAACCGCCCTCTCCAGCACCAGATCTATCAATCTCATGCGATGGTGGCCCACTATTGATTCTGGCGCTACACCCATGTCCGCTATGGATTTCTTGATAACGAACTTGCCCATCGGCCCCGAATATTCAACTATTATGTTCTCCAGCACTTGGATGTCCTTCTGGCTAACCATTCACATCCAACTCCTTCATTGCTCTTTCTATGCGTTCGGATATAAGTATCATATTTCTTTCCAATCGTCCGATGTCTCCACTGTGCCTTATTTCGATATTCTCAGAGTAATCGCCCCTGCTCACCTTCTCCGCCACCCTCTTCAGGAATCTCAACGGTTTTACAACAATCCGATACAGGTAGTTGGCGATAAGGGATAAAAGAATGATGGAAAACATCACCGAAAATATGGCGGAGAGATGTACCGAATCAGTGAATAGATATTGCGAAAGGAACGCCGCCAGGGGATTGAGTATCAGGAAGATTACCATTCCGATGATCAACTTTTCACCCATGCCCAAACCTCCGGCCATCTCGGTTTTGACATCCTTGTCAAGGTCCGGAGGGCCCAAGCAATCGTGGGCAATCCTCAAACTGGATTTCATCCGCGACAGCGATTCGGAAATAGATATCAACTCGGCGCTTCCCACCACTTCCAGGTTCGCATTCAGGTTTCCGTGGACTAGATCCTCGGCGGCCTTGCAGAGCTTGCGCACCGGTTTTGTAATCCATGACATCAGATACAGACCGGTAATGACAACAAGAATTAGAAGAACACAGAATATCAACAAACCGGTCAATGCACTGGATACTATGTCACGGGCCAGGAAATGGTCCACAAGATAGGTCACTATGCCGGGCACCATCGCAGATATTATGTAAACAACAAGAAAACCTGCGATTAACTTTGTTTCTATGGTCATCCTCTTCTCGACAGCGTCATCCATAGGCGGCATCGGATGGTCAATGAATTTATAACTATATTACTTTTATGTCACGCAAACTACCAACTCCCGAAGTGGATGACGTTCATGTCGTATACATAATGCTGGCATTCGGGGTAAGTATTCAGTGAAATGAAGGGTAACGATTGTAGATTGTAGATTTACGACGGATTGACGACGTTGCATATTCGTAAGAGGTCACTGGTGCGAAGCCTCTTACACCGGTAAGTGGTCCGCATCCCCGAGTTCCCCTCTATTACGACAGATAATTCTAACAATAAATTATGGCTTTTTGATTTAACTGAAGCGGGGATTGATTACAGTAGCCAATCATATATTCACATCTGTTATTGCGGAATAATAACTTTTGAAGATTGAACACTTACACATATTCTTAGCAAAAATCTAAAATCTAAGATCTAAAATCTAAAATACGGTTGGGCATTCTGCCAGCCACAATTAACAAATCGACAATTTCAGAATACTGAACTCTTACCATTCAGGTTGGGCAGGGTTCTTGGGTATTCAAGAATCAAGAGACTTTTCATTATTTTCGGGATTTTTGCATCAAGCATGGATGCACCATGAGCCAGTATATTTCTCAAAAGAAGGGTCGGCACCATTTTCCGAATAAATTAAAAAGTCTCAGAATCAAATCGGTAAAGGTTATAATGGAAAAGGATATTCATGGGTCAGAAAGATGTGAGGGATTGACATGAGCGACGAAAGAATCCGGACATTCATAAAGGGTCTTGACGAGAACATGGAAGGCGGCATACCCAAGGGCTTTGTAGTACTGCTTACAGGCATGCCAGGGAGTATGAAGTCATCGGTCGGTTTCAACATTTTATATCAGAATGCCAAGCAGAACAACTCCAAGGGAGTCTATTTCACCCTCGAACAGGGCCGGGAAAGCCTGCTGGAACAGATGGACCGCCTCCACATGCCCGTGAAAGATATGGAAAGCATGATTAGCGTGGTGGACATAGGCTATCTAAGGCAGAATACCGAAGGAATGGAATACGGCGACAGCTGGAACAGCGTTTTCCGCATGTACGCTGAAAACATGAAAGAATCCCAGGGATACGATATTATGGTAATAGATTCCCTGGCAGCTCTCGAGGTTCTGGCGGATGTCAAAAACAAGCGTGCAGAGTTATTCCATCTATTCGGCTGGCTCAGGGGTATCGGATGCAAGCCTGGGGAGAACGAACCGCCCAAGGTAACAACCTTCATTATTTCCGAGGCATCCACCAACCAGGACATAATGCGCGACGAGGATTTCCTGGCCGACGGCGTCATACATCTGGACCTGAGAAGGGAAAGCGACAATGTCAACCTCTACCTCGGGGTCGCAAAGATGAGAAAGACCAACCACAGCCGAAAATATTGCCCGCTGATATTCGACCAGAACGGCTTCGAGGTTAACACCGATTGATCAGGTTGTGATTTCGTCCAGCTTGTCCATACTTATCGCGCGTTTCACTTCCAGGGCTATCCTTCTGCCGGTGCTCATGTTTGTCCGCCACAGGGCGTTGCCATAGGGATGGCCCACGGCCATATGCACATTTGTCCCGCCGCCCACCCTGGGTGCTACATCGTAAATGTAATATTTCAGGTCTTTATCAACGCAGGTCTGGAGGCAGAACGGGCCGATTACTCCGGGCGAATAATGCTCAGCGCAGGCCTCGATGTATTTCTCGCCGAGTTCGAATGCGCGTTCCAGAAGTGACTCGCGGAGGGTCGCCGAGTTATGGCCGCAAACGGTATATTCAGGCGTGCGTTGCTGGCCCACCAGCGCCATCTGCTGCGGGGCGGGAAGCCTGCAATGACCGTCCAGAGACGTTTCGAAGCGCCAGTCAATGCCGATGAGTTCCAACTTGGCCATCTTCGGCTCTATGGGTGAGTAAAAGAAGTCAAGATTGAAAACCGGTCCGATGACATATTTCTCGATTCGGGCGGTTGCCAAATCTTCCTCATTAATCACGCCGTGCTTGACCAGGTCACGTGATTTCTCAAGGTACTCGGCATGCGTTGATGCGGTAAAAAAGCCCCTCTCCAGCTTCTTTACCTTGTGATGCAGTTTCACTATGCACAGGCAGTCAATGTCTTCGGGTGACGTTATTTTCTCCGGGAAGGGCAATCCCGCCTTTTCCAGCATCCAGTAATAGTCATGTTCCTCCCCGCGTTCCTCGCTCCTGAGCAGGTTGCGGCTGCCGAACATCGGAACTTTGAAATCGTTCTCGATGTCGCCTATCTTGGAATAGGAAGTGAACGAGCGGTTCGGCACCCAGAGGACGTTATTCTCACGGAGCCACTGCTGGCGCTCCGGCTGGAGAATATCATTGTACTTGTCGAGGACAATGGCCTCGTCCACCATGCCGCGCGTCGGAAAACCGTCGGAGCCCTTTTCTGCCTTGAAATAATGAGAATAAGTCTTTTCGCGGCCCTTCTGACAGACCGCGACGGTCGGCAGACCTTCCTCGGCTGCCCCGTCGCACACGTCCAGCGCGGAATGGGACGCGGTCATGCCGATGCGAATACTCTCTGGGTCGTAGCCCCTGACAATCTCCTGGATTTCCTTGCGGGATATCATGGTATCGAGGGGGGGATGCGCTTTTCGTATATTGAAATAGCGGACGGGGTGCAGCACATATCCCGCAGTTGATTGGTTATTGTAGATGTATAACGATTTTCGATTTAGGGATTGTAGATTGTAGATTTACGACGGATTGACGACGTTGCATATTATCAGCACAAATCTAAAATCTAAAATCTAAGATCTAAAATTTCAGAAAAACGAACATCCCTCATTCAACAATGGACATGATATACCGAAGTTCGGTCCTGAACGGTGGCAATGCCGTTACAAGAAGCGGTTCCAGGCCTTTCCAGTACTTTTCTTTCTCAAGCAGTTTTTCCCTGAACATCTTTGAATTAAATTCAGTTGCCTTTTTCATGTCTACCCTTGCCCCCTGTTTCAGCAGAATGTAGAGGTCATGAACATCCCTGGGCTTGTTGCGGCCCAGAATAGCCAGAACCTTGTCGGTTGCGATTTCATCAAGGGATGGCACTTTCATGCTCACCGGCGGAATATCCGGGTACGGTGAATACATGACGGTTCTTTCTCTCGTTCTGGCGCATTCATTCGTGACCAGAATCTCGATCAGCAGAGGAATAGGTTGCGAATGCGTTGGCGCGCTTATCTCCATCTTGAGGTAGAGCAGATTATCTGTCTGTTTCTTCTTTCTCACCACCGCAGTAAAGCCCTGGAGTCCGAATTCCCGGATTAAATATTCATCCACCGCGATTATTTTTTCATGATAGCAGAAATCCAGGTCCTCCGAGAATCTGTCGCCGTTCATGACCTTCCAGATGCATGTCCCCCCGCGGAATACCAGGTCAGGATATTTCCGGTACAGCAGGTGCAAGGCCAAATCCTGAACATAATCCTTCCATACCTGTTCGGTTATGCGCAACCGTCTCATGTGCGCCCGACTCTTCAGTTCATTACTGGTCAGCATCCAACCACCTCACCACCGCATTGATCACCCTGGCATTGCCAGTCAGTTCTGCATAGTCCATCAACAGGCCGGCATCAATATCCTCCCGGGATTCATCGAATTCATCCAACTGGATTGCGTTGAAGTATATGGCATCTATCAGGATTTTCTCGGGCCTGGCAACAGGAATTCTCACCCCGTCATTCCATGGAATGTACTCGTAGCCGAACATCATTTCCGACCTCAGAGTGTAGAAATTTAGCCTTGTGCCATCAAACTCGATATTCCGGTTGAACCGTTTTCTGGATGTCATTACCTGAATGGCAAAAGGGATTTGCGTTGTCATGCCGCGAATGCTCATTGCGGCCCACAGTGACAGATAGGACGGATAGGTAATACTGGAAGCAACAGCCATCAAATCATCGGCACATGTGTATTTGTCCCTCTCGATACGCAGTATCTTGCCTGCTTTGTATTTCTCATGCAGGTACTTCTTCGCATAATTTCGGGGAACGCCTCTCTGGACCAGGTCGCCCACGCCGAACACCGGCATCCCGAAAACGGATTGCTGCGCCTCGCTGTATTTTGTTGTTGGCATGAATGATGCTATGTATTTTCAACTATAATAACTTTACGATATAATCGATTATGGTAACCAATAAAGGTAACTTTCATGTATTTGAAAACGAGGAGATTACCGGAGCCCGTCACCGAAAATTATTAATCACCGTGAAACCTAACATCATCAGGTGAGAAGTAAATGTTTATGGCAAAAGACAGGTTAAAAATGTGGGCTTCGTTCATAATTATCGCATCATTGGTCATGCCGATGATAAGTGCATTCAACACTGCGGATGATATTGGGCCGGAACCAATGGCACCAATCCTTCCGTTCGACCTGGAAGGCCAAATTTACATTGACGACGTGTTGCTCGCTGATATCACGGATTACACATTGACCACGCTTGTGAATGATACGGTGTTCGGAACCGGCATTTTATATGGCGCTGGTTCTTTTTATATCTCGACCTACGGGGACCATACCGATACTCCGGAGGTCAGGGAAGGAGGCGGCCCAGGGGATGTTGTTTATTACATGCTGAGAAAGGATGACGGCGTACCGAACCGCAGATGGATGTGCGCCGAGGAAACATTTTCCTTCGTGGTCGGAGGATGGGTGAGCTCCAATCTGCATTTCAAGACCTCGGGAAGCCCCTGGCCTCTGAAGATTTCCAGCCTGACACCGAACCCGGCAACGGGCAATGACCTTCTGACTATTTACAATCCGGGTGATGAAACAGTGGACCTTACCGATTGGCAACTCAGGGACAGGGACGGGATGAACATGGCCCTGGCCGGAAAGAGCATTCCGCCAAATTCCGAGATAACCGTGGACCTCGGAAGCGATGTCCTCAGCGGACCGGCGGACGGCGGACCTGCCACCGGCGACGAAATCGCACTTTGCTGGATGGACCCAATGGGCGTCATGGCTGACGGAGAATGGATAGCCATGGACCTTGTTGAATACGGCAACCAGAACGATTACTATGACAACACGACACTCTGGGACTTCCCCACCACGCCGGAAACAGGATACAGGCTGGCTAGGTCGCCCAATCCCTACACCGACACAGAGAACTGCACCCTGGATTTTATCATCGAGGAAGTAGTTTCGCTTGGTGTGGACATACCGCTGGAAACCGGCTGGAACCTTGTTTCGTTCCCGCTGATTCCAAGTGATACATCTGCAGAAAATGTATTATCATCAATTGCCGGCAGTCTCGTTTGCGTGAAATCGTATGATTCATATTATGAGGGCGGCCGATGGAGAACCTATCGACCGGGCGCATCCACCAATGACCTGCTCACACTGGACAATACAATGGGATTCTGGGTGAACGTTAACGGCCCTTGTCTGTTGAACATCCAGGGAAGCGAACCGATTGTCACAAACAAGACCCTGAAGGCCGGCTGGAACCTGGTCGGATTCCCTTGCGCCACACCGATGCCTGTCTCCAACGCGCTGGCTGGGACCGGTTATGACCGCCTGGTCGAATGTTACGATGAGACGTCCCCATATCTGAGACAGATGGACAATGCGGAGATGATGGCATCCGGCAATGGATACTGGGTGCACGTGCCCTCCGATACGGTTTGGGCCGTGAATAACATCCAGGGCATTCCTATTCCGTATCCTGTGTTCGGAATCGTATACCTTTATGATGGAACCTCGGCTGGAGGCTATAACCCAGGGGCTTCCTTCGGTGGAGCCAGTGTCGAGATAAAGTGGTGGAACCCGGCCATCGGTTGGGACACAGTGGTAACAGGAACAGAACCTTCCGGCCAGTACTATGCAGAGATTGCCAATTATCTTGAAGGCGGAGTTATATTCATCAATGCGACATTCGATGCCCCTTACAGCAACAAAGGCTACAATTATACATACATTGACACGATGATGGGCGGTTCGTTCCAGAACGTGGTCTGCGGGGTTCCCTATAAAATAGAGTTCGGCCCAATCTTCCCTATGGGTCCGATTAAAGCAGGAGAACCTTTTGTTTTCGGTTATCTAATATTGGACCGAGATGAAAGATTAGCCAAGGGATATTATTCATTCTCAGATGGACCAATTGAGTGGTCATCAATGGACCCACTTTTTATTCCACCGCCACCTTATTACTTTGATGGAACCGCTAGCCCTTCTCCAGGCTATAGAATAGAAACAATCACACTATTCACACCCCCACTCTTTCCTGAAGAATACCAATGGGTTTATGTTCAAGAGTCCATTATGAATACATATCTCACACCCTGGCATGAATTTTACATTGACCCAAATAATTCAATTCCTGGATGGCTGAATGACTCAGCTGCATGGGGCACAGAGATGATTTAATCAAAACCACCCGGCCAGCGCGACGTAGACCTCGGCCGCCCTCACCACGTCGGTAATATCCACCCACTCGTCCCGCTGATGCGCCATGGTGGAGCCGCCCGGCCCCAGGACCATGATGTTGCTGTTCAGCGTTCCGAACACGGCCATTTCCGTGCCGTACGGAACGGAATAGGCTTTCCCGCCGACGAGTTCCTCCACCTTGGCCAGTAGCTCCGGGGATATCCCGGACCTTGCCGGTGGAAGGTCATGAATCAGTTCCACTTCGACAGTATCGTCATCCGCCCGTATCAGTTTCTTCAGGATGCCGAACATCTCGGCGCAGGAGTAGTCCGCCGGGAACCGCACATCCACGACCGCGCTGGCGCTTTCCGGTATCACATTCATACCTGTGCCGCCGGAAACCATGTTTATGCCTATGGTCACCGGGTCATGCTGGTTAAGACCGAATAATTCCGATTCGGTTAATTCGTTCAGCCTGGCCATGAGGTCGACTATTGCATTTTTACCGAGTTCCGGCATGGCAGAATGCGCGTTCTTGCCGTAAGTTGTCATCCTGAACTGGACTATGCCCTTTTCATGGATGACCGGCGCAAGTCCGGTCGGCTCGCAGATTATGAACATCGGAATTTCCGATAGTTCCGGATGCTCCTGGGCCACAATCTTGGCGCCGGACATGCCGACTTCCTCGTCAGTGGTGAAAATTATTGCGAAGTCGATGTTTCTTTTGGCAAGTTCTCCGGCAGCCAGCAGTAAAGATGTGCACCCGCCTTTCATATCCAGCGACCCGCGGCCGTAAACCCGGTCGCCCTCGACCTGGCCGAACTCAAACTTCCAGCCCGGGCCCTTTGGGACAGTATCCAGATGTCCGTTGAAAAGGATTCTGGGATTGCCTATGGTGGCGAAAATTGCCGGGTTGCCGTCGTTCTCATGGCGGTGAACGGTCATTCCCATGCCTTCCAGCAATGGAATTACAACCTGGAGCACCGGCTCCTTGGACATGTCGGGTTCCGATTCGGCTTTCACCAGCCGAACCAGCAAGTCTATGGCCCGTTGCCTGTCGAACATGGGACGGTTACGCTCCGATTCCGGCGGCCTTCAGTTCCTCTATCAGTGCGGGTATGACATCAAAAAGGTCGCCCACCAGTCCGATGTCGGCAACTGTGAAAATCTGAGCGCTGGGGTCCTTGTTTATAGCCACTATGCACCCGGAGTTCTGCATCCCGGCCCTGTGCTGTATCGAACCGGAAATACCGCAGGCGATGTAGAGGTTCGGCCGGACTGATTTACCGGTCTGGCCCACCTGATGGTCCTTGGATATCCAGCCCTTTTCTACCGCGACCCTGGAGCCGCCGACTTCCGCATTGAGAACATCGGCCAGTGCCTTGATGATCTTGAAGCCGTCGGCACTGCCCACGCCCCTTCCGCCGGATACGATTATCTTTGCGTCCTCGAGGTTGGCCACCTGCTTGCGCTCCTTGATTATTTCGATGATTCGGGTCATGACATCGGCGTCGGAAAGTTTTACTTCGAACTTCACGACCTCGCCCTTCCTGGACGCGTCCGGTTCGAGTAACTTCATTATGCCTGGCCTAACGGTGGACATCTGGGGGCGGTTGTCCGGGCACATGATTGTTGCCATGATGTTTCCGCCGAATGCCGGCCTGGTCTGAAGCAGCATCTTTGTCTCGGCCTCGATTGAAAGCTCGGTGCAGTCAGCAGTAAGTCCGGTGTTAAGGCGCTTGGCTATCCTGGGTGCCAGGTCCCTGCCGATATGTGTCGCGCCGTAAAGCACGATTTCCGGTTTCTCGAAATTTATCAGGTTGCACATTGCCTTCGCGTAACAGCTGGTGTTGTATTTTTCCAGCAGCGGGTCGTCGATCAGATACACCTTGTCAGCGCCGCCGGCGATTATTGCGGCGGCAAGTCCCTCGACATTATGCCCGAGTAATGCGGCGTAAAGCGGCACGCCCAAATCGTCGGCAAGACCGCGGCCGCGGCCCAGCAATTCCAGGGAGACCTTCTTCAGTTCTCCGCCCCTCTGCTCGGCAAATATCATGACACCGCTGTAATCACAGATGGAGGGTTTTGCCTCGCATGCTTCCTCTTTTGTCACGGGTGCCATGGGTTCCGATTCGCCCTCCGTGAGTATGGCATTGACCGGACAGGCCTCCGCAGCTTCTTTCACACCGGGAGCGTTCGGATTCTTCACGACCGCTTTCATCTCTTCGTTCAGTTCATACCCATCCGGGCATTGCGTGACACATATTCCGCAGCCGATGCAATCATCCTTGTTTATTGTAACCTTCATCATGTAAATCACCTCAGAACATTCTTCTCTTTAAGTTTCGCAACCAGCTGTGCGCTCATTTCCTTGGCGCCGCCCTTGAGTATCTCGCCCTTTCCCTTCGGCTCCGGGGCGAATGACTTCTTGACATTGGTGGGGGAGCCCTCAAGCCCGATGCAGGTTCCGTCGGCGCACAGGTCCGT
Organism: Methanobacteriota archaeon; assembly: GCA_013791785.1. Taxonomy (GTDB): domain Archaea; phylum Thermoplasmatota; class Thermoplasmata; order SG8-5; family SG8-5; genus UBA147. Next base: position 13,247 of record VMTD01000101.1, read on the forward strand.
GGCATTCCACACAGTAACCGTTTTGTCCCGGTGGGCCTCAACGATACCGCGGACACTGGGATACCTGGGTTTGTTCAGGTCGGAGATAACGGTAAGCAATGCAGGGAGGTTGGCTTCCAACCTCTCATAACCGTCCTCCAGAGCCCTTTCGCAGATGACCTTTCCGTTGTCGATCTCGACCTTTCGGACATAGGTAATCTGGGGTATCTTGAGATGCTCGGCCATCTGGGGGCCTATCTGGGCTGTGTCGCCGTCAATGGCTTCGCGGCCACAGATTATCAGATCGTAACCGATTTTCTTTGCGGCCTCTCCCAGAGTGTAAGATGTGGCCCAGGTGTCTGCGCCTGCGAATGCCCTGTCACAGAGAAGGACCATGTCATCGGCGCCCATGGCCGATGCCTCGCGGAGCGCGTCTTCCGCCTGGGGCGGGCCCATGGAGAGAACCGTAACTTTTCCGCCGAATTTCTCCCTCAGGCGGAGCGCTTCCTCCAGCGCATGCTTGTCATCGGGGTTGACAATGCTTGGCACGCCTTCCCTTATCAGGGTTCCGGTCTTCGGGTCTATCTTGACGTCGGTCGTATCTGGCACCTGTTTCACGCAAACGATTATGTTCATTTTTTCTCCTCCATTATATATAATTTTGATTATTTAAGTAGGTCCGCCGATATGACCATTTTCTGGACTTCGGTTGTACCTTCGTATATCTCCGTTATCTTGGCATCGCGGTAGAACCTTTCCACCGGGTATTCCTTGGTGTAACCGTATCCGCCGTGAACCTGTATGGCATTTCTCGTGGCCTTCATCGCCACGTCGGATGCAAAGAACTTGGCCATTGCCGCTGAAACAGTGTAAGGGCGGCCCATCCACTTGTCGAATGCGGCCTTGTAAACGAGCAATCTTGCGGCGTCTATCTCGGTAGCCATGTCGGAGATGAACCACTGGATTGCCTGGAAACTGGAAATCGGCTTTCCGAACTGCTCCCTTTGCTTCGCATATTTCACGCTTTCCTCATAGGCGGCCTGGGCGATTCCCAGGGCCTGCGCCGCAATGCCTATGCGGCCGCCGTCCAGGGTGGCCATTGCGATCTTGAATCCCTGGCCTTCCTTGCCCAGCATGTTCTCCTCGGGAACGAACATATTCTCGAACACCAGTTCCGAGGTGCATGAGCCGCGGATGCCCATCTTATTCTCGATGCTGCCTATTGAAAATCCCGGAAATTCTTTTTCTATTATGAATGTGGATATCCCGCGGGTGCCCTTAGATTTATCGGTCATGGCAAATATAATTGCTACATCCGCCGCCGGGCCGTTGGTTATGAATATCTTGGAACCGGTTATGCTGTAACCGCTCTCGGTCTTCGTGGCTATGGTCGTCTGGCCTGCGGCATCAGTACCGGCGTTCGGCTCGGTGAGGCCGAAACAGCCGAGCTTCTTCCCGCTGGCCAGTGGCTTGAGGTATTTCTCCTTCTGGGCATCGGTCCCGAACTTGGTCAGGGGCCAGCACACCAGTGAATTGTTGACTGACATGGTAACGCCATGGGACGCGCACACCCTGGAAAGCTCCTCCACGGCAATTGCGTAACTCACGTCGTCCATTCCCGAGCCGCCCCATTCCCTGGGAACTGTCATGCCCATGAACCCGAGCTCACCCAGCTTCCTTACGGTCTCCGCGGGAAACTCGGCCTTCTCGTCTATGTCCGCGGCTATGGGTGCGATTTCTTTCTCCGCGAATTCCCTGGCGGTCTTCCGGATCATTTCCTGTTCCTTGGTGAGTGAAAATTCCATCCTAGCACCTTCTCGGCAACCGAAAGAATCGGCCATATTAAATCGTTTCCCAGGCGGGTATGTGTTCAGCAAAATGAAGGAGTAACGATTGTAGATTGACGATTGTAGATTGTAGATTTACGACGGACGACATTCTGCCAGCACAGATCTAAAATCTAAGATCTAAAATCTAAAATTTCAGAAGACTGAACTCTTTCCCAGACGGGTATTTAAACGTTCCTGAGCCATCTATAAAAAACTTTGGTGCATTACCCGGGGGTGTGCCGATAATCTATATATACGATTAATTTCATGTAGGTATTAACTAATAAAATATGTCAAAAATAATAGTGTAGAGGAGGAATTGAGGATGAAATTGAATAAAATGATAAGCATAGCCATTGCATTTGCAATGTTGGCTGTGAGTTTTGCTATGGTGGCGCCGAACGCGAAGGCGGCATTCATAGAAAATATATCAGTGCCATGGGCTGGATTCGGATTCACCCCGAACGATGTGGTGTGGGACGATACAGGAAAGTACTGTCTGGTTGTAGGCGCGAATAGCTCCTTTGGAGACAATGCCTTATGCATTCAATGGATATACGGATAAGTGGATGCCCGTAATTGGAGCACCAGGCACCCAGATTCTCACATCTGCATGCTGGGATTCGAATGGGGCGGGATCATTTTGGTTCTGCGGAGACAAAACTGGAGCGACCAACACGATATATATCATGCCTAGGGCTGGCAACAATGCAGTTTCCGCCACAGGTATGGGTTTACCAACCAGCGCAATGACTGCGATAGAAGCCGATGGAATGGGCAATGTGCTGGTAGGCGGCACGAGCGGCAACATTTTTGCGTATAACAAAGCCAAGGATACCTGGTATCCATATGCCCCAGGAACCTATTGGAATATGAGGTCAATAACATTCAACACAGCGGATAGCAGATACTACATTGCCGCTTATGACACCGTTGGAGCCAAAGCAGGCATCTTTTACACAGATATTGCACCACTTGTGGCAGGAGACAGCATATATGCCTACTACAACTACTCAACTGCCGTAGCCAACGAGACAGTCATTACAGGAGCACTAGGCGGAGAGACAACCTTCTCCCTAGCCAACACACCAGTCATCGACGCAACTGTTTACAAGGACAATGCAGGTACATGGACAATGTTGATCGAGATTACCGATTACACCCTTGATTTGCCAACTGGCATTATAACGATGAATGCACCACTTGTGGCAGGAGACAGCATATACGTCTACTACAACTACTCAACTGCCGTAGCCAACGAGACAGTCATTTTTGAAGCAACTGGCGGAGAAACAGAATTGCCGGCACTGGCCAACATTCCACTCATCGACGCAACTGTTTACATGGATCATGCAGGCATATGGACAATGTTGGTCGTGAGTACCGATTACACCCTTGATCTGCCAACTGGCATTATAACGATGACTACACCACTTGACGGAGGATCAAATGTTTACTTTGGAACTCTTCCCATATCAATCCCTAACCTCCGTTCCATAGACTGGAACCCGGCACTGAATTACGGCCTGGCAGTCGGAGATGGTGTTTACAAGATTAAGGGACTCTCGGGCAGCTTTGAAACTACGGTCATACAACCCCCAACAATAGGGTACACCTTCTATGACGTCGCATGGGACACCGACGGCTGGAACGAGGCAGCAATTGTCGGCCAGAACATCACCCTGGCCAGGGGCGTTTACTGGAGATACTACGACACCAACCCCATGCTCATCGAGGGATGGGTGGATGCAGCATCCCCCTCCTCATACCTGTGCGGTTCCATAAAACCGCCATCGAGCCCCAAGATAGTGTTCATACCGACCGGCACCGGCGGAATAGTCGCCAATATCGAGACATCGGACGAGAGCACACGCATCACCGCAAACGCAGTGATGCCGAAACTCTGGTGGATAGGATTCAACGACACGCTGCTGGGCAGCCAGATGGATACACAGGTTGACGTTGACGCGGATCATATTTTCAGCTTCCAGTACAACTACACACTGGGCTGGGACCTGTGCGCATTCGAGATACAGGCCTGGTACGATAACGGCGTTGACGGTACCGGCGGCTCGGCTTACCCGGCAGTACCGGATGACTCGACCAGAAACCTGGCTTTCACAATATTATGCGACTCGACGGGTGCCACTTCGGTGTTTTATCCCGCACCAGACCTGGAAGTTACCACGGCACCGGCAACACCGGTGCTCCACTGGGCAAATCCAGTAGATCTCTCCGGCGCACAGGACCATTACCGCTTTTACATCCCGGTCTGGTTCGGCAACCAGCTCAGGATGGCCGATTACGGCGGTGTGGGTGCCAACGGCCCGGATTATAGTTCGAACCCCACAGTGGCACTGAACGACGTGGACAGCTGGGACTTCAGCGTCAGGGTATTTGACACCACCAGCGGCGGTTTCAACATCAGCTACGGAGAGTTCGGAATCAAGGAGACCATTTCAATCGCCGTCACCGGAAACCCCACAGGCAATGCGCCTCCGGGTTCAAACGACAATGTGATGGGGCCGGTCAGTACCATCGTGTACTCTGCCAACAACGATTATTACGTCGATGTGGAGATACCGGACCTGCACATGAATGGGGATATACTGATTGCCAATCCGATACCGGCAACCAGTGTGTCGGTGCAGAACCTGCACACCAACGCAACCGGAAACTCCGATATAGCTGCGAGGACATTCTTTATCGGCCCGGCTGCACCCTTGCTTGTATGGGGTACTGTCGGTGTACCAATAGCACCGGACGGCAACGGCACGATTTCTGCCGGACCCTTGGAGACAAACTTCAACTCCGGTACCGTCTACACCGAACTCGAATGGTTGGTTAATGTCCCAGGAGCCACAGCAGAAGGCGTGTACTGGGGAACTATCCACATAACCATCTACACCTGATAGTGAGGCAGAACAGGAATAATGCTGCCGGGGAAATCCGGCAGCAATTTTTCATATTTTCAAATTTTTGATTGTTTTGAATATTTATTTATACCACACACACATTCTCAAAAATCATGAGCAGATTCCTTGTGGCCTGCGACGGCTCCGAGCTTTCCGGGAAGGCCCTGGAGAAGGCCATAACCATGGCCAGAGAGGATGATGAGATTGTTGTTCTGTATGTAATTCCGCAAACTTTGATAGAGGAGTTCAGGGGCATAATTCCGGAGGTCACCAAGGCCGAGGCCCAGGATGTTGTCAACAAGGCAGCGGACACAGTCAAGGCCAGGGGCAGGAAGGCCATAGTCCTGGTGCGGGAGGGGGATATCGCCAAGGAAATCATCCATTTCGCGCAGGAACTCGAGTGCAGCCTCATACTCATCGGTTCCAGAGGCATGAGCAAGATAAGCACATTCGCACTGGGCAGCGTGGCCGAGCAGGTCGCGAAGAACGCGGACAGGGCGGTTCTCATAATAAAGTAGAATTATATAATCGCAAACTGATAGGGGTAGCGATAATATGAACGATTGTAGATTGACGATTGTAGATTGTAGATTTACGACGGATTGACGGTGTGGCATATTTCCAGCAAAAATCTAAAATCTTAGTTCTAAAATCGAAAATCTAAAATTCCCCAGCAGTATGGGAGCAATAACACCATGAATCGCACAGAATTGATTGCCAGAACAAAGAAATTCGCCTTGAATTCAATAGTATTAGTCGAATCATTCCCCAAATCAAAATCCGCGGATATCATAGGCAGGCAACTGATTAAGTCCGCAACATCGGTAGGGGCAAACTATCGTGCTACATGTCGTGCGCAATCTTATTCTCATTTTATCTCAAAAATAAGTATCGTCGAGGAAGAAGCGGATGAAACGATTTATTGGCTGGAATTGGCGATTGAATCGGGTTTGGTTCCAGTGGAGAGGATTGGAGATTTGATAAAAGAAGCCAATGAATTGACAGCGATATTTTCTGCATCCAAAAAAACAGCGAGGGCTCGAAATGAAAAACAATAAAGAGAGCCTATTTGATAATTTTCGATTGACCGAACAGCAAATTATCAAAAAAAATCTAAAATCTAAAATCTACAATCTAAAATTAGGGAGGCAAAAACCATGCAAAACGCTGAAGGCTTGAAGAGACTGGCCGGGGAAAGGGCCGCGAAATTCGTCAGGGATGGGATGATTGTGGGGCTGGGCACCGGTTCGACTGTTTACTACACTGTGATGAAGCTGGGGCAGATGGTGCGCGCCGGGGAAATTTCAATCATAGGAATACCGACCTCGAAGGCCACGGAAAAACTTGCCGTGACCCAGGGAATTAAACTCGGCACGCTGGATGAATACCCGGTCATCGACCTCACCATTGACGGCGCGGACGAAGTAGATCCAAACCTGGACCTTATCAAGGGAATGGGTGGCGCGCTTCTTCGGGAGAAGGTCGTTGCCTCGGTCTCGAAAGAGGTAATCATTATTGTCGACAGCTCGAAACTGGTGGATGTCCTGGGTACCAAATCGTCGCTTCCGGTGGAGGTGCTGCCGTTCGCGCTGACTGCCGCCAGAAACCGACTCGAATCCCTGTGCACGGAAGCGAAGCTCAGGGAGAGGGACGGCTACACTTTCGTCAGTGACAACGGAAATTATATTATCGATTGCAAGTTCGAATCCATTCCGGAACCCGGGAAACTGGAAATCGAATTAAACCGCATACCTGGCGTCGTGGAGAACGGACTGTTCATAGGCATGGCTACAAGGGTAATCCTGGGAACCGGGAACGGGGTAAAGACAATAGAGAAATCTACTTGACCAGCTTCTTCAAAGCGGCTATGTTTGCCTCTATATCCTTTATCTTTCTGCGCTCGTCCTTTTCGATAATTTCCACGATTTTCGTGAACGGCATCGCCAGCTTGTAGGCGTGTACCGGCCTCCCCTTGCCTTCCTTCTTTAGGTCGCGTTTCCTGACCCACTTGCGGTCCCGGAGGTCCTGCATGACTATGGAGACTTCCGGCTGCCTCAGTGCGGTAATGCCTTCTATCCTCACGGATATTATCTCATCGCCGTCGCTGAGAACTGCCAGGGTCTTGGCCATGTTTTTCGGAATCCCGGCTGCCACAAGGTGGTCGATTATTGATTCATCTTTTTTTGTAAGGCTTGTCTTTGCAGACACTGTATTTCACCATCCGGATATATTTTATGTTAGATATATAATACTTTGTATTTCTATAAGATATATAAAAGTTTCTATTTCATTATTTCTATTTGAATATCAGAAAAGATACCAGCGCCCTATTCGTTTTTATACCAATTATCATTATTTAAAATCTATCCGCCAGATAGAATAATATTATTCTTTTAATCCGTAATCAGGTATAAATGAATTTTTCGGGGAAAATATCAAGCGGAATTTAAATTTTTGATTGCTTTTTCTATCTCGGATGTCAGAATATCTATGCCTTCGCCCGTGACCGCGGAAATGTTCAGTCCGAGGTCGGAAGCAGCCAGGTCAGACTTGTTGCACACCATGATTATCGGAACGTTGGAAAATGTCGCGACAATCTGGTCCCGGAGGTTCTTCTGGGCCTCGATAGTGTAACCGCAGGATTCGGACGCGTCAAAGACGAACATGACGATGTTGGCAAGATGCTCCAGGGCGGCAATGGCCTGCAATTCGATGTCATTTCTGGCATCCAGCTCCCTGTCGAGAAGTCCGGGCGTGTCCATGACCTGGACACGGTCGTAACCCATCTGCATGTGACCGATGGTGACACCCTTGGTCGTGAACGGGTAGGAGGCGATTACCGGCTTGCCGCTGGAGATACGGGCCACTATCTGGGACTTGCCCACGTTGGGGCAGCCTGAGACCACAACCACTATCTCATCAGGATTGATTCCCGGTATGTCCTTCAGTTTGTCCCTGGCAACATTGAGGAATTCAAGTTCTTTGGTGATACGGTTCATCACGGACGATATCCGACCGTAGGCCGAATTCAGTATCTTGGTGATTTCAGACCTGATCGATGCGGACTTCATCTTGGAAAGCTCGGCCCTGCGTATTGTTTCGACTGTCTTCCTGGCCCAGTCTATGGCGCCCAGGCTGTGGCGCAGTTCATCCAGGCCGACCGTGATATCGATTAATTCCCTATCAAACGGGTGAATCTGGTCCAGAGACGGGAACGCTTTTACGTACTTGTTGAGCACAGCGGTTATGGTGTTGGAAAGGGCGCTGAGCTTGCCCATGGCCTCTGCCTTGGCGCGCCTGCTGCCAGTGAGATCCGTAATCACGACCTTCTTCACGCGGCGGAATGCCTTGTCCAGTATCTCCTGGCTGCTCAGTATTGTTGGGATTTCCTTCATCCGTCTGCCAATCTGCGGTGTATATTTAAACTATCTATAACTGCAAGAGTGATTGTATATGTGATTTTTAAACCAATAAGACTATATACATACCTAATATTGCACGTGCCAACCCAGGTGATACAGATGCCACCGAAAAAATCAAAACCGAAGGAAGACAGCCAGAAGACCGATGCAGTTCCGGAACCGGAGACCAAGAAGAGTACAGGCAAGCCAGAGATATTCAAGGGAGACATAATAACCCTGGATTTCGATGCCTGGGTAATCGAACCGGACGGCACGGAAGAACTGTTCGATACCACCAATGAGGAGCATGCCAAGGCCGGCGACATATTCAGCGAGAAGACCAAGTATGGCCCCATTGTAACCATTGTGGGCGAGGACCGGGTATTGCCTGGCCTCGATAAATCATTCACCACTGCCAAGACCGGTGAGAAGATGGCAATCACCATCCCACCGTCCGAAGGCGCCGGTGAGAGGGTTCCCAACATGGTGGAGATATTCGCAATCAGAGAACTGCGGAAGCAGGAAATAGAACCGGAGCCGGGAATGCGCGTTCAGATTAAGAACAAGGTCGGAACCGTCACCAACATCGCAGCCGGAAGGGTCCGCGTGGATTTTAACGACCCGCTGGCAGGCAAGACCCTAAAGTATGATTACACGATTCAAAATAAGGCCGGAACCCCCGAGGAAAAGGCACTGGGTATCCTTTCAGCAGATTACGGCAGGTCCGATGAATTCAAGGCCAAGGTGAACGGAGACGTTCTGGAACTGACCCTGGCGGACATGTGCAAGTACGACCAGCTGTGGTTCACAATGAAGTACAAAGTGGTCAGTGACCTCAGGCAACTTCTCAGCCTCAAAACAATCCGATTCGTGGAGGAATACATCACGAAAGAGGAGCCGAAGGAAGAGGTAAAGGCCGCTGAGCCAGTTACCGAACCCGAGGAATCCGAAGTACTTCCGGAAGCCGAAGAGAAGAAGGAATGAGCCATCTGTTCACCAGATAACTCATCCATTTTCATTTATTAGATATGCTCAGGCTGGTCCTTCCAAGTAAACTACCAGCCCCTAAAGGGACTGGCGTTTGTTGCCAGGGCTGGAAGTTTACCCAGAGGCCCATGCACCTGATTATCAAAGCCCACAAGATTTGATTTTCGATTAACATAATATGTACACGATGCATGGCGGGTCATGCATATGAGCACGATGCATGGCGGGTCATGCATATGAGCACGATGCATGGCGGGTCATGCATATGAGCACGATGCATGGCGGGTCATGCATATGAGCAC
>VMTD01000136.1 GCA_013791785.1 Methanobacteriota archaeon
CATTTACCTCCCAACGTCACTTTTCACTATTCACTTTACACTTTTCACTAATCACTTCGGCCAGTCAATCCGTCGTAAATCTAAAATCTACAATCGTTATTGCTTCATCTCACTGAATACTTACCCATTCCCTCAAGCTTTATATAAAAGAAGTTATTTAGGCCTCCATCCGAATCATTCGTACATGCTGGAGCAATCTACATGGTGGAATTCAGAGCCAACATATCCGACCCCAAGACGGGAAAATCGTACCAGAAGCAGGTAACCGGCAACCAGGCCAATGCCATCCTCGGAAAGAAGATCGGCGACAAGATGGATGGTATATTCGTCGAGATGCCGGGATACAAGCTTGAAATCACCGGCGGTTCAGACAAGGACGGCTTCCCCATGAGGAACGACCTGCCCGGCCCCAGGAGGAAGAAGCTCCTGATATCCAAAGGTCTGGGCTTCCACCCGCACATGGACGGAGAGAGGCGAAGAAAGACCATGAGGGGCAATCAGATTTCCCCCGACATAGTCCAGATAAACATGATGGTTGTGACAAGAGGCCCGCGCTCCGTTGAAGAGCTCCTTGGAAAGAAGGAAGAGGGGGCCAATGAGAGTTGAGGGTCGCCCAGAGGTAAATATCGGCATGATTGGTCACGTGGACCATGGCAAGACCACCCTCACCAAAGTTATCAGCGGTACCTGGACGGACCGCCATTCTGAGGAGATAAAGCGCGGCATCACCATAAAATTGGGCTATGCCGATGCGAGTTTTTACAAATGTCCGAAATGCGAGGGGCATGCGGCATATACCACCAAGAAAAAATGCACCAACTGCGATTCCGAATGTGAATTCCTGAGAACAGTTTCATTCGTGGATGCGCCGGGCCACGAGACCCTCATGGCCACCATGCTTTCAGGTGCGGCAATAATGAACGGCGCCATACTTCTCATAGCAGCCAACGAGAAATGCCCCCAGCCCCAGACCAAGGAGCACCTCATGGCCCTGACGATTTCTGACGTCAAGAACATAATCATAGTTCAGAACAAGATAGACATAGTGGACGAGGAACATGCAATTCAAAATTACCAGCAAATAAAAGAGTTTGTGAAAGGCACCATTGGCGAGAACGCACCCATTCTCCCCATATGCGCCCAGAGAGGCGAGAACATTGACGTTTTGCTGGAAGCTATCAATGAATTCATTCCCTCGCCAGAGCCAAATCCGGACCTGCCTCCGAGGATGCACATTGCCAGATCGTTCGACGTGAACAACCCGGGCAGCAGCCCCGAGGAGCTCATCGGCGGAATTCTGGGCGGAACCCTCACCCAGGGGGAGCTGAAGATGGGCGACGAGATAGAGATAAGGCCAGGCATCAAAACGGAAGTGAAGGGCAAGGTTATCTACGAACCCATACATTCGACCATAGTTTCCCTTCATTCCGGCAGCAAGAAGGTGGATGCCGTGGGCCCCGGCGGCCTCATAGCCATCGGGACCAACCTGGACCCGGCAATGACGAAATCAGATTCACTCATAGGAAAAGTTGTGGGCAAGTCAGAGACCCTACCCAACGTTCTCCACGAAATAACCATGGAAGTGAAACTTCTTGACAGGGTTGTGGGCGCGGCAAGCGAGGTGGAAGTGGAGACCCTGAACAGCAACGAACCGCTGATGCTGAGCGTCGGAACAGCCACCACCGTCGGAACAGTCACCAGTGCCAGGGATAACATAGCCAACGTGCGCCTGAAGATACCCATATGCGCGGAGGCCGAGCAGGGTGTGGCCATCAGCCGCCGGATATCCGGGCGGTGGCGCCTCATCGGTTACGGTATTCTGAAATGAGATACGTTGTAGCGGATACAAACGCACTCATCGCTCCTTTCAAGAGAAAATTTAACATTGATATGGAGCTGGAGCGCATTCTGGGCAGTTATACCATTGTTGTGCCGGAACCACTTCTCGGCGAGCTGGAGAAGCTGGCAGAGACAAACATCCACGCAAGGGGCGCCCTGAAACTGGCAAAGTCCAGGGATGTCCGCAAGACCCGGAGCAGGGGCGATAACGCAGTTCTGGAGCTGGCCAAGAAGGTCAAGGGCATTGTCATGACCAATGACGCAGAATTAATTTCCAGGGCAAGAAAAGCGGGTCTGAATGTCATAAGGCTGAGGGAAGGGTGCCGGCTGCAGCTTGTGGCGGACTGACGATTTTCGATTTAGGGATTGTAGATTTACGACGTGCGGTGAATGCAGTTCCAAACATATCCAAACATCGCATTCGCCCATGGCCCGGAAACAAACATTAACTGAATCCAGGGGCCATAAAATTACAATCATTTTACAAACAATCGGTGAATGCGGAAACTAAATATATGCAATAATGAGCGTTCGTCATGAATCAACATTTGGCAAACAACCAGATTCAAAGTGTATGGAATTTCCGCAATCGACATTATACAAACGACTTGATTGCGGCGATTAGATTGCGGGGTTATCCCTGGGTGAACGTCTCCCCTTTCTCGAACGTGCCAGCGAGGTACTGCAGCATAACGTTCCTGTCGTGTTTCAGGTGCGACTCGTACCACTGGCGAACAACCTCTGCGAGCAGGGTGTGGAACTGATCGAGATCAAATTTCTTCACCGGGGTGTCCAGCAGAATGTACTGGCCATACATTCTCTTCCACCCGGAGTATTTGTAATAATGTTCGCCCTCGCAGAATTCGAAAGTAAGCCGGAGATTGTGGTTGTCTCCCTCGTTGTAGTACCTGAGTTTCAGTGTGTCGCCGACCCTTCCCTGGCTTCTGGTCCTGTCAACTATCTGAATCTGGTTGATGCCGCCGAAGTCGAAATTCTCCTTGAGGGACCATTCATACGGATATTTCTCGAATGAGGCAAACTGCGTGTCGGCCGGTTCTATGGAGAAATGTATGTTGATCTTCTCGAACCTGAGAAGTATCTTCCAGAAATCCGTCATCAGAGTGCGATTTAGGTCACCCTTCTGGGTGCTCTCCGCGCCTGTGGATTTTTGAGCCTGAGCGGTCTTCTTGTCCAGTTCCTTGTCCAGGTTGTCGAACCAGTCTTCGTTCTTGCTACCTTTGGCAGCCATAAATATCACTTATCCGTGTAATGCCTTTCTCCATATAAAAGTTATGTAGTGTTTTAATCCCCGGAAAATCATTTGCGGGGCACGAAACCATTTTATACGGTATGTATCTTATGCGCAGTTCCATCAGGTGATATTATGGCACTTTGGCAAGGACGCTCAAAGAGGAAGAACACAGGCGGCCGTTACAGACCGTTCCGCAAGAAGAGGGCATTTGAAATTGCTCCCGAATCGCAGTTCGCTGTGATCAGGGAAGAGACCCACATGAAGATATACAGAACCAGGGGTAACAATCAGAAGGGGCGGTTGATGACTGTCAGTGTCGCCAATGTTTACGATCCCAAGACCGGAAAGGCCCAGAAATCGCGCATTCTCAGTGTCAGAAGCAACCCGGCCAACCACAACTACGTTCAGAGGAACATTCTCACGAAGGGTGCGATAGTTCAGACCGAGCTCGGCCTTGCCATGGTAACCTCCAGGCCCGGCCAGGATTCCGTGGTGAACGCCGTTCTCCAGGAATAGGCGCGCCGGTGTTTCCATGGTTAGAACCAGGACAGACCACATAATTCTCTGGCCCAGTTATTTTGATTCCACCAAATCGAGAGCCCGCGGCAGGCGGGTGCCGAAGGCTCTTGCAATTCAGAATCCCACTTCCGCAGAGCTGCTGGATGCCGTTAAATCACTGGGTCTGGAAGCTGAACTCAACGAAGACAAATCCTACCCCGCTTTCTGGTGGAACAGGGAAGGCTGCGTTTCCGTGGAAAAATCCCTCAGTAAGACCGAACTTATAGGAAAAGTCGCGCCTGTGCTGAAGCAACTGAGGCAATGATTTCCAGCAGTACCGATTTCAATCCTGCGGTGTTCTTACTTCGTCCACAAGCTTCTTTCCGGCTACAACATTGTCCACCGAATGAATAACCGCTCCGAAGGCGGTTATTGCGGTTCTCACCGCTTCATAATCGATGGCATGGCCTTCCATGGTTATCTTGATGCTCTCCGTCTCCTGATCCACCTCGTCCAGGGTGCAATTGACCCCGGAGACGCCTTTCAGGTCGGCAAGTTTTTGCGTCATGTCTATTATGGACGGATTGTGCGGCTTGAGTACGTCCAGAACCAGTCTTTTTATGTCACTCAAAATGTATCCCTGCTTTGGGTGAGAACAATCCATCCAACTATTTGAAATTTGCTGAAAAACGAAACATTCTTGTATTGTAGCGAATTAAGGGGTTTGCGGCGTGGTCCGCTCTTGTCGCTATTGGTACCTTGCACTCAATAATTATATAGTTGAGTGCTATACCGGGTGGATAGTCAAAAGGTATGGTGAAGAATTATGATTCGTTTTGGTCCGTCTGGTATCCCCCTTTCATGCAAAGGCCGTACACTTCGTGACGGCATTGAAGACGTTCACACACTCGGTCTGACTGCCCTGGAAGTTCAGATAGTGAGAACCAATGTGACTGAGCGTTATGCTGCCGATGAGGACATAGGGTTCATACCCATGGAGATGGAGAAGGAACTTATTATAGAGGTTCTCCGCGGAAAGAAGCGCAAGGCTGCCGCATTGAAGGAACCCATGGAGAAGGGCGATGTGTTACTCACCATGATCAATCCCATTGCGAAAAATTACACACACCTGAAACAATTGGGCGAGATTGCCAAGAACCTGGATGTGGTGCTTTCGGTTCACACGCCGTACTACATGGACCTGGTGGCAAACAACGACCTCACCGAGCGTAGCGTCGAGAGTATCAGATGGGCGGGGCTGCTGGCCAAAATTATGGATGCACAGATTGTGGTAACACACATGGGCATGTACGGCAATTTTTCCAGGGCCGTTGCCGCAAAGAACATCGCTGACAACATCACTCTTATTCAGGAATGGTACGACGAATCCGGCATCAAGATACCCATAGGTCTGGAGACCAGCGGCCGGCAGGAGATATTCGGTTCCTTCGAAGAGATCGAGAACATATGTGAAAAAATCAAGGGACCGGTGCCGGTCATCAATTTCCCCCATGTTCATGCCAGGGGCAATGGTTCCCTGAAGAAGAAGGAGGACTTCCAGGACCTGTTCGACAGGGCCAAGAGATTCACAAAGGGCCGCTTCTACACCCACTTTTCCGGGGTTGAGCATGAGAACGGCAATGAGATACGATACACCCCCATCAAGAAGGGCGACCTCAAGTTCGAACCCCTGGCGGAGTGCATACTGGAGAATGACATGGAACTTACCGTCATATCCGGTTCGCCGCTTCTGGAGCATGATGCCATGTACATGAAGGTCATACTGGAACGTGTACTGTCCAAGCGCGAGGCAAAGGCCGAGCGCCAGAAGGCCAAGGAGGCCGAACCGGCGGAAGTCAAGCCGTCCAAGAAAGCTGTGCCCAAGAAGCCCGTATCCAAGGCCAAAGCCCCATCGAAAGCTCCTGCCAAGAAGCCAGCTCCGAAGAAACAGCCGGCCAAGAAATCGGCATCCTCCAAGGCCCCCGCGAAACAGCCAGCACCTAAGAAAACTGCGGTGAAGAAGCCAGTGCCGAAGAAGCAACCAACCCCATCGAAGGCACCGACAAAAAAATCTGTGCCTAAGAAATCGGTACCATCCACAATCCCTGTGAAAAAGCCCGCTCCTAAGAAAGCTGTGCCCAAGAAGCCAGTGCCGAAGAAGCAACCGGCCAAGAAATCGGTACCCTCCAAGGCCCCTGCCAAGAAGCCAGCTCCGAAGAAGCAACCCGCGAAGAAGCCGGCAGCCAAACCCGTTCCAGCACCCAAGTCCAAAGCCCCGGTGAAAAAACCTGCACCCAAGAAGAAGAGGTAATCCATGTTTGAATCGGAGGAACACATTCTCAGGAGGGTAGGCGCGTCGCTGGCCAATGAGCAGGACGGCGCGCGTGAATTTCTCATAGACAACATTCTGAAAGCACAGAAGGTCTTCATTTACGGTGTGGGAAGGTCCGGAACGATGTGCAAAGCCTTCGCCATCAGAATGGTCCAGATGGGGCTGAAGGTATTTTTTATCGGCGAGACCATTACCCCCATCGTGGAGAAGGACGACCTGGTGATAATCGTGTCCAATACCGGCGAGACAATGTCTGCGATTCAGACCGCCAACATCGTTCGGCGCCTGGGTGCCAGTGTCATCGCCATCACCGCGGAGAATCAGTCCAAGCTGGCCCACGCGGCAAGTTCGGTAATCCATCTGAAGGTCGAGAAAAATTCCCTGGACAGTGAGTATTCCCCATTGGGCACCATATTCGAGATAACCGCCCTGGTGTTCCTGGACGGCATCGTTTCGGAGCTCATGAAACGGCTCGGGCAGACCGAGGCGAACATGAGGGCCCGGCATGCTATCTGGGTCTAGGCATCAACTTGGTTGATGCCAGACGACCCCCACCCACCCCAAAATATAGAGACTAATCGCTCAACTTGGTTGATGCCAGACGACCCCCACCCACCCCAAAATATAGAGACTAATCGCTCATCCCGCGGTTTTGGTGACACATTCCCTCAAAATTTGAAACCATTTTAATTTTTCGGAATCCGTTTCAACCCGCCGTAGGGATCATCGTACTCATCCCAGTATACTGCAAAATCCGTTTCCACACCCTTGCCGTCCTTCAGCCTGAATGCCGCGATATCGAAGTTCTTCGGGTCTATGACCATGGCAATGTGATGAGGGCTGACGAACGCGCTTGCATGGGTCTTCAGGTCGGTCTCCGACATGAAGCAGCCGTAGCCGGGATGTGAGTGGTACCAACCAACAATGACATAATCGAAACCGGCCCCGTCCAGCTTCTCGAACAATTTCTCGAATCCGGATGAATCGAATTTTACGGAAACGGAAGTAGCATCCAAATCGGAGGTTATTACATCCCTCACCAGTATGTATTCTTTCCCCCTCCAGGTCCGTACCTCGCCCAGCATCAGGCCCATGACCTCTAACGTATCGTGGCGCATGGAGAGTGCATGGTTACGCATCTTCGCCTCGGCGTGCTTGTTCACGTAGGCTGTTATGGGGTGATCCTCCGCCAACTGCATCTCGAGAACGCTTGTTTTATCCAGAGGAAGCCATAGATGGGGCTTGACATTGGCCGGCGGTCTCGCCTCGATCGGCTCCTTCCTCGCTTCCGATAATATCTTAACTGACAATCCGTGGCCCCCTTTTCTGCCTTGGTGATTCTACCGGCATATAGGGTTCTGCAATGAACCTCTCGGATGCCAGCATGCAGCTTTCAGATTTGTAGGGATTCATGGGATTTGGGTTGGCCAGGAGGCTCTCCACGCCCTTGATGAAACCCAGGAGATTGGAAGAAAAACTCCAGCTGTCCAGCAATTTGGTGCATACGTATCCGCCGTCCCTTGGCAGCATGATATTGGGGTGGAAGATGGGCGTCTGCCACCGGACTATGGGTTTTTCGTACGGATAATCCGGCGTTATGACTATCTGCATGGTGTGTTCGGTCTGGTCCTCCACAGCCCCCATTCTGAGAACGGGTCCCGGAACGTTTCTCATGCTTACTTCCAGGGTGGTCGGAAGTTCGGCAAATTCCTCATCCGAACAGAGAATCTCATAATCAAGGCTGGAGCGGCACATGGCCAGTTCGTTTACCAGCCTTGAGCGAAGCAGATTGATCGGCAGCGACATTGGCTTACGCCCCGCCTTCGGGGTCAGGAATCAGTTCCAGAACATCGCCGTGGATTACTCCCAGTTCGGCAATGGTGGCTGTACCCCTTAGCAGGGATTTGCCCTTTCGCAGAACATAGGCCCCGGCGTTCATTCCCCAATGCCCGGCTGCGCTGTCAATGATTTCATTGACGGTGTTGTCACCCTCAATCTCCATATCAACGACCGAGCCGGATTCCGCACTCTTCAATTTAATTTTTACTGTCATTCCCTCACCGCCCGACCATCGAAAGGATGTGTAAAAAGGTTTCTCACAAAAATTCAGGAAAAACTAATTAACAAACAAGCGAAAGCCTAATATTGGGTCTTGTATATGATTGATGACGGCTTCGACGAGGAATTGAAATCTATCCGGAAACAGAAGATAGAAAAATTGAAATCGAATCAAAACAAAATGGAGGAAAAGAATATGAATGCAGACAAGAATTGGCCATCTACCCCGGTGAACGTGAGTGATAGTGATTTCCAGGATTTCATCAATAAATATCCACTGGTAATTATTGATTGTTGGGCCCCATGGTGCGGCCCGTGCAGGATATTGGGCCCCGTCATCGACGAGCTGGCCGGTGCCTATGCGGGGAAAATAGCCTTCGGAAAGCTGAACACCGATGAGTGCCAGGCTACTGCAATGAGCTTCGGCATACAGAGCATTCCGACCATGCTCTTCTTCAAGGACGGAAAACTGGCCAGCCGCGAAGTGGGGGCTATGCCGCGTTCAATGCTCGAACCCAAGGTCAAGGCATTCATGCAGTGAAGGTATTTCTATGACAGAAACGTCGTTCGACCTAATCATAATAGGCGGGGGTGCCGCCGGTTTCACTGCCGGTATCTATGCCGCCAGGGCCGGCCTCAGGGCCACGGTCCTGGATGAGGGCATGGGCGGCGGGCAGGCAGCCACATCTCCATGGGTGGAGAACTACCCGGGTTTCGAGGGAATAAGCGGTATGGACCTGATGATGAAGATGAAGGAACATGCTGCGAAGAATTTACCGGTGGAAGACGGCGTTCACGTTGATGCCGTTGTCCGCGACGGCGAACATTTCATTATCACTGCGGGTGAACGCAAACTGAAAGCCAAATCTGTCATACTGGCCACCGGCGCCAAATTCAAAAAAATAGGCGTTCCCGGCGAATCCAAATACATCGGCAGCGGCGTATCCTACTGCGCAACATGCGACGGTATGTTCTTTCGGGGGAAGAAGGTCGCCGTCATAGGCGGCGGTAACAACGGTGCGACTGAGGCACTGCACCTGAAGCATATTGGGGCGGATGTAACGCTCATACACAGAAGGGATACCCTGCGTGCGGAGAAGGTTCTGCAGGAGCAGCTTGTCAAGGACGGTATAAAACTTCTTCTGGACATGCAAATCCTGGAGATCCTGGGCGACACCAAGGTCATCGGACTCTGGCTTCACAATAAGAAAACGGGTCAGGAAGAGACGCATGAGTTCGACGGTGTTTTCGTCTCTGTGGGCGTGGAAGCCAACGCCGATCTGGCAAAATCCATGGGCATTGAACTCAATGGGGGTGGCTTCATCAAGACGGATCGCAAGATGAGAACCAGCGTAGGTTTAGTGTACGCTGCCGGCGATGTTTCGGGCGGTCTGCGGCAGGTAATAACGGCCTGCGCCGGCGGTGCCGTTGCGGCCATGAGCGCCTACGAGGATGTTCGCACCCCCTATTGGGCGTGAAACTGCCAGCAATTTTGTTGGTCGGCACAACATTCCATAAATTCATAGCAAATTATAATAGACAAAAGCGTAATGTGGATTAGGGTCACACATGGAAGTTTCATATCTCTTTGCCGGAATAGGCATGATAATCCTAATCGGTTTTCTCGGTTCCCTATTTTTCGAGCGCACCAAGATTCCGGATATTCTCATCCTCATATTCATCGGGCTTTTCATCGGACCAATACTCACGCACTACACACATTTTGGGATACTGGATGATCCGGAAATGTCCTCCGTCATTATTTCAATAGCGCCAACATTTGCCGCACTGGCCCTCGTCATCATACTGTTCGACGGCGGCCTCAACCTTCATCTGGAAAAGACCATGAAGAAGCTCGGTCTGGCAATACTTCACACAGGTGTTGCCTTCATCGGAACAATGGTCATCACTGCCATCATCTGTTTCTATTTCCTCAGGATGGACATTATCATCGGCCTTCTTCTGGGCTGCATCATAGGCGGCACCAGCGGTGCCGTGGTCATTCCCATCATGGCGAAATCCTGCACCAAGGAGAGCACCAAGATACTTCTGACCCTGGAATCGGTTCTCACTGACGTGCTTTGCATAGTTTCCGCCCTCATATTCATCGAGATGCTGAAAGGTAGCACGTTGGATACCGGCGCAATGGTCCAGAGGCTGCTGAGTTCTTTCGTTCTGGCGGGCTTCATCGCGTTCCTATTCGGTGTATTCTGGTTGCTCATACTGAAGAAGCTGGAAGGAAAACCCTTTGCCTTCATGATAACAATCGCCGCCCTGTTGGTACTCTATGCCGTGACCGAGTACATCCAGGTCAGCGGGGCAATTGCCGCCCTGGTGTTCGGCCTGGTACTGAGCAACAAGGACGAGATTGCCAGAATTCTAAAGATAAAGGGCAGCTTCATTCTGGACGACCACATCAAACAGTTCCACACCGAGGTCTCTTTCCTGGTGAGAACATTCTTCTTCGTTTACCTGGGCATGACCTTCACATTCGTCATAAACAGCGGAACGTTCGGTTCGCTTCCCGGGTTCATACCCAATTGGATTGTGGAACAGCCCGTGCTGGTACTCTTGCTGCTTCTCTCAATACTGTTCATCGGTGTTCTGGTGGTCAGATACATAGCCACTACGGTAACGTGCTACGTCCACAAGGAATCCAAGGATGACAAGGCATACATTTTTGCCATGCTGCCAAGAGGGTTGGCTGCGGCCGTTCTTGCTCAACTTCCTTTCACCATTGCCGCGTTCAGTGAGACCACGGTCGTTGACGGTGTGACCATCCAGTCAGCATATTATAACCTCATGTCCCCATACCAAAACATATTTCTCAATGTGGCCTTTCTGATAATTGTTCTCTCAGTCATTGCCACCAGCATAGGTGTTTCCGTGATTGAGAGGAAGAGGGGCAATATCTGCCCCGAAGATTCGGAGAAAGGTGGTGACTGGGCAGTTAAATCCCCTACCTACCGCAGGACACTAGATAATGCTGAAGCACCAGATAAGAAGGTCAAACCCATAAAGGAAGGGCCCAAGCCATGGGCTGACCCAACCCCGCCCCATCGCACAGCCAAGGGCACGAATGTTCCAAAGAAGGCCGCCCCACGTGCGGTAACACCCCCGTCGCCACCCCGGAATAAATCAATACCAATCCAGGCCAAACCCGTAAAGCCCGCTCAGACGTCCAGGCCCCCTCCCCAGAAATCGGTTCCGGCCAGGAAATCCGCACACCCCCAGTCAAGGACCCCTCACCCGCTTGTCAAGAGAGCTGCTGAATCCGAGAAGGCCCAGCCCAGAAAAACTGTGGAAGCTAAGAAGAAAGACAAGAAATGACGATTTAACGATACTTTATTATATTATGTACCCCATTATATGGCATAAAGATGCGCATGATGCATGAGGGCAATTGCATAGCATCGTCTTCTGTCAGATATGTGCATTGCGATGAAGGAGCGATGTTTAAAATGCAGAAACAAGGATTTTTCAACGTGGGCTTGGCAATGGCAATTGTTGTGGCAATGATGTTGACCGCGTTTGGCGGTCTGAATTTTACCAAAGCCCAGTATGAAGAATCCGATATCGGTATTGTTTACCTGAAAAACGATGTGGGGCACTCTATCCTCGATAATTTGGGAATTGAGATAATCGAGACCTTCGACGAATTCCAATTGGCAAGGCTCACACCAACAATGATTCGGGCGCTCGGGCGCCAGGGGATTGAGGCAAGCATAATAAATGATAGAACCACGATCAGCATGATCACATACGCCTTTGATACTATCCAGGGAGATCCGGCAATACCCGAATCACTGAAAGCGGGCGATTCATGCTCTCTTTATATTATTCAATTTATCGGTCCCGTGAAGGCCACATGGATTGCTGAGACCAAAGCCCTAGGAATTGAGATTGACAGCTATATTCCGAACAATGCATTCCTGACGAGAGGGAGCCCCGTGGCGATTGCAGGAGCACTTGGCTTGAATTTTGTCCAGTGGGCGGGAAAATTCCATCCGGCATACAAGTTCACATCCGAAATGATTGGCGGGAAAACTCGTGTGACAGTCTGGAACGGGCCTGATGTGTCCAGCACCCTCGATAGTATTCAAGAACTTTTCCCCGGAACTGAATATTCATATGTTGATTTTAACAATCATTATGAGATGATTGTAGATGCAGATACATCCCAATTTGAAACACTTGCAGTTTTTGACGACGTAATCTGGTTAGAACATGTTGATGAGAATGTTCTTTATGGTGAGACTGCTAGTGAGATAACTGGCGGAATTTGGACCGCCAACTCTCCTTATGGGGGATATGGCAACTATGCCAATCTTCAGGGTTGGGATGGTACGAATGTCGTGGTTGCCGTGGCCGATACTGGAATCGGCACTGGAGTTGCCGGAAACGCAGGCCATATTGATTTTAATGGCCGCGTTGTTGGTGGTGTTGATTATACTGGAACTGGGGGTGGCACATTTAGGGACGGATATGGACATGGAACTCACACTGCCGGAACTATTGCAGCAAACGGTAATACCGGAACTGGCACGCGATACGGAGCAACAAATTATTATGTCGGAGCTGGCATAGCACCGGATGCACGATTGTTTGGTCAAAAGATATTTACAGATGCTGGAAGCGGTACAGGAATTCCCACCACCCAAGCAGGATGGGATACACTTTTCCAAGCTGCTTATAATGGGGGTGCATATGTTCATTCCAATTCATGGGGAGAAAATCCCGGTGACAGCGCTTATGAAGCCAATGACATTTATTATGATCAGCATGTTAGAGATTCAGCAACATCAACAGGCGGACAGCAAGCGATGATTATCACGGTTGCAGCTGGAAACGCCGGTTCGGGAGCTGGGACAATTGGTTCACCGGCTAGCGGTAAGAACGTAATCACAACGGGGGCTAGCGAGAATTATCATCCAGATGGAACATCTTATGGAAATCTTGGAGCGAACGCAGATTCCAACGATATCAACACTATTATTGGATTCAGCAGCAGAGGTCTTGATGACGACACAAAGATAAAGCCCGATATCGCATCACCAGGAACCGGAATCGTTTCCACACGGTCTGCGTATCGCACTGGTGGTTCTTTATTATATGGGTATTACACACCTGATACAAGATACGAATGGTGCTCTGGAACATCAATGTCTAACCCCAATACTGCGGGCTCATCGGCGGTCATCGTAGATTGGTGGCAAGCCGGACATGGCGGAACAAGGCCCATGCCAGCAATGGTCAAGGCTTTGCTGATTAACACAGCAATAGATATGGGTACTGCCGATATACCAAATGCAAACGAGGGTTGGGGAAGGTCTTACTTGCCAACCATTGTTAACCCAACCGTGAATGTTCAGAATTATGACAATCCTCAAGCGCTTTCCACAGGCCAAACATGGTCTGTACCCATATCTTATCAATCTGCCGCTCAGCCACTGAAGATTACCATGGTATACACCGACGCTCCAGGTACGGCACTAGCGAATCCTGCTCTTGTCAACAATCTAAACCTCCGGGTTACTTCGCCCTTGGGCCAGATATGGTATGGTAATTCCTTCTCAAACGGATACTCAACCTCTGGCACAGCAGCTGGGAACACCAACATTGCGGGCGAGAACTGGGACAGGAATGCAGACAACTGGGACGATGTCAACAATGTCGAATGTGTTTATATTCCAACCGGACAACTTCAGGCGGGCACATACACAGTTGAAGTTATCGGATACAATGTACCGACAACCGTAACCACAGGCGGTCAGGATTTTGCCATTACAATCTACAATGCTCAACCACCAGGCACAACAGCAACAGCGGACGGTCCGATAGGCGGCCCAACAAATGTCGCCGCTGTAACGTTAACATATACTTGGACTGGCTCACCAACCTCGGTCAACCTTTATTACACTAAGAACGGCGGTGCCTCATGGACGTTCGCAATCAACGATGCAACAGTTGACGGCAGCCGCACCTATACAATCGCAGCAGGTAGCGGAACTTATGGCTGGCTTGCTTCTGCTGTTGGTGGTGGTTCGACAGAATCTAGCCCACCAATCCCAGGAACACCTCCCGAAGCTACGTCCTACATCCTCGATGTAACCGCCCCTGCAGCCCCCACAGCCCCCACAGTTGAACACTATGGGAACCTTCCGGGTTCGGTAGTTGTTGAAGGGTTCCAGGCCTCAAACGGCGGCGCTACCGCATCTGCTAACCTTGTTCTCACTGCTCCTTCTGGAATAACTGCAGGCGAACTGCTAATGCTCATCGTTGGCAATTCTGATAACACTGCCACTGCTCAGTTCTCTAATAATCTGGCAGGCTGGAACTTTGTAGGTACCAGTGGCAGTGCCACTCCCGATGCCCACATCGGAGCTTTCTGGCGCGTCGCCACAGGTGCGGAAGGACAAGTGACGGTAGTTGCGCAATCTGCAGATTACTGGTTTGGCTGGTACATCCGATTGTCTGGTGTTGATACCGGTTCTCCTATAAACGCACAAAATTTTGACACATCAGCAACTAGCGCTAACCCCCATAACATTCCAGAGATAACCACCATTGACGATAATAGCCTTGTAATCTATGGTCTTTCGTATGATGGTGGCGATGGCGTACCATTTAGTGTTGCAGGAGCGGGTTGGTCCGAATCGGATGAACAGCAATGTAGCATAGCTGCCACCACAAGTTCTGGGTGCTGGGGAACAAAGGTACAGACAATAGCCGGGGCCACCGGCATAGCGACAGTAACCGCTGCAGTGGCTGACGGTGCATCTTTCTTCCAGATTGCTATTAAACCCGCACCTGGTGCCGGCACACTTGCCGATAACACTCTAAACTGGACGCACAGCGGTACTGATGTCAGCCAATATGTGATATACCGTTCGGACATAAGCACCGGGCCTTGGGATGTTGCCCATGTTATTGACACAGTTCCGGTCGGAACAAATACCTATTGTGATATTGGCAGAGGCCAAGCCGATGCCACGCTATGGTGGTATGTTGTACGTGCCGAGGATGCAGTAGGCAACCGCGAAACAAATGTCAATTCGGAGCAGGAACCCGGCTTCGTTGTTTCGGTGCCGTACGATATCGACCTCACCGGCCGCGTTGCCGGTGACTGGGCGTTCGTATCGTTCCCCATAGCCATCAGCGGCAACATCGAGACCATACTCGATGATCCTGCAACAGACTGGGACGTGGCCAAGTACTGGGACGCTTCGGTGCAAAGATGGATGACCTACAGGAAGGGCGCGACCACGAACACGTTCACGATCATCGACAACCAGATGGGCGTTTGGGTGCACTTGACCGCGGTCAGCGGCAGCAAGCTGACCACGGGCGTCGCCGGCGACTATCCGTCCAGCCAGGTGCAGATAACCCTCTACGCCGGTTGGAATATGGTCGGGTATCCGTCGCAGAATCCCATGACGGCCAACCTGGCGCTTGCCGGGACTGGTGCGACCATAATTTCGGTCTACACTTCCACTACACCGTACATC
>VMTD01000009.1 GCA_013791785.1 Methanobacteriota archaeon
ACCTGATTTATCAAAGCCAATTAGCTTTGATTACATGCGCAATAGATTGGACGGCGCATGGCGGTCTATCACGTTATTACTGCTTATGCCGATTCATCTCAGCCCTGAAGGACTGAGCGTTCTCGGCATTTATGCAGTAAATAATGGAAATATAGGGTATTTTTACATTTAATAATTGACGATGTAACATATGAGATACAACAATTAACATATCTTCAATTTCGCAGTAGATATATCCGAATACATCGGCCCCTGCGGTGTCAACACACTCTTCTTCAGGATTATCCGGCCCACCGGAACATCTCCGAACTCGCCCGTCTCCCAGCCATGGATAATTTCGGCCAGTTCCCTCCTGTTGCGGCTGTCCCTGACCCTGGCAACAGTGACATGGGGGGAGAATTTCCGTTTCTCCGGCTCGAAACCCAGCGGCTTCAGGCCGTCATCGATTCTCTTGGCGATGACACCAAGAGTCTCTGCGCCCTCCAGCCCCGCCCAGATTACGGAAATCTTGTCAAGGTTGGGAAATGCGCCCGTCCCTTTCATCTGCATCTTGAACGGCAGAACACCGGATACTGCCGAGTTCATGATTTTTTCTATTTCGGGAACAATAGCCTCATCGGTATCTCCAAGGAACTTCAGAGTTATGTGAATGTTTTGCAGGTCAACTATCTTGAGATTTGCGCCGCTGCCCTTCACGGCCTTGGAAAAACGGTCCAGCTCCGCGGAGAATGGCACTTCCACGGCGATGAAGGCCCGGAACACCGGCTCACCCCGAGATGACAGTACCCAGGAATTCCTTCCCGAGTATGGCCTTCTCCAGTTCTACTAAATCCCGGCCCTGGACAACGCTGGTCTCTATACCCGAACGGGCCACAATCTTCGCTCCTAAGGGATCGAAGACAACGTTCGGACCGGCTCCCGGCGGCACTTTCATGCATATCTCGATAAGTTCATTGAAAGTGATTTTGTCCAACTTCCTGGCATCCGGGTCCTTCTTCGGATCGGCGGTGTAGACACCGTCAACCGAGGTCGCGTTCACCAACCTAATCGCACCGGCCCGTTCCCCCAGCATGGCAGAAACTGCATCAGTGGTGTGGCCCGGGTGGGTGCCGCCCATGATAACAATCTTATGATTCTTGGCTGCGGAAAGTGCCTCGTCGAAGGTCTCCGCCGGAACATGGTATGCGGAGTCCCCCAGAGCGATAATCAGCATCCTGGCATTGAGCCGCGTGACCTCGATTCCGATATCATCCAGGTAGGATTCATCAGCGCCCAGGCTCCTTCCCAGCCTGATGTAATAACGGGCTATGCGGCCGCCGCCCACCACTATGAACAGCCGAACCTTTTCAGAGATGCCATTAAGCAGCTCCGCCAGTTTGACAATGTAATCCTTGTCGTCCTCGTCCGGGACCAGTATCGAGCCGCCGATTGAAACTACTACGGTGTCCATGAGTATCGACCCTTAATCAGACGGATGATATATTAGAGTTTGGAACGGACGATTGAACCTCGCTGCAAGGGGCAGAATAAGCATCGGCTTCATCGGTGCCTATTATCCGTCGCCGCCGAAGAAGCCCCGGAGCATGGGATGCATTTCCATCATCTGCTCGCGGCCCATGGCCTCATAGGTCTGAATCATGATACCTACGGCTAGCAGCACACCTGTACCGCTGGAGTTACCCACAGTGCCCAGCATGTCCGCGAACGCGGCCAAACCACCCACGATGGCACCGCTGAGTACCGTTACCACTGGAATGTAACGTTCAAGAACCTTTTCAAGAATCCTGGGATCACGTCTGAAACCGGGAATCTGCATACCGCTGCTCTGAATCTGCTCGGCAACGGATTTCGGGCCCATGTTGGTGGTGTCAATCCAGAACTTGGCGAACAGGATGGAACCGAATATCATGACTGCAACATAGACGAACAGACGCACCATGACCTGGAACAGAGATTTTTGAACACCGGTCTCGTAATAAGGAAGATATCGGGAATCGAAAATCGGCAATAACCAATCCTGGAGA
The DNA here is from genome assembly GCA_013791785.1 of Methanobacteriota archaeon. Lineage (GTDB taxonomy): Archaea > Thermoplasmatota > Thermoplasmata > SG8-5 > SG8-5 > UBA147. The sequence continues at coordinate 2,025 of VMTD01000009.1, forward strand.
CCGCCCAATGTGGAAACGTACCACGCGGCACCTCCGGTAAGCTGGGGTCCGGAACCAAAGTCCGCATAGTAACCGACCAGTGGATTTTGGCCTATCAATGGCACGGTGGAAAAGAACGAATTGGACCAGAAAAGCATGGCGAACATTCCCACGTTTGCCAGCACTGCGGCTATCAAAATGACAGGGATGTTGGACGCGTAAATCAACTTGATGGGGTAACGGCCCCTGGCGCCCCTGGCGCTCTCGTGGGCCAGCGGAAGTTCGATCCTTACGGATTCTATGTAGGCCACGAAGAAGAATATGACCAAAGTTCCTATGAGCGCGATTATCGGATTGGGTGGATTGATGAGCAGGGTCTCGAAATAACCGCCCGACATCTCCTGGGCGGAAACGTTGGTGAAGTAGTAAATCGTCTTCATGACAGTTCCCGCAGGCGGATTCGCCAAACTTGTGGGTAAGGCGCTGTCAACCGGCATCCAGTTGAGGGTTCCGGTGAATATCTGCTGCGCGACTCCGGCCGCGATGAACAGCGAGATACCGCTGCCGATTCCCCACTTGGAGACTGTCTCATCCATGAGGAACACCAGGTAACTGCCAAAGCACAATTGCGCGATTATAAGGATTTTGGCCCAGCCGCCGCCGATGTTGCCTATGAGGTTGTCAGATGGTACAAGATACCCGTACACCTGGGGGACGGACTCCACAATTATCATAACTATGACAAGAAATTTCTGAGCGCCCTGGTAAACGGCTTTATCGTCGTCGTCCTTCAAATCCAATTTTATAATTTTGGCCCCGACAAAGAGCTGCATGATGATGGAACCGGTAACTATCGGCCCGATACCCAGATGCATAAGCGATCCTTGGGCACCGGCCATGATGGCCCTGTAACTCTCGAACAGGTCGATTGTGTTTTCCTGGTCAAGACCATATATCATGACATTGGTGAGTATGAAATAAAGTATGAGAATTAGAACTAACCAGAACATTTTGGTCTTGAAATGTACGTGGCCGTCCGGCTTTTTAATGGTTGGAAGCCTGTCGTAAATTGGCTTCAGTTTGTAGAGTAGACTTTTTTTCGACTCACCCTCGCTCATGTGCATCACTCATCGCTTTTTTCTTCTGCCTCTACCTTACCGCCAGCGGCCTCAATTTTCTCGCGGGCCTTGGCAGTAACTTCGTGAACCCTGATTGTAACAGGCATTTTAATGTTTCCGCCCCCCAGCAGCTTGGAGTACTTGGATTTGGTCAGGTCTATGACCATGACATCGCCTTCCTTCTTTGCCAGACCGTATTCAACGAACCTGGACAGGTCAGATTGAATAACACCGACATTGACGGTCACCTTGTCATCCTTGAGGGATGCGTGGCGTTTGAAACCATGCCTTCCGAAGTGGTCGGGGGCATATTTCACCATGTATGTGTGTTTGTGCTTGTGCAGACCAGCATTTCCCTTGCCGCCCCTGAGACCGGCACCTCTACCGCCCTTCTTGCCGCGACCATGGGTTCTGCTGCCCCTGTATTTCTCTGTTCTTTTCCTCATTTGGATTCCTCCTTGGGGATTGCCTTCTTCTTAACCGGTGCCTTCTTGGCCGGTGCTTTCTTCGGAGCCGGTTCTTCAACCTTTGGCGCAGCCACCTTCTTGGCGGGTGCCTTCACCGGTTCAACGGCCCTTGGCACGGGTGTCTTTTTGGCCGGTGCTTTTTCCGGTACTGCTGGCTTGGCGGGTGCCTTGGCTTTGTCCTTCGGTGTCAGTGAGGCTGTGTCCAGCATCTTTAAAATCAATTCGTTGATGGCATCTCCGCGGTAACCCAGGGAACCGTGATCCCGATAGGAACGCTTGATCCCTTCAAATCCCTGGCGTGGGGGGTGCAGCCTGAAAACGGGTTTTACGCCCTTCAGGTCGCTGTATTTGCAAGTGCCGGCAATTATCGCTTCCGTGAACTTGATCAGGGATTCATGTTTGGTATTGTCCTTGACATACTGGTTGGTGAGGGGACGGTCGCCGGAGAGCTTGCCACGTTTTATTATCATGTTCGTGAGCACCTCGGTCTTTATCTCGCCCCAGGTCACGTAGTCCTTCACTTTCTGAAGCATGCCATCATAGGTCTTGCCCGTGGGTATGAGAACACAGTGGTTAACCTGGTTCAACCGAAGGTATTTCAATGTCTCCTTGACCTCTCTGTGGGCCTTTATATCGCTTCGGAGTCTGATAATGGCGCGAATCATTTTGCATCACCTTCCGCGGACTTCTTTTCATCGCCTTCGGGGACCGGTTCTTCATCAATTTTTGATATGTCTTCAACCGGTTTCGCTGCCGCAGATTCAAGCACCTTCTTGATCTGTTTGGGTCTCTTTCCGGCAACATCTTCCTCAGAAACGTCCTTGTCACGAAGCTCCTGTTCCCGTCCTCTCTTCTTCTCCTCGGCTATCCTGGCACGCTCCTCGGGAGATGTATCGAGATATACCTTGTTTACAGGTCCGGTGAGAATGTGAAGATTCTTGGCCTGGACGCTGTTGACCCTCATCCTGGCAGTCTGTCTCAATGCCTCGAATGCCGCGAAGCTGTAATTCACGGTTGTCTTGGTGTGACCATTGGTGGTGCTCCATGAATCCTTGATGCCTGCCATGGTGACAATCTTCTTTGCTATGTCACCGAGCGCCAGCCCGACGCCCCTTGGTGCGGGTTTTAATGTGACGATTACCGAACCGCACTTGCCCTCCACCTGGAAAGGTACTGTGTGGGGTGTTCCGCAACCGCATTCCCAGGAACCGCAGCCACGTTTCACTTCTATCATGTTGAGCTTGGCACGGTCGATGGCATTTCTTATTGCCGGACCGACTTCCTTGCCCTTGGCACGGCCCATTCCCACGAATCCGTCGCCGTTTCCGACGACTGCGGTGATGGCGAAGCGGACCCTGCGGCCCGAATCGGTCATTCTCTGGACCATGTTCACATCCAGCACCTCGTCCATGAGCTCGGGCAACAGTATATCGACTATCTCGGGTTCCTTGAGTGGCAGCCTGGTATCCAGGGCCTCGCTCATGGTGGTTATCTTTCCCGAATAGACGAGCTTTCCCAGCTTCGTTTTCGGTACCCATGCTGCGTTGAACTTGGAATCATCATCGCGCTTTCTTGGCCCTCCCCGGGATCCGCCCCTGGGGCCGCCCCTCTGTCCGCCGCCTGCCGGGCCGCGTCTCTGGGCCCCCGGCGGACCGCTTCTCTGCCCTCCTGGTGCTGGCATGATTAGGCCTCCTTTATCTTGTTTACAACGGATTCGAACATCTTGGCAGTCTCCTCGTTGATGTGAGTTCCGGATATGCGTTCCTCGGATGGAAGAATATCATCGCCATGGGAAATATCTATTCCCGCGTCCAGCATGCCTTTCAGCGCCGCAAAGACCTTGGTGCCCTTCTTCGGGGGCTTGAGGCCTATATCCAGGACGGCTTTCCCTACGCCTTCCTTGGATGCGCGTTTACCGGCCATGAAGCCTGCAAGATAAGCCGACGGGAGGTTGCCTGTGGCGTTCTTCCAACCCAATTTCTCAAGTTCCATGGTGGTGGCTGCGGCCACAATCTCATCACCAAGGGGGTTGAAATTTATGAACTGGATTATGGTGTTCTTGGCGGTGCAGCGCACAACGGCCCTGGGAAGACCGGAAGTTATGAGTTTCTTCCTCATCCTGTAATCGGTCCTGCCCTGTCTTCGTCTTCTGAACTGCACATGATATCTTGGTCCTGTTGCCATTTACTTCGCCTCCTGCATGATTGACAGCTGTTCTTCATTCAGGTGACCCTTGATCTTCAGCTGGGTGGTCAAATGGGCCTTGCTCTTGAACATGCCGCCCTTGGCCTGCCTGTAGAATATTCTGTAAGTTTTGTTGTCTATGACACCGGCTTCCTTCAGTTCCTTCAGACTGGCACGTATGGGCCTTATCCGGCGAATCCAAGCGCGCTTCCTGGGTGTCCTGGCATATTTGGCGCCCTTTCTACTGCCCTGGCCGCGCTGTCTGCCCTTCTCCTTCTGGCGGGCAGCCTGCTTCCTCCTTCCGGAAGATATGCCTTTCTTCTGCTTGGCCTGTATGAGGCCCCAGTTTATGGCCATTCTGACATCGTTTCTGGTGATGCAATCGGCAACCTGTTTCATGTTGTCCGGGTCCGGATCGATCCAGACACGGTTCTCGCCGCAATTCAGTAACTGGGCTGCCATGCGTCTCTGGTTTGTCAGGTTCATTGTTCCCCCCCCGTTGAGGACGAAACTTTAGGTTTGGAGGATGACTTCTTTGAGGACGTACCTTTGGGTTTGGACGATTTGGAGGATGCCTCCTTGGATGGAAGTTCAATGCCCCTCTTCTTGGCCTCGGCCAACAATTCGTCATGAACCTCTCTGCTGAAATTGAGTATGCGCAGGTCCATCTGGTCAGCCAGTATGGCAATGTATATTCTCTTTAGATAACCGACAGAGTGAGCGATTCTGATGGCCTGCTTCTTCGGGTCCAGGCCCTCCATTTCCTTCAGGTTGTGTATCAAAACTTCCACGAAGCCGGACGGATGCCGTCCCCTGACTGCTTTCGGGCCGCGGTAGCCGATTGAGACAACGTTGGTCCTGTAGGAGATGTGACGCCTCATCTTGGAGTGAAGACCTCTTGGTCTGCGCCAGCTGTCGCCGAGCTTCTTGTAACGGAACCATTCCTGCCTCTTGAAATGGGGTGTCTTTGATTTCTTGTATGCACGGAGGTTCATGGCATCTTTTTCAGCCTGGGACAACTCCGGTTTTGAGCGCGGCTTGAACTTATCGTCTTTCTTGTCAGCCTTCTTGGCGGATGCCTTTGGCTTCTCGGGTTCAGGTTTGGCCGTATCGGCAGCCTTCTTCTTGGACTTCTTGTCTTCAGGCATTTGACTTGCCTCCTTTCTGAATTATGTAAATTCCGTCCTGGAATTTCCTTGGATCATAATTCTTGATCCTGGTGACCTGTTCTATGTTTGCGGCGGTCTGACCGACAGTTTCCTTGTCTATACCGACCAGTGTGACAATGTCACCGCTCACCGTGATTTTGGTGTCGCCGAGCACGGAAGCGCGCCTGGGGAATTTCTCCCCAAGGAAGTTCTCTATGACGAACTCGTTACCCTTCACGTTGGCTTTCACGGGGAAGTGAGAATAAACAATCTTCATCCTGTACTCGAATCCCTTGGTCACGCCTGTGAACATGTTGTTGATATGGGCACGGATGGTTCCCTGGAGGGCGTATTCCTTCCTCTTGGGGAGACTGCATATTAGCACAACAGTTTTGCCGTCCAGTTTTATGTTTATCCTGGTAACAGGGAATTCCCTTGTAAGTGTGCCTTTCGGTCCCTTGACCGTTACCTTCATTCCTTCAACTGTCACGGTAACTCCCTCCGGAATTTCCATGATGTCCTTTGATTCGCCTGATACGGGCATTACAACACCTCCTGCGTCGCTGCATGAGCATCCCGGGCCGTCCATTTCAGATTATACGTAGTTTGCCTCAAGATAATCACCTCAATACACATAAGCCAGCAACCTGCCGCCGATGCCGTGTTTCTTGGCCTCGGTGTGGTTGATGACCCCCTCGGTGGTCGTGAGTATAAGCAGTCCAAAGTCCTGGGCGGGAAGATATCTGGATTCGAATTTTTCCAGATCGGATTTCTTCACGGCGAACCTCGGCTTGATAACTCCGCAACCGTTTATGCTTCCATTCAGTATCACACGGAAGGAACCTGCCCTTCCGTCCTCGATGTATTCGAACTGGGAGATGTAATTTCCGTCCTGCATGATCTTCAGCACTCTGCCTATCAATTTTGAGGAGGGCTTTATGACACACTCTCTTTTTCCGACTGATTCGGCGTTCTTTATCTGCGACATCGCATCATTCAATGGGTCATGTTGCATTCTTTCAGCCTCCTAGGAATATTTCTTGAATCCGATCTTGGGCGCCATGTCCCTGAAGCACTGTCTGCACAGCCTGAGGCCGTACCTTCTGACCATGCCCCGCTTTCTGCCGCAGCGTCTGCACCCGATCTTCCTGCCAAAGAGTTTCTTCGGTTTCATTCAAACACCCCTTCAAATCTAGAAATCTGAATCAAGTCATCACCTCTACTTTGAACTTGTTCACGACAAATGAGATACCTTCATCCTTGGTAATGCGCTGCTTGGGAGGCAATTTCCTCGGGGAAATGTTTCTCAGGGCTATCCGTTTCCCTGGCCTGGTCAGTGTCACGCAGACATCCATGCCAAGTATCCCAATCTGGGGGTCATACCTCATGCCCTCAAAATCAGTATAATCCGGAATTCCGAATGAGAAATTGCCTTCCTGATCGAATGAGTAATTGGCTATGCGGTTTTCCTTGACCCAGAACGCTTTTACTATGAAATCATCGGCGTCCTGTCCCCTGAGGGTCACCCTGCAACCGATTGGCATACCTGCTCTGATGCCCCATTCACGGTTGGTGGTCTTGGACAATGTACGCACTGGGGTGCGCTTGGTGAGCATACCCAGGACCTTTTCGGCCTTTTCCAGGTTCTCACCGGCCTCGCCAACACCGATGTTCACGACGACCTTCTGAACACGGATTATTCTCATCTTACCGCTTCCGCCGCCTTTGGTCGTCATAACGCACTCACCTCCGGCAGGCTGATTTCGGATGTGGCCTCGCCGACCATGAATACATAATCCTTCACGGTGGAGAAACCGTCCTTGAACTTTACGATGTTGGACGCGGAACTTCTGGTAATCTCGACATTTTGAACGGTACCGAGTTCGCCGATGTGAGCGCCGCCGGTCAGGTAGGCAACATTGCCCTCCTTGAACTCGTGAGCGCCGAGAATCTTCTGGTCCGGAATGGAAATCTTCAGTGTGTCCCCGGTCTTCCTGGCATTCTTGTCCAGGACTATGTTGCGGCCGTCGTGGAGGTTCAGCTGTATCTTGCCGTTTCTGATGGTGGTCTTGTTTTCGATACGAACAAGCTTCCACTTGGCCTCCTCTGGCGATATTCTCATCATTCTGAAATGTCCCAGCCTGTCCAGCAACAATCTGAAATGGTCCTTGTTGTCCGGAACGGATATAACGTCCATGACGCCCACCGGCATCTTGTAATTGGTGGCAACCTTTCCGTCAACGTATATCTTTCTCTGTCCGATTATTCTCCTGGCTTCCCTTGCCGTGTCGCAGTACTTCGCCATGTCCCTTATCAGGACCAGAAGCGGCATGCTCCTGTGGATGGGGTGTGCACCGGGCGTCGGTTTGGTCACCCATACTGCGGTCTTTCTCCTCACAGGCCAGGATATCGGCGCTGTCAGTCTCTTCATGTGTTTGCTCATGACTATCCCTCCTTCAGCGTTTCAAGCTTCTTCTTTCTTCTGGGGTCAGATAGGTTAAGTTTGATTATCACGACGTTGGAAGGGGATATTTTCCTTACAACCTCGGTGCCGTCCGCCTTCTTCACGTTGATGCCATCAAGGCCAATAGTCAGATTTCTGGCGAAAACACTGGTGACCACTGCTTCCTTACCCCGGATTTTCTCGTCTCCGCGGACCACACGGACCAGATCGCCCTTGATCACAGGCAGTGACCTGCAGTTGTACTGGTGAATGAGATCGTTTCCACTGTCACCGCAGAGATGCGCGGAAATGAGTTTTCTTCGGTTATGGGCCGTGGCTGTGTACCTGCCCTTTCTCTGCTTTCTCGGAAGTTTTGATGATACTTTTGCTGGCATTTTAATCCCTCACACAATTGTAGAAGCCGTTGCGGCTATGCGGGGCCATCTTTCGGCGGCCTCCCTGGCGACCGGGCCCTTTATGTCGGAGCCCTTTGTCTCCCCGTTATCTGCTGTTATGACCACGGCGTTATCTTCGAACTGAACCATGGTCCCGTCCGAGCGTCTGAATGGCCTCTTCTGTCTGACTATGACTGCGTGTACAAGCTGCCTCCTCATCTCCGGAGTGCCCTTCTTGACACTGACTATCAACATGTCACCCACACCGGCACACGGATACCTTCTGTGAGTGCCGTGATATTTCGGGACGGCAATCACTTCAACTATCTTTGCACCGGTATTGTCTATGCAATCCAGGCGAGCACCGGTGGGTATGCCCCTTGTCTGTTTTCCAGCGAGTCCCTTCATTCAAATCACTCCCTGTCCATCTTTTCTATCACGACGAATGAGACCAGCTTGCTCAGCGGCCTGCATTCCATGATCTTCACGCTGTCGCCCACACCGATACCGAGGCATGGCGGACTGTGAACCAGATACTTGTTGGATCTCTTTTCGAATCTCTCGTATTTCTGGATCTTCCTCATGTAAATTCTCTTCACTACCACCGTGGATTGCATGCCGTCAGTCATTACGGTCCCTTCCAGAATCTGACCCCTGACGGGCAGAATTCCGTGGAATGGACAGAACTGGTCTGTGCATGTGTCCGTTGGCGGCTTGACGTCTATGCCAATGTATCTTGGCCCGGATGCCTTGGAAACCGTGGCCGTTGGTGCTTTGGGTATGGCTGCGGCCGGAATCTTTTTCGGCTTCTGAGTCGGTGCCGGTTGTTCGGCGTCGGTCATAGCTTTGTTCTCGCTGTCTTTCTTGGTTGCCATTTTATTGCCTCCCGCTTATCAGTGGGTAAATTGATGATATTGATTGGATTATTCTGCTCATGTTCTCACCTTCTTGGTTCTGTCTTCCGGTCTGAATTTGATGTCCTTTCCCCTGAGCAATACATTCGTGCCATCATCAAGACGGAAAAGGAAATCCCTTCCGTCCTTGGGCACCATGATGTAATTGGTACCGCTCAGCAGCCTGAATGTTTTCATGGTCTCGTCTATGACCAGACCCTCGTACTCGGTTCTCTCGTCTTTCTGGACAGTGACTTTCAGACCGATGAGTTCGTGATTGCCCAGGTTCTCTGCGGTTCTCATGCCCCGTCCCCCTTCAGCCCTACCTTGAAGCCCATTTCGGCCAGAACCTTCTGGACCTTCTTCACGTGATCGCCCTGCAGTTCGATGTTGCCGCCCTTGATGGTACCGCCGGCTGCGCATTTAGTTTTCAGGGTCCTTGCGAGCTCATCCACATTGATGTCGGAGGTGTTGATGCCAGTCACAACAGTAACAATCTTTCCGTATCTGCGTTTGTCACTGCGTATGATTATCTGCTGCTGCTCCCTGGCGATTTCCTCGCACATGCAGAGTTCTTCAGGCAATCCGCAAACCGAGCATATACCGGCCATTATTTGCTAGCCTCCGTGTTTTTTTCCTGAGATATCTCGTACTCTCTCTGAATCGTCAGTATCCTGGCGATGTTCTTCCGAAGCGCCCTTATCTTTCCCGGGCTCGCCGGAGCACCGCCCATGGCTCCCAATCCGCGCTCGTGCATGAGTTCGTCCCGTATCTCCCTAAGTTTCTCTGCCCTGACCTCGGGGGTCATGGCCCTCAGTTCACTGGTCTTTAACAGCGCCATTTTATGCCTCCGTGTTGGTTTGTGTATCTTCTACCTTCTTCTCGACAGGTGCTTCCACCTTCTTCTCGGCGGGCGCTTCCACCTTCTTCTCGACAGGTGCTTCCACCTTCTTCTCGGCGGGCGCTTCTACCTTCTTCTCGGCGGGCGCTTCTACCTTCTTCTCGGCAGGTGCTTCTACCTTCTTCTCGGCAGGTGCTTCCACCTTCTTCTCGGCAGGTACTTCCACCTTCTTCTCGGCAGGAACTTCTACCTTCTTCTCGGCAGGAACCTTTGCCGGTTCTACAGGCTTTGGTACGGGTTTCACTTCCGCAGCACCTTTCTTGGCCTGGGATGCTGTCTGCTTCTTCTTTCTCGGAGGTGCCGCCTTCTCAGTTACCGCCTCTTTCAGGGCCTGTTCGACTACGGCATCCACCGGTGCAGGTTCGACATCCTCCGCCTGGAGCGAAGCAACCTCGCCGGGTTCCTTGATCCTGACCTCGTCCGGAAGCCTGGCCTTGGGGTGCATTATCTGGACCTTCACTCCGATGATACCGAGCTTCAACTTGGCAGCAGTGAAGCCTTCCTCCATCCACTGGAGCTTGGGCTCGCCGCAGAACTTGATGTGGCCTTCCTTGAACTTCTCGGTCCTGTGCCTCTGACCTGTCAGCTTACCGGAAATGATTACCTGGCAGCCCCTTGCCCCGTTGTCCATTATTCTGCGGACAGTGGAGTGACCGGCCCTTCTGAAGTGCCAGCCCCTCTCGAGTGCAGAGGCTAGTTTTTCTGACATGATCTGGGCGCTCAGGTTGGCATTCTCTATCTCCATAACCTCGACCTGGGGCTTCTCGAATCCAAATTGGAACTGGATAGCATCCGTAATTGCCTTGATGCTGTCGCCCTTCCTTCCGATAACAAGGCCCGGTCTTTCCGTAATAAGTGTGACCCTGGTGCCCATTGGCGTCCTCTGTATCTCGGCACCGCCGAATCCGGCACGCTTGACCTCGTTCATGAGGTATTCCCGGAGCAATGCCCTTTTCACGTTAATATCCACGAATGCACGTTCACCAGCCATGTTATTCCTCCATCTTCTCAAGGACTATCTCGATGTTCACCGATTCCTGGTCGAACTTCTCCCAGCGCCCGTGGGCCCTGGGCATCCAACCCCTTGTAACCCGACCCCTTGAAGCGGCCGCGGTTAACACACGGAGGTCTTCCGCATCACCCAAATCATCGATTGCCTTCTCAGCATTTGCCTGGGCACTTTCAATCACCCGCAGTATTGCCTTCGCTGCCTTTACCGGGTATCTGCCTGGACCCCCTCTCGAGGAATAGGCGCCCCTCTTGCGGTGCGGTATCATCTGATTGTACCTTCTGAAAGGTATGGCTTCCTTTTTCAGTATGACATTCTCCAGAAGATTCTTGGCCGACGTGATTGGAAGGCCTCTTATGGCTCTGCAAATTTCCACCGAATGCTTGGGGGAAATCGGTATCTCCTTGCCTGTGGCCCTGGCCATCGTTTCCGGGTCAAATTTACCTGTGTATCCCATTAAATCACATCCTTACTTGAGCGGCATGAACTTGGAGGACCTTGTTGCCCCCACGCCCGGTCCGGAGTGCCTGACACTGCCCCTGGTGGGAGCAAACTCTCCCAGGTAATGTCCTATCATCTCCGGCTTGATCTCAAATTCCATGTATTGCTTGCCGTTGTAAACTGCAACCTTCTTGCCTACGAAATTGGGAAGGATGATTATCTCCCTGCGATGTGTTTTCAGAACCGGTTTGTTTCCGGCCAGAAGCCGTTCCACGAAAACCTGTTCCTCCTCATTGAGGCCGCGTTTGTAGGAGCGCCTGGCCCTCGACGTGAGAAGCAAAAGTATCTCATCCAGAGGCATGGCCTGCAATTGTTCGACCGTGAATCCCTGGAAGGTGAATTCCTTCTTTCGCCTGGCGGCTATCGAACTCTTCTTCTTCCTCGCCTTTCTCCTGGCAGCCTTGGGTGAGGCTACGCCCTTTGTTGGTCTCGCCATGTTCAAACACCCCTCTTTGATTTCTTCGATTTATTGGGTCTGGGTGAAAGTCTTCCGACCTTGCGCCCCGGTGGAGCGTTATAGGAAACAGTGCTCTGGGTACCGACATGCGGGTGACCGCCTCCGCCGTGGGGATGGTTACATGCGTTCATGGCGATGCCCTTCACCTTCTTGTTGCGCTTGGCCTTGCTGCGGCAGCTGTAGAACTTGTTGCCCGCCTTGACAAATGGCTTGTCGTCCCTTCCGGAATTTGCAAGTATGCCAACGGTGGCAAGGCACGTTCCCTCGAAGTTCTTGAATGAACCGGACGGCATCTGAACGATTATCTTGTTGCCTCTGGTAATTATTGTCGCAGAAGTTCCGGCTGTCCGAACATATTTACCGCCGTCGCCGGGCACGCCCTCGATGTTGTGAACCAGCGTACCTTCCGGTATATCCCGAAGCGGCATGATGTTGCCCATTTCGATAGGTAATCCGGAGCCGATGTTGACAGTTTGATTCACTCTCAGGCCCTCGGGAGCCAGCAGGAGAATTGTGGTATCACCGAACGCCACCTTGGCCATGGGGGTGCTTCTTCCGGGGGCATGGAATATATCGATGACCTTTCCCGGACCGGTGTAATTTCTCGGATAGCCGGGTACGCCCTTGTGCCTGTGGCTCGGTGACCTGTAGGTCATGCTGCCCTTTCCTCTTCTCTGTGGAATGATAGGTTTTCCCATTTCAGTTCCCTCCAAATATAGTTACGATTGTCATGTATATGCACCTCAGAAGATTCCCAACCTCATGCCGACCTCTTCCGCAGAGTAGTCCTTGGTCAGTTTTATGATGGCATGTTTGCCTCTCTTGGTTATTCGAGTGTTCACGCTCTCCACCTTGGCCTCGTACCTCGTTTCGAAGGCTTTCTTGATCTCGGCCTTGGTGGCATCCCTTCGCACAAGGAATTCCAGACGGTTACCGTCCGTGTTGTTCTGAAGGGGCGTTCCGGTTATGTGGTTCATGGATTTTTCAGTCACGTATGGTGTCATCAGTACTGGTCTCGGCATATCATTCACCTCCCAATGAAACAAGGGCCTTCTCGGTGAACACCGTAAGCCTTCCGGGGTCTCCGCCCGGTGCCAGCAATTCCACGTTCAGCTTGGCCGGTGAGACTATGTCAACGCCGGGGATGTTGCCCAGGCATTTTATGGCCTTCTCGGTGTCATGCACCACAAAAAGAATGCTCTTGGGCGATTTGAACCTGCGACCCCTGGCCTTTCCGCGGCCGGCCCTCTGATGAATACCATCCTTTGCGCGGGTCATCTCGTCAGTAAGACCAAGCGCCTCAAGGACCTTCACAGTTTCCTTGGTGAGAGCCGGTCTCTTGTTTTCCTTCTGGTAATCGTCACTTATCCTGTCGAACAGGGTCTCGAAATCATCGGTAACAACCATCGGAACGGTCATGCCATCGGCCAACCTGTGACCCCTGGCCCTGACTACGTCAAAATGGCCAACTGCCGCCAGTGCAGATTGCAGTGCGAGGGCTTTTTCCTTTTTGTTAACCTTCTCGGACCAGTCCTTTTCCGGTCTCGGGGGGTGAGCCCTTCTGCCGCCGGGGGCATTGGGTACTTCCGCACCCTTTCCGCCGCCATGTTGCAGACGCGGGGTCCTTGCCATTCCGCGGCCCTTTCCGGGCCATGAAACCGAATGCCTCATACCGGCCCTTGGTGAGGGACCGTATGGCTGCCTTCTGTTTGCCCTGGAAGCATTTACAGCTTTTCTGATGAGGTCCGGTCTGAAATCGGTGTTGAAAACAGCTGGAAGGTTCATGCTCTTTGCGACCTTTCCGTCGAGGGAATAGACATTGACAGAGTTGCCGGTGCCCTTGGGGGCTTTCTTTGCCTTTGCAAGCGCTTTCAGAACCGGAGCAGCTGCCTTGGCTGCCGGCTTCTTCGGCGCGGCCTCTTTCTTGGGTGCAGCACTCTTCGGAGCCTTGGCCGGAGCTGATTCTTTCTTCGGGGATGCCGTCTTGGCAGGTGTCTTTTTAACGTCCTTCTTAGCTGGTGCAACTTCTGCCATTCAACTCACGCTCCCTGCTTGGATTCTCTTGATATGTAAATCAGTTCGGGCTGGTCAATCGTGACACCCACTGTGTATCTGGTTGCGTCCCTGATTCTTATCAGTCTCTTGACCGGGCCTGGCACCGAACCGTGCAGTATGACGTATTGGTTCACTACCTTGCCATAATGGAGGAAACCGCCGGCCGGCGTAATCTCATCCTCCGGCGCCCCGATCTTCAGCACACGCTTGTTGTACTCGGTCCTCTGGTGGTAACCCATCTGGCCGGCCTGGGGAACAGTCGGTCTGACGTATTTCGGGGATTTCGGACCCAGTGTTCCAATCATTCTCCTGTGTTTGCTGTTCTTGTGAGAAAGTAATTTGACGCCCCATCTTTTTGTGTGGCCCTGGAAACCGTAGCCCGTTGTTATTGCGGCCACATCTATCATCTGGCCGGGTTTCATATAATCATTAACTGTGATATCCTTGCCGAGAAGGGATTTGGCGTACTCCATTCTCTCCTGGACTGTGCCTCCGCCTATGCGGATTTCCATGAGCTCAGGAACCTTCTTCGGGATGCCGGTGACCATCCTGGGAATGGTGTGCATGAGCACACGTACTTCCTCGATGTCCGGATCTTTAACCTCTGCGCCCCTATTGTTCTTGGGGAGCGGTTTTCTCCTTGCCAGGTCCTTGTCCAATTTCTTGGCCCACAGCTCGCCCAGACATCTCATGCCATAGTGCTCGCGGCCGTAATAACGAACCGCAACAACCCTCATTGGAGGTGTTTCCAGAACCGTTACCGGCACCTGAACTTCCTGTCCGGCAGTCGTGCTGGTTGGTCTGTAGTCGGTCATGAATGCGTGGGTCATCCCTGCCTTGTAGCCGGCGAAGCCCTGTATCCTGGGTCCATCCTGGCACTCAGGCCATGAGCTGAACTTGGGCACTTCGCTCTTCGCCCTCTTGCGGGGAGAGTAACCCCTCGATCCTCTTTTCGGTCTGCTTGTTTTACCCATTTTTTAGCCCCCTGGGGGTGTGTAGCTACGCTGAGCAACACGTTTATCCGCCGTTCTTGTGTTCGACGGAACGCTTGCCAGTCAGATATTTCAGGCCAACCGTGACGGGGACCGTCCCTCAGAATCAACTCCGGGACAGCGAAGGGAAATATTAACCCTAACCGTTTGGTAGGCATACCGTTCTGGCGACTTAAAGGCTAAACTGGTAGTCTTATATAAAACTTATCGAATGCTTCTTTCAACATCCAGTAGGTTTTTTGAAACACCCCTGCCCAGACTCGTATATCGCGACAGGCGATTGATATGAGAAGATGCTACGGACAATATCGCCTGAAATACACCCAACACGAAACTTCACCCCCACACCGGCCAACCCGGTCCAGCGGCTGCTTCCAGCCCAGGCAATCATGCCCCGTCTGAATTGGAACATTTTGAGATCTGGAGGGCGGGGTATTCGTCATCGAATTTGGAAAATTCGATGTCGTGTGACCGATTCAGCATCATCCTTTTAAAGCCTCGCCTGTGAGGTAAGAGTTCAGTATTCTGAAGTTTGCTCGTTAAATTGTAGTTTTTAGTGAACAGTGAATAGTGATAAGTGAAAAATGAATAACTGAGTATTTTTGTCCTTGAGTACCGATTCTCTCACCAATTACCTCCCAACGTCACT
>VMTD01000054.1 GCA_013791785.1 Methanobacteriota archaeon
ATCTAAAATCTAAAATCTACAATCTAAAATTTCAGAATACTGAACTCTTACTGATTTGTAGAAGTGTTAAATATTGTGATGCGCTTATACCCATTATGTACAAGGTCCCGAAGGACGGCGACGTGGTGCTGGCAATAAGAAATGTGCTGGCCCGCTACAAGGTCATTCATTCCCAGAGAGAGCTCAGGGAGAGGGTGGAACAGGAGCTTAACTTCGGCGGCGATGATTATCGGGTCAGCGGCTCCCGCGTGAGGAAACTGACCGTAATATCCGGCGTGGCGAAGCTGAAGGTCAGTACCAAATCCACCGGAAAGCCCGCCAGGGTCAACGGCTGCCCGGTCTGCGGCCATGAGATGAAACCGTCCAGGAACATGACCGTTTACGGAAAGACCATCACCACCGATTACCGATGCAGCAAGTGCGAGTACTGGACCGAAGCGAACGATCATCGATTACCGTCCAGATATGAATTTTCAATCAGAAGGGGGAGATGATTATGCAATCAAGGGAAACATCGGACGGTTTCGTCGTCCTCAAACTCGATGACGGCGAGGACGTGATGATATGCCTCAACATTGCCATCCTGGACCATAAAATCGAATCTGCGTTCATAGTCGCCGGCATCGGCATGCTCCGCGATGCCGAGATAGGGTTCTTCAACGGAGGAGGTTATGAAAAGAAGCTGCTGGCCGAACCTCACGAGCTCACTTCCCTTCAGGGCAGCATTTCCACACTTGACGAGGTTATCATTCATCTTCATTGCAACCTGGCCGATGCCTCGCATCGGATTATCGGCGGACATCTGTTCTCCGCAAAGGCCTGCGTTCTCAACGAGATACTCATCAAGAAAACGGATGTGAGATTGGGCCGCAAGCTCAATCCCGATACCGGCCTTAAAGAATTATATCTGGCTTAGACAGGTAGATTCCAAATTTTGTCCCCGACATAGTGAACGGTTTTTACGGCCTTTCCACCCTTCCCGGCCACCATCCCGGGGCCGTCCATGAGTGCGATGCCCACCAGCAGTGGTCGGAGATTGTTCTGGTCCCTCACCCAGACGGCGTCGCCTTCCTTGATTTCCGGGTCTGCATCGATAATTCCCGGGGCCATTACATCCGCACCGTTGGCCAGGTACTTCACGGCACCCATGTCAACAGTAACGTGCTTTCTGGCGGCGCCGAACATCAGCAGTCCGTGAACGGTGAGGAACGGTTTTTCATTGATGAAAATTCCGACCGGCTTGCCCTTGTACGTGACCAGCTGGTTGCCGCCGGCTTCTCCTGTCTCCACCGCATCGGTGGCCTGGAAGGTTTCGGTGCCCATGGTGCTGTTGAGTTCCGCTGCGAGGCTCTCCACTTCCTTGCGCCTCAGCCTGTTTCTGCGTCTCAGTTTCAGTTCTGTCATGGTATTTCCTGGCTTACTGACCCGTATGGGTCGGTTACTGATAAAGTTTATCGATGTTTGTTCATGCCTGGGAGTCTATTGCAGAATGCCCAGTTCAGTCAGTTTTTCCGGCAGGTACTTGTCAGTAACGAAATCCAGGCCGTATTTTGCCAGCGCCTGCTGCTCAGCTTTCTTTCCAATCTTCAGCATGAGTTCAATTTCATCCTTCCAGAAACGGTCCTTGAACCTGGGGTCGGTAAGTTCCGACTCCAGGGCCTTGATGTCCTGCGGATTCAGTTTATCTGTGGGTAGGTCGTAATTCAGAATGTCGGATGTTGTAATGCCGCAGTACATGGCCGTGGGTGTTGCCAGGTATTCCGAGATATGCGCTGTTTTTATTGCGCCGTAGGCGATGGAAGAGAATATGCGGAACGACCACGGGTCACCGTCGGTGAAGACCACCACAGGCAAGTTCATCTCCTCGTTGAGACGCTTCATGAATCTCCTGGTTGAACGTGCCGGCTGGCCTTTCAGGTGAAGGATGATTGCGTTGTATTTCTCGTCGAAGCCGTTCTCCACCAGACGGTCGAACATACCGCCGGTCTCGATGGCTATGATGAATTTCGCATCCGTATTCAGCAGGGTGATCTTATCCTTCTCCACGTTGAACGGTATTCCGTAACCCGAGTCGCCAACGTCATCCCTGAGGTTTATCTTCTTTTTCTCGCCCTTCCTGTTCATCTCTTCCAGAGTAAGGTTTCCGATGACCCTGGCACCGTCCTCTTCCGGGCGAAGTTTGAAATCTTCCCTCATGCACGTTGTGACAATCTCCAGGTCCTCCGCCAGGTTGTTGCTTTCATCCTGGGAGCCGAATTTCGCATTGCCCCATCCCTCGGAAATGTAATACATCTCCCTGAGAGTTGATGATTTTGAATCCTTGACCATGCCCTGTATGAACTCCAGCATGTACATGGTCCTGAGAAGCATGTATGCACCTGTCATCTTCTTGGCGCTTCTGACACCGTGCATGCTACCGTACTTCCAGACGCCTTTCCTGGGTGCGAACTGTATGTTCTTCTTGGACCGCAGCGGGATACTCATCTTAGGTATCTGGCCCCTGTCAATCTGATTGTAGATGTCATCGGCTATCTTGTAGAGCTCGTCCACTGCCCTGTGGTGCCTTTCCTCATTCTTCATCTGAAATCACCTCTGTCTGTTCGTCATAATCAACGCCGTTCTCGTCATCGTCTTCCTCGATTTCTTCAACTTCATCCTCATCGGCAGCGTCCCCGAAGGAGAACAGCGAGTACTGTCCCGTCCCGTCAAGATCCCAGTCTCCCGGGAGCGGTTCCGCACCTATGACGCTGGCATGATTGATGTCGCTGATGAATATTTCCGTATCGGAATATTCATCCTGGTCCAGGCCCACAAGTTCGAACGTGATGGTGACAATCTCGGTGCTGGGTATCCTCTTTAGATTCCAGGTGAGCTTGTCGCCGTTCACGGAATCCGGTTCCGGCTGGATGCGCTTCCTGTCCAGGGCCTTTCCCGGTACCACTGCATGAACATTGAACTTCTGGCCGGTGCTCATGTAATTATGAATTCTGATGGCCACCTTGTGCCGCCGTTTGCTGTACTCGATATTATCGTCTATCCACACCACGTTCATGATTTCTGTAACTGTCTTTCCCAGATCCGGAACAGGTTTTCCGACGATGCTGGCCGCCTTCCTGGCTATTTCGGGGAGCAGTATCTGCACGATGTCAAACTTCTCCCTTGTCTTCGAACGCTTTGCCTTCTTTCCAAGGTGGGTCTTGAGATTTCTCGCGCAGAGTCTCAGCGCGCGCACGATTTCATCTCGAATCGGGTCCAGGTTTGCAATTGCTTCCTTTGCCTCCGATGTGAATGGGAGCTGTGTCGAAGCGATGTGAACAAGTATAATTGCCGGCCCGAATGGTATGCCCTTTCCCCCGCGCTGCTCCAGGCCGTACCTGCGCCAGTCCACTTCGGTTATGGCCTTGGTAATCACGTCCGCGCCCTGCTGGTACAGGAGAGGCACGCGATTTCCGAATCTGAGTATCTCCACCTGCTGGTCCTTGGGCAGCTGGCCGCCATAAACTATGCCCACCTCAGCCAGGAATGGGTGACCCGAGTACACCGAAGGCGACCTTGATACCGGGGGCGCGTAATATCCCGGCTTGAGGCCCTCGAGAACGTTTCGCAGTCCCTTGCGTATCAGGGTCTCGCCTATGGGAGTTAGACAGTCAGTCTTCGGCGCCATTATCTTCACTGTTCCGATGGCTTTCAATAATGAACTCGCTTCTTCCAGGGACATGCGCTTGGGGCTGCGGTTCTCGGGCACGTTTGCGGCATCGCATATTTCCTTGGCGACCCTGGGACTCACTCTTGAAAATTCATTGACAAGGAAGGCTGTAAGTTTCCTGTGCTCACTGGCCTTGGCCATGCTCATGAATTGCCCCAGTTCTATTCCTTCGGGGTGGGGCTTTGATTCGATTGTCTCCTTGGGCAGATCCTCGGTCACCCTGGGAAGTGATATGGTACCGCCATTCGGGTCCTTGAAAGTTATCTGGACATGGGGATTCACTATGGCAGTGGCCCTCAGGTATTCAAGTATTGATTGCTTGCCCGCGACGTACCGCCCCTTTACGTGAACCTCTATTCTGGTCCCGTGCAGTTTCCCGTCCCAGATTCTGAAATCCTCTTCTATGATGTCAGGCCGATTGCGCTTTATGTCCAGGACCAGCTTGACAAAATGGGCAACCTCTTCTGACTTTGTCTTGGAAATTATGAGGGCCGGCTTTCCGGTGGTCAGCTGGCTGTACATAACCACGGCTGAAATTCCTATACCCTGCTGCCCCCTTGACTGGCGTATGGCATGGAACCTGGAACCGTAGAGCAACCTGCCGAATACATTGGCTATCTGGCGCTTTACAATTCCCGGTCCGTTATCTTCTATGACTATCTTGTACTCGCCCTTTTCCGTTTCGGTGAGTTCGACATAAATGTCAGGAAGAATTCTTGCTTCCTCGCAAGCATCCAGAGAATTATCCACGCCTTCCTTGACTGCGGTAATCAATGATTTGGTCTGAGAATCGAAACCCAGGATTTGCTTATTCTTCTCGAAGAACTCGGCTATGGATATTTCTTTTTGCTGCTTTGCCAGTGTTTCGGCTATGTCTGTCATTGTATCACCCAGTGTTGTGTGCGGGTCCTGAAAATGGCACTGAATAGACTCGGCAGACACGCATGTGCATCCTCAGGCATCCCTTCTTGTTCAACCCAGAATGCGCGCGATTACTTAATATTTAAGATAGGGCTTTCCGATTATTTGCAAGGCCAATCCTTTTAAAGGCCGGTGGATTATGAGCGGATTACATCGGGGTGCAAAACATGCATCCAATACAGGATAAACCTAAAATACCCCATGCCCATTAGGGGCACTACTTCCAGAACAAACACAGCATACTGGAGGCAAAAAATGACCACAGCATACGACGTACCTGCCGAGAAGCTCATTGCGAGCATCGCCGAAGAACTGAAGAAAATGGAATATATCAAACCGCCGGAATGGTCCAGCCTGGTGAAAACCGGAGTCCACAGGGAGAGATCTCCCGAAAAACCGGACTGGTGGCACACCCGTGTAGCCGCAGTTCTCAGAAAGATTTACATCTACGGCCCCATCGGCACCGAGAAGCTCTCCGCCCACTTTGGAGGTCCTGTGGACAAGGGCTCAAAACCCACCCATGCCTGGAGCGGAAGCCGTGCAATAATACGGCTCGCACTGCAGCAGCTGGAACTGTCCGGCCTTGTAGCACCGTACAAGAAATTGGGCCGCGTG
The DNA here is from genome assembly GCA_013791785.1 of Methanobacteriota archaeon. Taxonomy (GTDB): domain Archaea; phylum Thermoplasmatota; class Thermoplasmata; order SG8-5; family SG8-5; genus UBA147. Next base: position 5,243 of record VMTD01000054.1, read on the forward strand.
GTCTCGCCCCAGGGTCAGAAGATACTGGACAATACATCATATGCCATTTTCAAGGAAATGGTCAAGGACAACCCCAAACTGGCGAAATACGGCAAGTAGGTGCACCGTATGGATGATGAAACGGAGCTTCAGGAAATAAGACGAAGGAAGCTCGAGGCCCTGCAACAGAACCAGGCCCAGGAAGAAGTCCAGGCCCAGGTTGACCAGCAGGCCGACCAGCAGCGGCAGGCTATACTGAGGCAGATACTCACCCAGGAAGCCAGGGAGAGATTGGCCCGGCTGAGAATCGCAAGGGCGGAATTCGCCGAGGCTGTGGAAGATCAGCTGATAATGCTGGCACAGTCCGGGCAGCTCCGCGCCATAATCGACGATGCAAATCTCGTTCAGATACTGGAGCGGCTAACACCCGAGAAACGGGATATCACTATCAAAAGGAAATAAGAGGGATAACATGGCAAGAAACAAACCACTGGCCAGAAAGATGAGGCTTAACAAAGCCACGAACTCGAACAGGCGTGTCCCAGCATGGGTCATACAGAGAACAAACCGCAAATTCATGCGCCACCCGAAACAGAGGCAGTGGCGGAAGAGCAGGCTGAAACTTTAGAGGGATGAACATGGCAACAAAAGAAGAAAAAGAATTCAAGGAAATCGTATATACCATCCCACTGAGGGATTTGCTGAGGACTCCCCGCACAAGTAGGGCACCCAAGGCCATAAAATTGATCAGGGCGTACGTGGCAAGACACCGCAAGACCGACCCGGCGAATATCTGGATTGACAAGGAAGTAAACGAGTTCATATGGTCCAGGGGAATAGAACACCCTCCGAACAAAGTAATTCTCAAGGTAAGCTGGTACGAGGGAGAGGACCTGGTTGGGATTTATCTTCCGGACGAGTAGGCACGACTTTCCATGTTAGGCAAGGCAATGATATTCGGCAACCCCTACGTGGGTGTTTTCTGTGCGGCCAATGAGAATGTCGGTCTGGTACCGTTTGCCACTGAGTCAGCATTCCCGGATATGGTGAAAAAATTTCTCGGCATAGAGCACGCAATCAGGATGTCCGTTGACGGCTGCAGCACTCTGGGGGCTCTTGTGAGGATGAATTCCAACGGCGCAGTTGTATCACAATCCATATCCGAGGAAGAAGTCAGGAAGATCGGGCGAGTCATCAAGGTCACAAAAATCGCCCAGAGGCACAATGCCATGGGCAACAACGTTCTCGCCAACGACAACGGGGCGCTGGTCCACCCGGAGTTCGATGATCGGACCATCGACCTCATATCCAAGGCCCTGAAGGTACCGGTGGAGCGCGGGACCATTGCCGGTTACAGTACGGTTGGCTCGTCCGCAGTAGCCACCAACAAGGGAATAATCTGCCACCCCCATACCTCGAGCTACGAGATGGAGATAATGGAGCAGACTCTGGGTGTGAAAGCCCAACTCTGCACTGCCAATTACGGCACTGGCCAGGTGGGTGCCTGCATGATAGCCAACACCAAGGGGGCGCTGGTCGGGGAAACTACAACGCCGATCGAGCTTGGAAAAGTGGAAGAAGGATTGGTATTGTATTAATTATATACATTTAATTTTATATTGTATGCTTTATGAACTTTACTCATTAAGTATCTCTTTCACCGCTTTCTCCAGCCCGCCGCCCCCGCTGGCCAGTATGAATTTGAGGCCCATCCGGTCCGCAACCTCCCGATCGCTCTCGAAATCCCCCACGAACCAGGAGTTCGGGTAATCTATGTCGTAATCCTCACCGACCTGATTGAACAACCCTGTTTCCGGTTTCCGGCACTTGCAGCCCTCGTCCGGTCTGTGGGGGCAATGGTACACGCCTTCAACGGCGCCGCCGGCTTCCTCAATCTCGAAGAGCATGTTGTTGTGAATGACCTCCAATCCGGCTTCCGTCAACAAACCGCGGTTTATGGCTGACTGGTTGGTGATTATGAATATCAGAAATCCTGAATCCGAGAGCCTGGCAATGGCCTCCTTCGCTCCCCTGAGAAATTCGAACATGGACCAGGATGTGACGTAGCTTCCGCGGTTCAGCCTGTTTATGACTCCATCTCTGTCCAGAAAAACGGCCTTATCCACGCCTGGCCAACTCCTCTTCCTTGATCATCAGCGTGGTCAAGTGGTCCACCAGCATATGAATGTCTTCAGTCTTCTGCATGTTGTGCACCGGCACGATCAGGCACAGGTCTGTCATGTTCTTTATCTTGCCGCCGTCGAAGCCCGTTATTCCCACGGTTATGCCGTCATTCTCTGACGCATATTTAATCGCTCTCAGGACGTTTCCGGAATTACCGCTGCCGGATATTCCCACGACCACATCACCGGGCTCGAATAAATTCTTGAGCTGTTCCACGAATATGTCCTCGTAGCACGAATCATTGCCCCAGGCCAGCATCTGCGGGATATTGTCGGCCAGGGAAAGCGCCTTGAATCTCGGCGCCCCATCCACAATTGTGCCCTTGGCCAGGTCGCTGGTGAAGTGCGACGCGGTGGACGCGCTTCCGCCGTTACCGCAGAAGAATATTTTCCTGTTGTCCGCCCTGGCATCCAGGAATATGGTGGCCAGTTTGTCGAAGAAATCTGAGTTGTTGGCCTTTATCTCCTTCAGCACCCTGATTATGTCGTCCAGGTATCCGTCAATGAAATTCTTTCTGAATTCTTCCATGTAATCACTCATCCGTTTATTATGCTGGCTCCCTTCTTGTCAAAATGGAAATCGAGCGGACTCAACCCCTCCTTCAGAAGCGCCTTTGTCACGGCTTTCTGGTATGCTTTCTCGCAGTACAGCATGATGTAGCCGCCGCCCCCTGCGCCGGTAAGCTTGCCGCCCAGGGCGCCGTTCTGCTTGGCCAGGTCGTATATCTTATCCACCCTGGGGTTGGTTATGCCCGTTGCCAGATTCTTCTTTGCCTGCCAGGATATGTCAAGCAACTTGCCGAACTCCACCAGGTCCCCGGACTCAATGGCCTTCTTCACCTCGAAAGCGAGTTTCTTGATGGAATGCAGCGAATCGACGACTCCGCCGCTCTCGTCCTTGGTGGATTTGTCCTGGGACTTCAGTATCTTGGATGATTCACGCGTTCGACCCGTGAAGAACAGCATGACATCGCTCTCCATGCGCACCCTCACTTCCCTGGGTATGTTGAGCGGTTCAACCTCGGCAGTCCCGTCCGTGTTGAATTTGATGAAATTTACCCCGCCGAATGCGCTGGCGTACTCGTCCTGCTTTCCGATGGGCAGGCCCAGTTCCTGGAACTCTATCTTGTAAGCCAGTTCCGCCATGTCCTGCTTGGTGAGCTTCAGCCTCTCCAGGGCGTTTATGGTGTTGATGATGTTGACCGTTACAGCGCCAGACGAGCCCAGCCCTGTACCGGGCGGAATCTCGGAGGCCATGAACAGGTTCAGCCCCCTTTGAACGTTGAAATGCTTCAGAACAGCCACCGGGATGTCCAGGCCCTCGCCGAACTTGAGATGGTAAGCATCGCTTACTGTCTGATTAAGTTGCAAATCGGATGATATAATCTGAATTCTGTCGTCCAGTCTTATCTCCAGTATGGTGTAGAAATACTTGTTTATGGCAGCACTGACAACCACGCCGCCGTATTTTTCATAATACGAGGCGAGGTCAGTACCGCCGCCTCCGAAGCTTATCCTCACCGGTGAGCGGCTAATAATCGTCATTCAGTTCCCTTCTTGCGCGTTCCAGGCCTTCCGGCGTTCCCATATCGTAGAACATCCTGGGCGTCAATAGTCCAAAAAGCCGTCCTCTATTTATTAATTGTGGCAAAACGGCCTCTTCCAGGGAGAAAATGCGGCCCGGGGCAAGGTCCAGTATGCTTCTGTGGTAAAGAGCAAGTCCCGCTTCCAGGCAGTTCATGGTTCCGGGCGGATTCTTCTTCACGTAATCCAGTATCCGGCCGTCAGGCATGATGCGGACATTGTTTGACGCGATGTTTTCCAGATTCTCATAGACCGAGATAGCACCGAGGGCCTTGTTCCTCCCATATATTTCTGCTAGCCCCTCCAGTTCCAGTTTCAGCAGGCTGTCCCCGTATGCAAGATAAAAATCACTGTCCAGGTGATTTCTGGCATTGAGCAGCGCCCCGCCGGTTCCCAGCGGTTCCGGCTCCACAGAATGGATAATCTCGACGCCGAATTCGCTCCCATCTCCGAAATGTTTCTCGATGTGCCCGTGAAGCTGGCCGGTGCAGAGAACGAATCGTTCTATGCCCTGGCTCTTGAAATATTCGATAATTATCTGGAGGAACGGCTTTCCGTTCACCGGGACCATGGATTTCGGTATGTCGTAGGTAAGCGGCCTGAGCCTGGCGCCGAGACCGCCGCAGATGATGATTGCCTGGGATATTTTCATGGTATCAGGGTATAGGCTACATGTTTATTAAATTGATTTCATAAATGAATGATTATATATATCTTGCGGAAAAATATAAATATAATAATCAGAAATCAAAGATATCTTTATATCATATAAATCCTATCCATACGTCTTCGGTTAAGGATGCTGGCTCAAGTATGAGTTGGGTCCGATATTCACTCCTTTTTTCTTTCTCACGATAGATATTTCTCTTTGATGCAACAAAACTAACCAGCATGAGCGAAAGCTTTATTAACAGCATTGCAATATTATTGCAATGGTGATACATCTGGTAACTAAGAGAACTTATGAAAAACCCATGTCAATCAGCATGGAGGGATACGAAGTTGTGGAAAAGACAGCAAAACAATGCTCTACATCGGCTAGAGTGCTGGTTCCAAAGAGTTGGATCGGCAAGCGTGTAAGAGTCGTGAGGCTGGAACCATGAATCAAGCACCTCATGAATCCCTTGATTTCAAGGACGATATGCTCATCGAAAAGACCTTGTGCAAAATCTTCCCGAAAGATTGGCTGGAGAAGACCGGCAAGGAAACTGGCCTTATCAAACGTGAGCGGAAGATACATCCAGCAGTGATGTTCTGGGTCATGGTCCTGAGCTATGGCGTTCATCTCCAGCATACACTTGCGGAACTGAAAAGAGAGTACGAGAACCGGGGTAGCACGACCCTAAGCGACAGTAGCTGGCATGACCGATTCACACCTGAACTTGTTCTTTTTCTCAAGACCTGTGTAATTCATGGAATCGAGCACCAGTCAAAAGGAGCGAACAGACGCCTTTCTGAGAAACTGGATTTCATAAAAGATGTGCTTATCCAGGATAACACCATCATACGCCTTCATGAAAGCCTAGCCGAGAAATGGCCTGCAGTACGTTCGAGGAAGGTTGCCGCTGGCGTGAAGGTGAGTCTTCTGGTCAGCGCAGTTGCCGATGGTCCGAAGAGAATAGCCATATATGGAGAACGAACTAGCGATATAAAGACGTTGAAGATCGGCCCATGGGTGAAAAATAGAATAATCTTGCTTGATCTAGGATTCTACAAACATCAAACGTTTGCTCGTATAGCTGAATACGGAGGATATTTCGTATCAAGGTTGAAAGGCAGTGCGAATCCAACCATTATATCATCGAATGAAGGTTGTCGGGGCAATAGCATTGATGTTGTTGGAAAGAAGGTTCAGGACGTACTGCCAAAGCTGAAACGAAAGAATCTGGACGTTATGGTGGAGATAGAGTTCAAACGCAGGAAATATAAAGGCAAACAACGAAAATCCAAGGCGATATATCGGTTGGTGGCTGTCTACAACGAGGAGAAAAAGAAATACCACACATATCTCACGAATGTCGGTGTGGATCATCTTGACCTTGAAGATGTTGTTCGGTTATATGCGGCCAGATGGGAAATCGAGCTAATATTCAAGGAATTGAAAAGCAGATACGCTATAGACAAGGTCAAAACAAAGAACCCACAAGTCATCGAAGCAATGATCTGGGTGGGATTTCTAACAATGCTCGTTAGCAGAGTAATTCATTCACTGGTGAGGTCATATGTAGAAAGCCAAGGTAAGGATATTGTAAGGTACACTCAGATGAGATGGAGCAAAATATTCTTGGAGCAGGCGAGTAAACATCTCACCAAGGTCTTGAAACTTTGTGGATTTCAGAACTCTTACGAACTCCTGATGGATGTTTACACTAGCCAGGCACTTGATCCGCATGTGGAAAGAAAACGATTACGGGAGGGGTTGTGGGCTTAACCGAAGACCGATGAAATCCTATCATATTACGAAGCAAAATTCGAGAAGGTGCTTGGAATGGAGAAAAAAATTGTAATCACGCGGGTATTATCGATTGTTCTTGTAATCACAATGGTTCTGGGTGCTGTGCCGGCTGTTTCCATGGCTCAGGAATCCAACCGCGGAAGGGAAATTGTAATTGAATCGGTGGCGGTCAATGAATATGAATTGGCTGTTAATTTGATAGAGACCGTTCTACCGACCGATAGCGGCGAAACATTATTTCAATCGCCAGAACCAATATCCCCATTCGCAGTTCTTGAGGACATGTATGCGGATTCGGCAGTTGACCAGGGTTCTGTTCCGGTGGCTTCTGTCACGGGCTCTCCCGACGATGTTCGGTATCCTCTCGCCACCAACCTGGACTATGCAAGGGCAAGCGGCTCAACCTGGGGCTCCGGCACTGGCATCATCCTGTCTGTGGAGATTGCTGCCGAGTGGTCATCCAACGGTCTGATTGACGACGGTGCGACTGTCAGATATTACGATGATTCAACGGCCGGATACGGAACGACCCAAACAACCGTGGACTCAACGAATTATGCAACGGATTATACCTTGTACCTGGACATCACTTCAGATAAACCGTCATGGACCTGGGCGGACATTGCGGGAATACATTCTGAGATTACTTTCGTAAAAAACGGAGGCCCGGACGCCGGTGCTTCCCTTTATGTGGACGCTCTCTGGATAAGGGTCCAATACGAGAGCTTTGAAATGGAATACGGCATACCCGTTACCGCCGGATGGAACCTGATAAGCTTCCCGCAGATTGCCGGTAGCGGGGACATACTCTCTGTGCTGGACGATTGTGGTGGCGACACAGTTTGGGATGTTGTGAAATGTTATGATTCAATGCTTTTCAACCCTTGGCTGGGATACTCGACATTTGCTCCACCCGGGGTGAACAGGCTTAATTCCATAAACCATGAGATGGGCCTGTGGGTACGGGTTATCGACCCGGGCAGCGACGGGCAACTGATGGTCAGCGGTGCGCCGCCAACCTTGACCGGAATAATCCTCAATGCAGGCTGGAACCTTGTGGGATACCCCACACTTGAGCCGAACACAGTGGTCAATGCTTTGGCTGGGGTGCCCTATGACGATATAGAATGTTATGATGTTTCTTCCCCGTACATAAGGGACATGCTTCCCTCGGAAACCATGACGCCCGGAAACGGATACTGGATACATGTTCCCAGTACCTGCGTATGGAACGTCGGCGACGTCACTCCCCCGGTCTTCAGCGGCATAACCTCCGCGAATGATATGTTCCTCGGTGGTTCTGTCACCCTTTCCTGGAATCCGGCATCCGACCCTTCCTACCCCATTACCTACAATGTTTACATGGCCACAACATCCGGCGGCCAGAATTTTGCCGCCCCAAATTATGTTACCGACCAGACCGACACCCAGATTGGTGGTCTGACTGACGGCCAACCCTATTATTTTGTGGTCCGGGCTCAGGATTCCGCCGGAAACGAGGATTCAAACTCGGTGGAACGGAGTGCCACACCCACAACCCCCGATACAACTGCACCCCAGATTACATTCACTGTTCCCGCAAATTCCGGGACCGGTGTTGCTTTGGCCCAGGCGGTTGAGATAACCTTCAGCGAGAGCATTAACACCGGCACCTTTGCATACACATGCACTCCGAATCCCGGGGGCTGGAGTACTGTCTGGGGTTCTGTGACATATCCAAATGACATGGTGACCCTTTCCCATGCCAACTTCGCTTACGGAACTTCATATTCATTCCAGGTTACCGCGGCCCAGGACCTTGCCGGAAATCCGCTGGTCGCCGGTCCGATGCCGAATCCGTTTTCCTTCACGACCCTGGCTGCCCCCGACACTACCGGTCCGATAGTTTCCGGAGTTTCTGCGACACCCAACCCGATATCTCAAGGGAGCACACTCGCCCTGACTGCCAGCGTTTCCGATGTCACCACCGGTAACAGCAATGTCGCAGTGTCAGAGTGGTCCCGCGGAGCAAGCGCGGCAGCGGCCGGTTCAGGCACGGCAATGACCGCTTCTGATGGCAATTTCAACTCACCCACGGAGAGCGTGACCGCAAGCATCAGCACAGCAGGTTGGCCGGAAGGTTCTAACACACTCTGGGTACGCGGGCGGGATGCAGCCGGAAATTGGGGAAACGCCGTGTCAACCGGCGTTGACGTTACCATACCGGACACTATTTCTCCTCAGATAATCACCACCGCTCCCGTGAATGGCGCTACGGGAATAGCATAACCCAAAACATAGTAATCACATTCAGCGAGAGCATTAACACGGGTAGTTTTGCCTATTCCTGCGCTCCGAACCCCGGCGGATGGAGCGCTGCATGGGGCACCGTCACCTACACGAACGACCGGGTGACGCTCACGCACTCCAACTTTGCCTATGGCACAGCCCACACATTCCAGGTTACGGGTGCCCAGGACCTTGCAGGAAACCCGCTGGTCGCCGGGCCCGTCCCCAATCCTTGGAGCTTCACAACAGTTGCAGCTCCCGACACCACCGGTCCGATTGTCTCCGGAGTCACGGCTACGCCGAATCCAGTGTCCCAAGGTAGCACGCTTACCCTGACTGCCAGCGTCTCCGATGTCACCACCGGTAACAGCAACGTTGCAGCATCCGAATGGTCACGCGGAGCAAGTGCGGCAGCGGCCGGTTCAGGCACGGCAATGAGCGCATCTGATGGTAACTTCAACACCCCGACGGAAGGCGTCACAGCCAACATAAATACTGCTGGATGGCCAGCGGGTGCGAACACTCTCTGGGTACGAGGACGTGACGCTGCCAATAATTGGGGTAATGCTGTATCCACAAGCGTGGACGTGACAATTCCTGACACCATACCGCCCCAGGTCCAAAGCAATACGCCTGCAAATGGTGCAACTGGCGTGGTTGCATCGGTTAACATAATTGTTGATTTCAACGAGCCAATGAACCAGGGTAATACCCAGGGCGCGTTCAGTACTGTCCCATCGGTTGCTGGAGCGTTTTCATGGAACGGCGGCGGTGACATAATGACATTCAACCCGGCAGCAAATCTTGCCTATTCAACCACATATACAGTGACAGTCCTGACGGCAGCGACCGACCTTGCTGGCAACACACTTGACGGCGACAAGGACGGCACGATGGAGGCAGACAACAAGGACAAGTGGGTGTTCAGTTTCACAACCGGCGCAGAGCCCGACCTTACAGGTCCTCAGATAATAACGACAACACCCGCGAGCGGAGCCACGGGGGTCACAATCACCCAATCGGTGATTATCACATTCAGCGAGAGCATCAATACCGGCACATTCGCCTATTCCTGCACCCCGAACCCGGGCGGCTGGAGTGCAACCTGGAGCACGGTTACCTACACGAACGACCGCGTGACCATGACACACACAAGTTTTGTCTATAGCACAGCTTATACATTCACAGTTTCTGCGGCCCAGGACCTGGCGGGGAACCCGCTTGTAGCCGGTGCGGTCCCGAACCCATGGTCATTCACAACCCAGGCCAATCCAGACAACCAGGGACCCATAACATCCTCCGTTTCGGCAACTCCCAATCCAATCTCACAGGGGGCCACTCTAACCCTCACAGCATCTGTTTCCGATGTCACCACCGGCAACAATAACGTTGCTGCCTCAGAATGGTCGCGCGGAGCATCCGCTGCTGCTGCTGGCAGTGGAACCGCAATGAGCGCTTCCGATGGCTCGTTCAACAGCCCAACCGAAGGGGTAACGGCGAGCATCAGCACGACTGGTTGGCCTTCTGGAGCCAACACTCTTTGGGTGCGAGGGCGCGACACCGTTGGTAACTGGGGCAATGCGGTTTCCACGAGCGTAGATGTCACGGTTCCAGACACCATTCCACCCCAGGTGGTCAGCAACACACCTGGCAATGGAGCAACTGGCATTGCTGTGAACACCAATATTGTCGTGACATTCACCGAGGAAATGAACAAACCAAACACCCAGGGTGCATTCGAGATAGTGCCTGCTGCTGCTGGAGTTTTCTCATGGAACGCCGCTGGAACCATTATGACCTTCAACCCGAGCAGCGACCTTGCGGCAGCCACATTATACACCATCACCATACACATCACTGCAACCGACCTGGCAGGTAATACACTGGACGGGGACAAGGACGGCAACATGGAAGCTGAAAATAAGGACAAGTGGGTGTTCAGCTTCACAACCGCCGGCGGAGGGCCGGGCGCGAAATATGCGGTCTGTGTGGGCATTAATTTATATGACTATCAGAACGATTTGACCTATTGTGTGGCCGATGCCAGCGAGTGCCACTCAAATCTCCAGGGCGCGAGTTACTCTGTAAATTACATTACTAATGCCCAGGCAACGAAGACCAATATCCTCAATGCCCTTTCCACAATGGGGACCAACGAGGTCGCTGGGGACTACACCGCCTTCACATACTCTGGCCACGGTGGAACCAGTGCTGGCAAGTACTTCATCTGCCCCAAGGAATGCTATTACCTTGAGGACATGATAACCGATGACGAGATGGACGCAATATTCGACACTTACCAGAGCGTTCACCAGCTTCTGTTCTTCGACAGTTGCAACAGCGGCGGCCTGTCCCTGGGCCAGTCCGGAAGAATGCACATAATGGCAGCCGCAGCGAACCAGTATTCCTGGGATGGTCAACCGGATATTGCGAACGGTGTTTGGACCTATTTCTTCTGGGAGGACGGCTACAGGAACGGCGGTGCAGGTTCGACAGCCTTTGAGACTGTGTTCACATATGCCAAACCCCTGGCATCAGCTTATGTCTCGGCGAACTATGGCTACTCCATGACTCCGCAGATATCTGACGGATACACCGGTTCATTCTATCTGTAGATTCAACGCTTCCTTTTGAAAATGAGGGCCGCAACCAGAACCACGACAAAACCCAATGGAATTGCCAGCCAGTAATAACTTGTCTTCTCTATCGAGAAATCGCATTCTGCGAACATCAGCCAGGTATTTCTTGTCACTGTAAGGCTGGGGCTGGCGTTCGTCTCCCAGATGATGAACAGATTCCCCTCGTAACTTGATAGGGCTGGCGTTCTGTAGGTGAATCCGCCGCCGTCCTCACGGCCATCATCATCACTTGATACACCTATGGTCTGGCTCCATTCCATTTCTGCCCGGTCGTAGGTCACCATGATTATGTCCGTGTCCGTACCCTCTGAATACTCCGGGCTGGAGGATATCCATGCCACTGCCATTAGGTCCGGGAGAAGCTTGGCCGAGACACCAGTGTCGTCCCCGGAATCCTGGTAGGGGGATATCTCGATTACCGTGTCGTTCCAAGAGTCAAAGTTATAACTTCGCGCGACTATGTCGAAATCGCCGCCGGTTGAAATGCTCTCAGAGTTGGTTGACCAGAAGAACCATGCTGTGTCGCCCAGGCTTTTTGCACAAGGGTCTGCATTGACCGGTCCCGCATCCCCGGAGACAGATATGAATCCGGACCATTGGCCTTCCGATAATGTCCTGGACACAATAGCCCTGTTCGCGGAACCAATCAGCTCCTGGCTGGTGGTTTCCCAGGCAACGATGAGCGACAGGCCGGTACTCGCCGCGGTCGGGTTCAGGTTGTGGCCTGTGCTTGACTCGGTGAGTGCCTGTGGTTCCTCCCAACCGTCCAGGTATCTCGTGTATCCGATTTCATAGTGATTGCTCTGAGGGCTGTACCATTCGAAGAACACGTACAATAGCCCGGAAACAACCGGAAATGGGTTGTAGTCCCCGGTGGAACCGAACCCGGACGTAAGGGACATGGGTGCGGACCAGGACCAGCCGTTAAAGGTGCTCACAACTATATCGGCGTCAGTGCCCCCTGTGATTGCCGAATTGCTGGATGACCAGAACAGGTAGAGCTCGCCATTGAAGACGTACGGCTGCGGCGTGTGGTCGTTTCCAGTGTCGCTGGGTGTCAGCACCACATTCTGGCTCCAGGAATTGCCGTCGTAAGTAGTGTATGTGATATCAAAATCGGTGCCGAACGGTGCCTCGGCCGTGTTACTGGCCCAGAACACGTACAGCTTCCCATCGTACACAATCGAGGACGGGTTCATCTGCTGGCCCGGGATGCCGGAATCTGTCAGGGCCGTGGGTACCGACAATCTTGCTATTTCACCCGCTACATTCGTGGCGGAAAACATGATGGCTGCAGCAATCAATACGGTCGCAATCACAATGCCGGTTGTTGGATTATGCTCCATCTTCGATACACGCCCTCAGCTTCCCGATGCTGGCAATCGAGACCATTTCCACCCCTATCCTGGAAAGATTTTCCCTGGCTCCCTCTTCCCTGTCCACGATGACCAGGGCCTTCTCCACGACGCCGCCCAGCTTCCGGACCGCTTCGATGGCCTTGATGAGACTTCCTGCCGTGGTAACTGTATCCTCCACGAAAAGTACCTTATCACCGGCAAGAAGTTCGCCTTCCACCAGCTTTCCGGCGCCGTGGTCCTTCTTCTGCTTTCTCACCATGAGGAACGGTATTCCGGTCTCCAGGGAAAGGGCCACTGCGATGGGGATTGCACCCAGTTCAACGCCGGCAATCCTGTCGCATTTTCCCATATGTTGGGCCATGGTTTCTGCCACCTTTTTCAGAAGTATCGGCCTGGTTGTAACGGACCTGAGATCCACATAATAATCGCTCTTTCTCCCGGATGCCAGGGTGAAATCACCCAGTTTGAAGGCTCCGGCTTTGACGATATCTTCTTCTAACATGTAAACTACCAGTTTCCTCCGTAAGCTATTGTTTTATAATAATCTACGTATGATTCATCGTAAACTGTATGTTTACAGATAATAGCCATGCACGTAAACTACCAGCCCCTAAAGGAGCTGGCGTTTGTTGCCAGGGCTGGAAGTTTACCCAGGGGCCATGCACCTAATTTATCAAAGCTAATTAGCTTTGATTTCATGTGATGATGTGTGTACGGCGCATGGCGGTCTATTTTTTTGTTTATATTCGTGTAAATGGCCTCTCATCCCCGGCTTAAAAACCGGGGGGTTCTCGGCCTTTATCACTAAAATATCA
>VMTD01000010.1 GCA_013791785.1 Methanobacteriota archaeon
CCCGTAAGGGTGAATGCAACTCTCAGCAATCAATAACGCCGCATTCGCCAATGGTGCGGAAACGAATTATTGCTAAATCCAGCACCATAGAATTCCCACCGATTTGCAAACAAATGGTGAATGCGGGAACTAAATCCAAACATTCTGGAGCGTTCGCCTTGATTCACCAGCTTACAATCAAACAGAATCATCGTGTGAGGAATTTCCGCAATCGACATTATGCAAACAATTTGATTGCGGGTCGTAGGACGTGCAGCCGTAAACATCATCACCTTTAAATATCCCGGAACTGCTATTCCATCCAAGGAAGTGAGGGCATGGCAAGAATCATGGTGAAATTTGCAGTATGTATGATAGTTATGGTAATGTTGGTGCCGACTGTATCGCTGGCATCGCCCGGGGAAACCTCATCACATGATTTGCCCGGGGTCCAATTGGGCCGCACCGGCCTTCTGCCACCAGTGGTAACAACCTCAGCTGAACCGCCCGAATCCCCCCGGTGGACATCCGGCGGCCTCGTCTACATAATCGTCCAGAGCAACCTTTATGCAAGCATACCGGACAGCATTGACCTGCTCGAATACGACATCGAACACCGCAGGAATGCCCCTTACGAAGTTGAAATAATGTCCGATTCCTGGACCACCCACACGCAGGTCAAGACAACTCTGCAGAACGGCTATTCCCTGGGTATGGTGGGTGCCATCCTGGTGGGGAACATTCCCGTGGCCTGGTACAAGATGCTCAACGACCCCAGCTTTGGAGAAGATTACTGGGAGACCTTCCCTATAGACCTATTTTACATGGACCTGGACGGCACCTGGGACGGCGGTGGCGGAGGCAGCATGGGCGACCCCTACCCCTCGCACTTGGCCGGGACCGGGGACCTGAAGCCAGAGATATGGGTCGGACGCCTGTTCGTTGAATCCTTGTCCTCCCTCGGCACCGAGCAAGTGCTGATAGAGAATTACATAGAGAAAGTGGATTATTACTCACGGGGCCTGACCACGAGGCAGGATAGGGCGCTGGTCTATGTGGACGATGACTGGTATGATTGGGCGGACGAGTGGAGCGGCAATGTCGGGCTGGCCTACCCAGACAGAACCCTGGTGAAGGAACTTTCCAAGACTATCAAAACGGATTATATGTCGAGGCTGCCACAGGATTACGAATGGCTCTCGCTCTTTTCCCACACCGGAATATATTATCATGCTCTCAAGAACGGTGCGGGTTACGATTACATCTACAATACGGAGATCAGCAATTCCAATGCCCAGGCCCTGTTCTACAACCTCTATTGCTGCGGCGCGTCCAATTACAGTTATTCCTCCAGCAGCGGCTACATCACAGGCCATTACGTGTTTTCGGACACGTCCGGCCTTGTGGCGCTGGGCTCGGCCAAAACCGGCTCCATGCTGGGATTTCAATTATTCTACCAGCCGCTGTCCGAAGGGGCTTGCATAGGCGAGGCATTCAATCATTGGTTCAACAACCTCAACCTATCAGGCATTGAGGCAAAGTCCTGGTACTACGGAATGAACATCGCGGGTGACCCGACCCTGGAGACGGGGGGCTATGAGCCGCCGTACGAGATTGACCTAGCCGGCAAGCCGGCCAATGGCTGGTCGTTTACATCATTCCCGGTGCAGGTGTCCGGCCACATAGAGACAGTGCTGAACGATGCCAAAACCGGCGACGGCGGCACGGATTGGGACGTTGCCAAGTGGTTTGACGGCACCTCACAGAGATGGATGTCATACAGGAAGGGTACCACGACCAACACGTTCAGCACCATAAACAATCAGATGGGCATCTGGCTGCATCTCACCCAGAACACCGGTGACGAAATGCTCACCCTGGGTGTTTCGGGATCCTTCCCATCCGCCCAGGTCCAGATACAACTCTATGCAGGATGGAACATGGTAGGATACCCGTCACAAACGCCTGCAACGGCCTTCGCAGCACTGGCTGGAACTAATGCAGACATAGTATCGGTTTACACGTCGTCAACGCCGTACATCCAGGACAGGGCCGACCTCGGGAATGTCACGATGACTGATGGAAGTGCGTACTGGGTGAAAGTGCCGACGGATTGCACGTGGGACGTTCCGTTCCCGTAAGGGTGAATGCAACTCTCAGCAATCAATAACGCCGCATTCGCCAATGGTGCGGAAACGAATTATTGCTAAATCCAGCACCATAGAATTCCCACCGATTTGCAAACAAATGGTGAATGCGGGAACTAAATCCAAAC
>VMTD01000047.1 GCA_013791785.1 Methanobacteriota archaeon
ATTGTTTATACACCAAACAGGTGGATACAAGAGGCCCCAACATTCTTATTTGATCGGGCTAACAAAAATCGATTGTTATACGGGATTAATCCTTCTGAAATTTATAAACTTGATAACATTACCAAGTATAATATTAAAAGAGATTTATTCGGTATTCATCACTCTATAAAAATGATTGAAGAGGGGGTCATAAAATATTGTATATGGGAACCCTCCGAATCATCAGATATTTTAAAGGTAAAAGTTCATTCTGAAGATGTGTCATCTATCAATGACAAAGACCGTTATGCGTTTTTATAGCTAATTTGTTATTCTGTTATTAAGAATACAATAAATGCAAATCGAATTAAAACTAAGTCTGTTCAATCTTTTAATGAAGAAACTGGTAAAGTTAGATCCCTATCTGATGAAATAGACATGGTCTTTTTTCAACAAATTGTGGAATTGAAAAATGATTTGAGATGGAATAAGCTAAATATCAATGAAATAGACTTTGAATTATTAAGTAAAAAAGCAGTAAAGTTTCTTTATGATTTATCATTAACTCTGTAATGGAAAATACTAGTTTATCGAAACCACCTCTCACACCCACCACAGTAGTACTTCTGATACCTTTCTCCAGCTGTATTCTTGGCAGTCCCTTCCTTCCTGACCTTATACACAGAATCACAGTGTGGACAAGGCTCTACATCCTCCCTTGGCGGTAACTCTGGGAATTGTTCAAACTCGTAATTACAGTCCCTGCAATAATATTGCTGGAGCCTTCCAACTGTGGGTGAGTCTCGGAAGCCCCATTTACACACGGTGATCTGGCCATCACAGCGAGGGCAAGGGGGCATATCTGCTTTCTGTTGAAGGTAGGCTTCGACTTCCTCATCACCCATGTCCATAAAGTCAGCCTCTTTTGCCCTTAAAGCAGCTTTACCGTTGTGTTTGTACATTGGGCTGTATTTTCCACGTTCATCCATCAAATGCTGAACCTTCTCAAAAGTTTCCTCATCTATCAACTTGATATCTTCATTCATTCGAATGATACCATCGTAAATGTAGTAGCCCAGGTACACTCTGTTACGAAGTATGCTTCTAATGCTTGTGATGCCCCAGTTTCCACCCTTTTTTGTCGGGTATTCCATTTTCTCAAGGAAATTCCTCACCTGGTTCAACGATTCATATTCGAGATATTTCTGAAATGCCACTACGACTGCTTTACTTTCAATAGGATGTGGGTCCAGATGTCCCGTATCTTGATTGTAATCATACCCATAGGGCGGATGGGAGCCCTTGTAATATCCTGCCTCTAAGCGCTTCTTAATGCCCATTTGCGTTCGCATTGTGATTACTCTGCGTTCTAATGAAGAGACCAATCCGAGAATTCCCACAACGAATTCATTGTATGGGGACCCATCATTCGGTGTTGGTTCGTTCACAGACTCAACCACAATGTCATGGGTTTTGAGGTAATGTAGCAGGGCTGGAAAGTCAATGTTATTTCTGCTTAGTCTGTCATATTTCCAAAGAATCACTACTTCGAATGCCTTGTTGGAGCCATGCTCAATCATCTTCTGAAGTGCAGGTCTTTTCATGTCTCCACCGGAGAAACCTGCATCCTTGAATATTCGGACAACTTTGTAGTCTTTTGAGTCGCAATAATTCCTAATATCGCTGATCTGTCCGTCAATGCTCCATCCATTCTCAGCTTGCTCCAAAGTGCTCACTCGGACATAGATTGCGGCCCTAGTTTGCATGGAGCACTACCCCCTCGTCAGAAACCCGTATATAAAAGTTCGGTGAACACTTATATAGTCGCTCCAGCAACACGGCACCAATGTCGCATACATGATATTAGCATCGCAGTCCGTCATTCTCTCCCTGGCACTAATCGTTTTCGGTTGGGCCATGCCCAGCGCCTCCCAGTTAGTGATTATCGTGTGCTCGCTCGTGATAGGAAACGCGATTACTCACACGTTCCTGGATTTCATTCCGTCGGTGTTCCTGGGGGCTCCGGATGATTCCACCGCGCTTTCCGTCCTCCCGGGCCACAGGATGGTGCTGGCCGGCCGGGGTTACGAGGCAGTGAAATGCTCAATCATAGGCAGTTTCGGCGCGGTCCTGGGTGCGCTGGCTTTACTCATCCCCATGCGCCTGATTATCGGCAGCCCCATAAATGCCTACGATGCAGTGGCGAAATGGATGCATCTCTTCCTTCTGGCAGTCAGCATTTTCCTGATAATGACAGAGAGTTCCAGGCCAGGCGATTACTGTCCCAGAGGCAGAAAGTTCGAGATGAGGGGGCATTGTCTTCTCGGGGCGCTGAAACCCGATGAGGGCCTCCACACGGGCCAAGTTGTCCACACTCTCGGGGAGCTGGAAGCGGCCTCCAAGGGCACCATGGCCATACGGGCGAAGGTCGTGAACAAATTTTCCGACGCCGGTGCAAGGTTCTACTTACTGGAGGACAGCAGAAAGCAAGTCCTCATGGAGGTGCTGGGCGAGCCGAAGATCGAGCCGGACATCGGCGAGGAAACAGTCGCGGTCGGGTCGATACGCCAGGTTCTTGGCTGGAAGGATCATGCAATAAAACGGGCAATGGCCCTATGTGTTTTTCTCCTGGCAGGGGCTCTCGGTTCCGCTTTGCTGGTGATTCCTGGGATGGCTTCCAGGAACATATTCCTGATTAATTTCCAGTCTGTGGACCAAGGCACGGTGCTGCTGTTTCCGTTGTTCACCGGCCTTTTCGGCATTTCCACACTTCTGCTGAGCCTGAAGGACAGCCCCAAGATACCGGAACAGAAAGTGGATAATGTCCGAGTGAAATTACCCCTGAAACGGCAGCTGAAAGCCATATTCTCCGGCTGCATAGCCAGCATGGCCTCCTGGTTTCCCGGAATCTCCGCGGCGATATCCACCATCATCTCGGTATTTCTAACCCGTTCCCGCGATATCGAATCGGACGAGAGGGATTCGGAAACACTGGAGTTCATCGTTTCCGTATCCGCCGTGAACACCGCAGTCGCGCTGTTCAACCTCATGGCGCTCTTCGTAATTCTGAAATCCAGGAGCGGGGCAATGAAAGCGGTTGAAGCCCTGATATCCACCGAGCTGGTGGCCTGGGAGCCCCTGAATGCGGTCCCTCTGGCAATGTCCGCCCTGATATTTTCTGCACTGGTTGCGGCGATTGTTTCCGTGCCGCTGGCGCTGTTTTTCGGAAAACTGTTTGCGCGGCATTGCTCCAGGATCAATTACTCTCTGATGGTGAAGAGCGTAATCGTCTTGCTCCTGGTAATGGTCCTGCTGTTCTCCGGCGTACTCGGCCTGGCAATACTGGCCGTGGCCATCTGCGTGGGCATGATACCGCCGCTCATCGGGGTTAAACGCGTCCACCTCATGAGCTGCCTGATAGTGCCTGTGATAATCTTCTTCATGTGACCTATAATATACGGCAAACCATTCCGTGCCCAATGAGATTATTGGGGAATCTCCTGCTGGGTATGATTGTAATACTGGCAACATTGTCGGTTGTTCCATTTCAGCACGGGCCATGCCCGGCGTTGACAGAAGGAACGGCCAGGGCCGGAATGTCAGTGCGCCTGGCATCGATTGGCGACATAATAATCAACGAGGTCATGTACGACCCCTTTGACTCGGAGACAGAGGGCGAGTGGGTGGAGCTTCATAATCCCGGCACCGTTGATATCAGTGTAACTAATTGGACAATCTCGGACCAGGAAGGAAATCTGGATTTCATTTTCCCTGCCATGGACTTCCCTGCCGGAGGATACGTACTGATTCATGTGGGGGTCGGTCAGAACGATACAGAATTCGTGAACAAGACGGCAGAGTTCTTCATGGGAAGGACCACTACCCTGCTGTCCAACACCGGTGACGACGTGCTTCTGTCGGATTCCCTTGGCGCCACCATGAATTTCATTTCCTACGGCCAGTGGGACGGCGCATCTGTCGGTGCAGTTCCGGCGGATTTCGATTACCAGCATTCCAATGCCACTGCCTCGGAGGGATATTCCCTTGCCAGGCTGGGTGATGACTTGAGATCGTCAGTGCCAACCCCGCTTTACCCCAATGGGAACGATTCAGCATCGGGCATCATTTTCACGGAAGTCCATTACTATGCCTGGGGGGACAACGAGTTCTTCACAATCTGCAACCCGTTGGGATATGCCATGGACATTTCTTCCTGGTACATGACCGACCTGGAAGGGGTAATTGCCTTTCCCCTCGGAACCGTCATAATGCCTGGTGGAACACTCACCGCGGCCCAGAATTCCACGAATTACATGTTGCAGAGGCTGGCAAGCCCGGATCTGGAATATTTCGATTATGATATGCTGATACCGGACATGGTCACTCTCAACGCAATACCGGCGCTGGCCAATGCCGGCGACGAGGTGCTCCTCAGAACCAATTTCGGTACGGTTGCCGATGCATTCATCTTCGGAACTTCCAGCTATATCGGCACAGGGTGGGACTCAGGCCCGGTTCCGGCCCAATCCCAGGGCAGCATTGCCAAACGTCGTACGTACGCTGACACCAATGTTTCCGGGGATTGGGTGTACATTCGTCAATATTTCATAGGCCAATCTGACTTCGGTGTTTCTTCTTTCACATCAAATTTCCCGCTGACGCTGTTTGCATCTCCTGACTCCAGTTTCGAGGCCTTATCCGCCGAGCTGGACAACGCCACCCAGAGCATCTGGCTAACAGTCTATGAATTCACCAGCTACCCGCTGGCCCAGAAACTTCTTTCGGCAATAGGCCGGGGCGTGGTGGTTCGCGTGTTCCTGGAAGGTGCGCCAGTGGGGGGCATAACTGCCATGGAACTCTACATCTCAAGGAAGATTGCGGAGGCAGGCGGCTCGGTCCGCATAATGACCAATGACCCGGACAATGACATCCATTCCAGGTACACCTATGTCCATGCCAAATACGCGGTAATCGATTCCGATACCCTGGTCATCATGTCGGAGAACTGGGGCCTGTCCGGTGTTCCGCTTCCGGATACCAGTGGCAACAGGGGCTGGGGCGCCGTTGTGAAGGATGCCACAACCGCAAGTTACTTTGCCGACGTATTCGCCGAGGACTGGGAGCCGGAACGCTCTGACAGCGTGGCCTTTGACCAGTATCATTCATTGTGGAGCGCCGGAATCAACACGACGTACTCAAGCCAGTCATTTGAACCAATGTTTCCTGCGGTGACCGTGACCTCCAATTCCGTGTTCACACCGGTTCTCTCCCCGGACACTTCCCTTTCTTCCGGGACAATACTGGGCCAGCTGGCTTCCGCTTCCCGGCGGGTTCTGGTCCAGGAATTCTACATATACAAGCACTGGGGCGACAGGTCCGTCGGCACCGTTGAGACGACGCCCAATCTCTATCTGGAAGCGGTGATAGATGCGGCAAGGAGGGGCTGCCAGGTGAAGGTCCTTCTGGATGCCACTTTTTACAATGTAATGGGGGACGATCCCATTGACAATGATGACACGGTCGCTTACATCAATGCTGTTGCGCTGGCAGAGGGCCTGGACATGGAGGCCAAACTGGTCAATCTGAACGAGCACGGTTTCGAGAAGATACACAACAAAGGCCTCATCGCGGATGATTCCGTTCTCATATCCAGCATCAACTGGAACCTCAATTCCGTCACCCGGAACCGGGAAACCGGCCTTATAATCCGGAATTCCGGCGCCGCCGATTATTTTGCGGCAATATTCGACCATGACTGGATTGATGACCTCACCCCGCCGTTCGCCCATTTCTCCATTGAAGATTGTTACGGCACGAATGTCACTGTCTGGCTCAATTCCAACACGTCATCCGACAATTCCGGCATAGTGAACCATACCTGGAAATTAGACGGCCAGGTTGTTTGCCATGACCCGTATTTCAGTCATATTTATACCATGCCGGGCCAGTATCTCGTGGAACTGACGGTCCGCGACTTCTGGGGCAACGCGGCGTCTTATGCCAGGGCGCTCAACGTGACCGCCGAAGGACCGTCGGAGGACGACGGTACGCCTACCGATAACGAAAACATCGGGGAGGACAGTGCCTTCACCGCAATGATAGGAGTGCTCCTGCTGGTGCCTATCTTCATATTCGCGGTTCTGGTCCTGGTGTCCCTCAAGCGCAGGCGATGACAAGCTTAATCAATACTGAGCGAATGCGCATTGCCATGAACACGACCATGCTGTGCGTTCTGAATTCCGAAACTCTGGCAACCAGCCTGGGCAAGAAGGGCACGGAAAGCGATATCACCCTATACAACCACAAACAGGGCGAGAAAGCCATCTCCGTGGTAATGCCCACCAGGTATCCTGATAAGCTTACTCCTCTTCTCTATTCACTTTTCCTCGGCTCGGAGGTATTCATGGTCATTGACAAGCTGGACAGGACCATCGGAGAGGAACTCGTCGCCTGCGATGTCATGGGAAAGACCAAGGGCACCATATTCCTGGAAAATTACATCACCCCGGAGCAAATCAAGCCATTGCTGAGCGGTACCGGCCTGAGCGGCTGGCAGATTGTGGAGGGCCTGGGCAACCCCAATGAGATGAGGGAAGAACTCATGGCCAGGGAATCTATACCCATACCCGGTCCGACCAGGGTAAGCATCGACCACTCTTTCCCTGTCAAGGGCCTCGGAACAGTATGCCTCGGCATAGTGGACCAGGGCGTCGTCAAGAAGCATCAGGAACTGACAATATATCCGACAGGCAAGAAATCCCTGGTCCGGTCAATCCAGGTCCATGACAATGACGTCACGGAAGCCAGTTCCGGAAACAGGGTCGGCCTGGCCATGAAAGGCGTTGAGCCCGAAGACATCGGCAGAGGAACAATCCTGGCCGAGGAAGGCGTCCTGGCAGTGAAGAACCGCCTTGATCTAACAGTAACAATCAACAAATTCTGGAAGGGCGCGCTGAAGAACGGCATGGTGGTCCATGCGGCCAGTGGCCTCCAGTTCATACCTGCGACCATCACCATGGGCGGCGAACTGAAGGCCGGCCAGTCAGGGAAATTGCACATCGAACTGGAATCCCCCATGGCGTTATCCTCATCGGATGCAGTCATAATATGCTGGCTTGATTCGGTTGGGTCCAGGGTGGCGGGGAAGGGCGTGCAGTAGTTTACCAGTCTATTGTCCAAATAACATCCGCCGGAACCAGTACCCAATATCCATTGCCAGGCGACATAACATAATCCGGCCCGACCTCTATGATATATGGTGGCTCTGGGTCGAAGGCCTCCACCCTGATCGCACCGGTTCCCCAGAGGGCGTCTGCCACAGTCCTAGGGGTCAGGCTCGGGTATCCCATCAGGTTCCAGCCGGCTTTCAGTTGTATCTGGGGTTTTGTCAGAATATCCCCAATCACGCTCAACATCCCGTCTGTCGGGTCGGTGATATACACCCAGAGGCCCATGGTGTAATCCACATATGTGAGGTCATTGACAGTTGAGCCTGGCCGATATGTCTTCCACCGGCCTGTGGATGCGTCATACCACTTCACCACGCTCCAGTCGTCCCCCACGTCGTTCAGAACAATGTCCGGGGAGCCCATAGCGTCCACAGGGAAGGAGATAAGGTTCCAGCCCATGAATATCTCAATGTCGTAGCTGGGGGGCGGAGACACCATCATGATAGGGCCGGCCAGCCCCAATACTTGGCTGTTTGGCGTCGCGGCCATGTCCGTGGCCTGACCGCTGTATTCCACCAAATCCCCGGCAGAGAATGTTCCTGCAGGGATTGTATACCTCAGAGAGTACAGGTAGCTTCCGTATCCGGCGAACGTTGCCTCCCAGGTGAAGTTCTGCCATGAACCACCGTTCACACGGTAGCTGAAGTATGAATTCGCAAGGTCGGTGTCGAGGGCTGTGAAGTCCTCGTAGAAAGCGGTGAACATCAGGTTCGAATCGACATAGGCGGTTGCTCCCGGCACCGTACCCCAGGCTGTCAAAGGTGCGGTGGTGTCTGTGATGGTGAAGTCTGCCGGAACTACTAAGCTGTATTCATATCCATCAAATGCGCGGACATCAACGCTGTGGAGTCCTTCAGTGTACGGGGATGGGAACATCAGGGCGACCGGGCTCGTGAAGGTTGTCCATGGACTGCCATCTATACTATATTCCAATGTTACTGGATTCATGTCTAAGCTGCTTCCTGATGCAGTCAGGGTCACGTATTCGGTTACTACATTTCCGTTGTGCGGATTGGGGCTTACATTTGCATAGTCAACTGTGACATGTGGCGGATGCCACCAGCCCTGTGTCGGTTCGCTGTATACCAATGACCTGATACCGCCTTTCCATATTGGCACAGCACAATACCAATCAAAGTCTACAGTAGCATATGAAATAGGACTTCCAAATGCTGACACCCCGACCTGGGTCCAGGGGCCGTTATCATCAACGCTTTCCATCAAAGCCCAGGATTCAATCTGGCCGTTGGTGTCTCCAGCTACATCAGACGGTCCTGAAACGCCGGCCCAGGTCCATGTCATTCCATCTAATGATGTTGGCACTGGCATCTCCAGCACCTCGAAGAAGCTTGTCGGGGGTGAGGTTCCGGGCAATACTTCCTGGTCTCCGACAAAGCTGTCGTGGATGTCAGTTCCTGCCCAGATATACCCATGCGGTACGGTACCAATCTGCGCACCGTTGTTCATATATACCCTCGGAGGTGTTACCACATTCTTGTCCAGCTCCATCACGAAGATAATGTTTTCACCAAAGGTCGGTTCGGTCTGCGAAAAGGCTGTCTGAACCATGGCGCAGTAATCCACGCCGGTCTGGCCTTGCGCCCCGATGATGTCGCTCATTCCCGGATAAGGCCAACCACCGAAAGGAATTACATCAGTGTTTACCTCGGCGGGAGTGTCCTCCACCCAGCACCGAACAACACCACCATTTGGATTTGTTCCATCTGAGGTTGTATCTCGAATGCGCAAGTCATCCAGGGACCATGATATTGTGTCGGTGAACCAATAGCTGTGCGGGTTAGCCCCCCGGGTTGATGCGGGTATCAATGCTAGGGCAGAAATCATAATCACAACAGAGACGAGTATCACACTCATTTTCCGGCATTTGTTTTTCATCGGTTCACACCCCCAATGTGGCGACAGGACATGTCCATGTCATCTCCGAAGCCGTAGAGAGAACGAGCCTGTAGCACTCACCGGGCATGAGATTGAAATTCGTACCGGCTATCATGACTCTGGCCTCCCACATGCTGGTGTCCTGGTTCCAGCGATTCACAGAGGAAACGGCATTTATTGGTGTGCCAGTGCCTCTAATGTTCGAAATTAAATAAGCAGCTGTGTTTGCAGTGAATGCATAATGGTATGGAAGTGAAATGTAATTGTTATCTGCTCCGGCCACTCCGGTGCCCTTAAAAAGGAGATGAATGTAATCCGGGTCGTACGCCCCCACCATCTTGTAAATAACCACTGGTAGGGTAACCACTGCTCGGTATCCCTCGCCGGGTTTGAGGACGAAATTCGTACCGGCAAAAGAAGTTCTGGCTTGCCACATGCTGTTGTTAGAATCCCATCTGTTCACAGACGATATGCCATTGATTGGAGTTCCATAGGTACGCATGTCGCCTATGAGGGCCGCCGCGTTATTCGTGTGTGTGCTATAGGTGATGTTCACCCGATATGGAAGCGAGATATAGTTCTGATCCATTCCAGCGGAACCCATTCCCTGTCTCAGAGTGATGCACTTCTTCCAGGCGATGTTGGAAATGTCAAGGTTCTCGGTGGTTCCGAAGACGGACGTAACCACCCAGGCATAATCGCTGGCTGTGGCATACGCGCCCACATCCGTCCAGATAATTTTTCCTGTGCCGGTGGCCGGAACCACATCATAAGGCGATGAGTAATTGAACCCGTCCCCGCGGACGCTGGTTGACCTGTAAATCCTGTACTCTGTCGCGCCGGATATCTCTGACCACTCCAGCTGAACGTCGGTTGCGGTGGGCGCGTGGGGGGTGGCCAGTAGGTCCATTATTTCGAAAACCGTCGGCTGAATCGGTGTGGGCGGAACCCTGGCGATGCCGCCGCGCGCTTTTCCCTCTGCCAGTCCCGCACCTGCAAGGATTATGGCCAAAATTATGAGAACGGCCGCAACCCCCAACAATCTCGAGTCTCTCATGATATCCAATAGTGGAAAGTCACTATATATAATTTATCTTGAACGTGTACATTAAACATAATAGTTCGGGCAATTTGGAGATGATTATTCATCCCATACGAACGAAAACATGCAGTGCTCCCCCCTTTTTGCGCGCATCTCTTCTGTTATCTGGACACCCACGACCTTTCTGTCAAGGGTCGGCTAGCTCGAGGGTGGTTGGTGGGAAAAGGAAGCCGAGGCGGTTGAGCACTTTAAGTGACAGTGAAAACGTGCGGGTCGGGGATGCCAATCAGCGGATTTGTCTCATCCCTGCCTGACGCATCAGAGGCATGAATGTAATACTGGATTGTGACTCCCGGCACCTGGCCCGGTATGAAGGCGGTGTACTGGTTACCGGTAACTTGCGACATTGGAACGACATGATAGGTCGGCTCCGTGGAAAGCTTCCAGCACAACTCCTGGGCAGTGATATCAGAACCGCTGTATGCCGTAATCTTCGCCTTAATCTCTATCGGCTCGCTGTCTGGCTTCGGTCCCCTGACTGGGAAATGCTGGATATACAGCATTCCCAAATCAGGAATGCCTCTTGTCCTGCAGTGCAATGCGTCAGTTGATTCCCATGTCCCGGTGAAGCCGATTATCTCATAGCCTGGCATGGCTGCCTGATACGATGCTATAGCTTCGTCATCCCAGGAGCCGCCCATGATGGGCAGCAGAACCTTGTCATTCAAAATCAGGCAATTCGAGTACGGCTCGTCGTTCGGCGTATAAACCCTGTAAACCTGATATGGGGTGCCGTAAGCAGATATCTGGCTCTCGAAGTAATCCACCGCAGCTTCAATTTCATCGTACTGGATATGTTCCACAGGAACTTCGCGAATCATTATCTTGTCCACATCCAGGTACTTGGCCCAGCAGTCTATGTGCTTGATATATTCCCCGTTCGCATCCGGAACGATATGGTATGTGTCTATGTTCAGGTAATCCTTGTGCAGCTGTCTTACCTGTGTCTCCGTGAGACCGGCATTCTCCTCCAATACCAAGTCGGTCGAAACAGAGATGCCCTGGCCGTCTGTCATGTAATTTCCGCCAGCATGATATACGTCCATGTAGTCCAAAGGCACACCGAGATAGCTGGCGACTGCGGCAGGAACCGCATTGTCAGCCGGTCTCGGTCTGTTATATGGGAAGTCCACAATCCCGAAATCGCCGTTTTCGTCTGTAATCCACCATGGACCGTAATCCCTGGTCCAGTAGGAGTCTGAATCCGCAATTATCCACTCGCAGTTGGCCAGGTTCACTCCGTTGTTCCCGTAAAAGTTTATGGCCTGGTTCATTACCGTGGTACTCCTGACTAGGGTGTAAACGATATCTTCTTCCGCAATTTCGGCGATGACGTCATAGGATATTCCAAGCGTGTACCTAATCAGCACGCCCTGCATTCTCTCGAACTCTGCTGTCTGACGTATGGGCTCCGGGTTCACGACGTCCCATGTGATATCGGAAGTGGAATGCACCCAGTAGCCGTGGCCTGTCTCCAAGGTAACGCCGGCCAGGTCGGCAGTGTCTATTATGTAGGGCGAGAGCGTCTGATAGTATGACATAATATCCACAGTCAGGGGAAGAGTTTCACTGGCGCTTACCTGTACCCGGGACGGGTAACCGACAAGGTTCCAGCCCGCATAAAGCAGTATCTGGGTCACGCCCGGCTCTTCCCCATTTACGCTCAGCATCTCGTCTGAGCCTGGATCAGTTATATACACCCACAATCCCATGGTGTTGTCGATGTAATTTAGGTCATTAGTTGTTGCCCCGATGCGATAAGTCTTCCAGGGATTGGCCGGTGTCTGAGGATTGTACCATTTCACGACACTCCAGGTCGTGTCACCCCCGGCGTCGTTCAACACCGATTCAGGCGAGCCAGCTGCTGTGACAGGGAATGAAATGAAATTCCAGCCGCTGATAATAGGTGTGTCGTAATGCGGGCTCGGCGCGGGGTGGCTGCGGGGGCCAGTTTCGGCCGGGGGACTGTCCGTTACATTATAGAACAAATGGGCCGCTGTCTCCGGCGTTCCGTGCGAGTCAATGCTTTGTGTATCCACCATTCCCATGAAAATGCTCGAGAACATCAAAGCTGCAATAATGAATCCAATCGCAAAAATCCTTGTAATGCTATTGTCTCTCATGTAATCCGATAGTGAATAGAGCGTATATAAAGATTATGAAATTTTACTGCATAAATGCTCGAGAAAGCCCAGCCTTGAGGGGCTGAGATGAATCGGCATAAGCAGTAAACTTCCAGCCCTAGCAACAAACGCCAGCCACTTTAGGGGCTGGTAGTTTACGGTATAAGCAGTAAAAACGTGATAGACCGCCGTGCACATATGCATGGCCCATACTATTCAATGTCGAAGTCCTGGTCACTCATCCCAGACAAACGAAAACACGCAGTGTTCCGCGCCTTTGTGCACACACTGCTCCTCCGTAACTTTCACGTCCGCTGCCTTTGCCACCCTGACACCAACGCCGTGGAAGAAGCCGGCCAGGTAGGTGCAGAGTATGGGCGAGTGTTTGAAATCTGTGAGCGTTAACTTACCCCGGCCCGGCTCGTTCTCCAGAACCTCCAGCTTGCCTGTGTTGTAGTTGTTGCCCCACATCTCGGGTGCATGCTTCAGAGCCTTGTTGACAGTAAGGAAGTAAGAAATGAAGGACATGATTACGGACGAGTGCTGAGCCGCATCCGAGCCCATGAGGTATATTCTCTTGTCATTCCATTCAAGCTCGCTCTTGCAGGCCTCGAGAAAAGCGATACGCATATCCAGGGGGAACCAGTCCTTCTCCCGCATATTGCCCACGTCGAACGATGGCCAATTCTGTCCCATTCTGGCATTGATCTTCTGGAGCCCCTCCCCGCCGCCTATCTTCCTGATGTAACTGGCATTGACCTTGAAGATGGCTCCTTTGCACTTAGGGTGTGTTCCGGAATCCATGTGAATACAATACACTCGGCGTTATAATAAACCTTGCCGCAGCAGTGCGGGAAAAGATAATACTTTTATGCAACCCCTACATCCCAGCCTCAATGAGGATAGCCACCCTGAACAAGGACAAGTGTCAGTCAAAGAGATGCAACCAGGAGTGCATCAGCTATTGCCCCAGAGTGAGGAGCGGCGACGAAACAGTCGTCATGGGGGAGAACGGCAAGCCCATAATATCGGAGGAACTGTGCGTGGGCTGCGGGATTTGCGTCCACAAGTGCCCCTTCGATGCAATACGGATAATCAATCTTGCAGAGGAGCTGGAGGGCGAACTTGTCCAGCAATATGGTGTGAACGGTTTCCGGCTTTATCGGTTGCCGATACCGAGGCCTGGCGAGGTCGTCGGCATGCTGGGGCCCAATGCTATCGGCAAGACAACCGCCCTGAAGATACTCAGCGGCCAGGAAATACCCAACCTTGGTAACCTTGACGCCACACCGACATGGGAACCGGTCCTGGAGAAGTACGCCGGTACCGAGCTTTACAATCATCTGGAGAAGGTGGCCAACGGCAAACTAACGTTCTCCTTCAAGCCCCAGTATGTGGATATGTTGCCGAGAGTGCATTCCGGGAAAGTAAGGCAGTTGCTGGAGAAGGTCGAGACCGTGAAGGATATAACCGCCGTTGCTGCGGAACTGGACCTGAATCCCTGCATCGACAGGGATATCGGCCAGCTTTCCGGCGGCGAACTCCAGAGAGTGGCAATAGCCGCCACCGTGTTGAAAGATGCCGATATTTATTTCTTCGACGAACCATCGTCCTATCTGGACATCTATCAGCGCCTGAAGATTGCCAAGGTTGTGCAGTCCCTTGCCGAGGAGAAATCCGTCATGGTCATCGAGCACGATCTGGCAGTGCTGGATTTCCTTGCGGATACAGTTCATCTCATGTACGGCTCCGAGGGTAGCTACGGCGTGCTGGCCCAGCCACGGACAGTTCGCAACGCCATCAACACGTATCTCGACGGTTTCCTGAAGGAGGAAAATGTCCGAATAAGAGACAGGCCGATCAAATTCGAGGCCAGGGCTCCCAGGAAGGATTGGGCCGCGATTTCCCTGGTGAGCTTCGGCCAACTGAGAAAGGACTTTGCAAAATTCACGCTGACCACCGAACCCGGCGCGATAAAGGCCGGTGAAGTTGTGGGCATAGTGGGCCCCAATGCAACCGGCAAAACAACTTTTGTGAAGATACTGGCCGATGAGATAAAACCCGATGCCGGGGAAATAGACGCCAACGTGAAAGTGAGTTACAAACCCCAGTACATCGAGCCGAGCTTCGGCGGCACGGTGAACGAATTATTCATGACCGAGCTGGGCAATCGCATGACAACCGGATTTTTCAAGTCGGAGATATCCACGCCGCTCAACATGGCGCCGCTCCAGAACAGGGAATTGAAATCCCTCTCCGGCGGAGAACTCCAGAGGGTAGCAATCGCCCTGGCCCTGGGCAGGGAAGCGGATATCTATCTCATTGACGAGCCGTCTGCGTACCTCGATTCCAACCAGAGGATGGAAGCGGCCCGAACCATCCGGAGGGTAATGGAAAAGTCCGGGCGCAGCGGCATGATAGTGGATCACGATGTTTATTTCATTGACATGGTCTCCGATTCAATAATGGTCTTCAGCGGCGAGCCGTCCGTCAGCGGAAAAGGCGAGGGGCCCTTGGGAATGAGAGAAGGCATGAACCTCTTCCTGAGGAATGTGGACATTACTTTCAGACGGGACAATGACACGAACCGCCCGAGGATAAACAAGAAAGATTCGCGCCTTGACAGGGAACAGAAATCTT
The DNA here is from genome assembly GCA_013791785.1 of Methanobacteriota archaeon. Lineage (GTDB taxonomy): Archaea > Thermoplasmatota > Thermoplasmata > SG8-5 > SG8-5 > UBA147. Next base: position 14,970 of record VMTD01000047.1, read on the forward strand.
CCGGGGAATTTTATTATACCGAGTAATCATTCTGAATCTGTGGAGGCATACCATGAAACACATGCATTACACGGAAATCGAAGAGGAAATTCCGACCGAAGAGGGCGTCAAGGGCATGACCGTTCGCTGGCTCATATCCGAGAAAGATGGCGCTGAAAATTTCGCCATGAGGGTGTTCACAATCCAGCCAGGCGGCTACTCGCCGCACCATCAGCATGACTGGGAGCATGAGGTTTTCATACTGGAGGGAAACGGTATACTCCGGTCCGGTGACAGGAAAGAACCGCTGAAACCGGGCGATTTCATATTCATCAAGCCGGGCGAGCTGCATCAGATAAGGAACGAGAGCGACAAAATCGCACGTTTCATGTGTTTGATACCGTCCAAGGGCAAGTGTTGAAACCTTGATGCACCAGTCCTGGCATGGGGTATGCTATTCATAAATAGTATAATCCCGCCAATCAATTGACGGTAAGAGTTCAGTATTTTGAAATTTTAGATTTTAGATCTTAGATTTTAGATATTTGCTGGCAGAATGTCGTCCGTCGTAAATCTACAATCGAAAATCTAAAATCTACAATCGTTATTGGGTAATGTCCTCGATTGTACCGCATAACTAATATACTTGATGTTGCATATATGTTCTTATGGCGAGACCACGAAGTGAAGTAAAAATTACGTGCCAGATTCCCACGTGCAAATATTATCTTAAAGAAGAAAAAAAGGACATCCTTAAAAGAGGCAAGAATAAAGCTGGCCATCAACAATATTATTGTAATCACTGCCACAAATGGTTCGTCGAAACAGCGAATACACCGTTATATCATAAACATCTGTCCGAGGAAGAAATCATCAATATATGCAAACATCTGGTTGAAAAGAATGGTTTACGTTCGATACAGCGTATAACAGGCCACCACCGAGATACGATTGGCCGTCTTGTAGTAGATCTTGCCGAGCACGCGGAAAGAGCAAATAATTTTCTGATACACAATGTAAAATTGACCCCCATAGAGTGCGATGAATTGTGGTCATTTGTGAAAAAAAACAAAAGAAAGTTGAGCCCGGCAGCCCAGATAGCCATGAAGAAGGTGATGCTTGGGTCTACGCAAGCATAAAACGAAACACATATTTTTGGCTCTCTTATTCTCTTGGTAAATGGACACAGGAAACGTGCCGTGAAATGATAGAACTCATGTATCACAGACTCGAATTGCCATTTCCGAGCAACAAACTTGAAATCTATACCGACGGAAATGATGATTATACCTATGTTTTTCCAGAATATTATGCGAACACCTGTATCATTTACGGGCAGCTAATAAAAATCAAGAAAGGAGGTCGTCTGGTTAAAAAGATAAAACGACCGATATTTGGAGATCCACGACTGGAGGATATAGAAACAACCGAAATAGAGAATATGAATGGGATAATGAGAGAGCGTCTTGGGCGGTTGGTTCGAAAAACTAAGTGTTTCAGCAAGGACATACAGATGCAATGGTGTGCCCTTCAGTTGTTTCAATTTCATTGGAATTTCATGAATAGATTTCGGAGAGGAGCAACACCAGCGATGTTGGAAGGGCTGGCTGACGCGCCGTGGACATGGGAGAATTTTTTAACGACTCATTATGCGGTGTAAATTAGGACACTACCCGAAATTAATTTATACCTTGACAATCATATATTAATATATGGCATTCAGACAGGGGATTTTAGGAAAGTGGTAAGTATGCTTACATTGAAACAGACAATTTCACATGTGCTCATAGGGCAAAAGGGTGGGCCGAAAAGAATTCAGATCATTGAACTGATTAAGGTACGACCATACAATATCAACCAGCTTGCAGAGATTATGAAATTAAACTATAGAACAGTGAAACATCACATGGAAACCCTCTTGAGAAATGGTTTTGTTATCTCCTCAAAAAGCAGCGGTTACGGGGAGGTGTTTTTCTTGTCCCCTCTGCTTGAGGATAATTTCGAGCTATTCGAAGATATTATTAAAAAAGCAAACATTACCTCATCACATACCTTCTTCCAGAACGTGATAGAACAGACAGATACGGCTGTTATTCTCATAGATAAAGATGGAGAGACCTTCTTCTGGAATGCTGCCGCTGAAAAACTTTCGGTTACAAAGTAACGGAAGTGATGGGAAAGAGCATCCAGATTTTTCATTATTCGGAACATCTGGAGAGCATAGTAAAAACAGCCATGCAGGGTAAGAAATCCACGGCCTTCGATACAATCGCCAAACACAAGTCTGGAGAAATTTTTGATATAAATGCTAGAATTGACCCTATCAGGGATACGGAAGGTTCGATAATCGGATTCTCCATACTCGCCCAAGACATCACCGACCAGAAAAAAGCAGAAAGGGCATTACGAAGTTCGGAAGAAAGATTCCAGGAGCTTTTCAAGAACACGTTAATCGGTATCTACCAGACAACCTCCGAGGGCCAAATTCTCCTGGCAAACCCGGCGCTCGTCCGTATGTTAGGATTCTCATCCTTAGCAGAACTCTCCAAACGAAACCTGGAGAAGGAGGGATTTGCCGAGAGTGTTTCACGTTCTGACTTCAAGAAACGCATAGAACGTAATGGACAGGTCGCTGGGTTCGAAACCTCTTGGACCAAGAAGGATGGTTCCATTCTTCACGTCCGTGAAAACGCCAAAGCGGTCCAGGATGGTAAAGGTAATATTGCGTTCTATTGTGGAACCGTTGAAGATCTCTCTCAGCAAAAGAAAATTCATGAAGATCTACACGAATCGAAGATAATGTTCGATACGCTCGTGAGCATCCTCCCCGAGGCCGTGATGATGACGGATATCGAAGGAAAAATCATATATTCGTCGCAACAGGCGCTTGAAATGTATGGACACTCAAGCGAGAAACAGATGCTGGGGAAAAATATTATTGACTTTGTTACACCCGAAGATTACAGAAAGGCTACGAAATTTATGAATCGAACTCTATCTGAGGGTATTGTAAATGAGATAAAATGCAAGTCGTTGAGGAAAGACGGCTCAAGCTTCCTGGCCGAACTGAGTGCCTCGGTAATTCGGAACAGCGAAGGGAACCCGAAAGCCATCATCGTGACGATAAAGGAATGCAGTACCCGATGATTAAAGATATTCTCACCGAATTCACGCTAATTGTATCTGAAACGTTTTCATGCGTCATCGGTTAAGGCGAGCCGGGCATAATCAACACGCCGTATAGCCGAACTCGGGCGAACCGCCGATTTCGTCTCGGCCCAGCGAGGTTCTGAGTTCGGGCTTCCGAGAGGACTAATCCGTCACAGAGCTAGCATCCTTAACCGATGACCAATGAATGTGTATTACTTCTGTAACTTCTCTTCCTTTAACGATACCTCTGTGACACGGCACCTACATGTCGGCATCCAGTTCTCTCATGGCTTCTGCAGTCTTCTTTAGATATCCGGTCGCGTTCAACTTCCTGAAGCCCTCCAGAGCCTTCATGTACACTTTCTTTGCTTCGTCCTTTTGGCCGAAATCCTTGAGAGCCCTGCCGTAATCGAGGGAAACGATGCTGATGTCGTAGGGCGCATTGAGTTCTTTCAGGATATTCAGCGCGGTTTCGAACTCCTGTCGGGCACCATTTTGATTGTTCGTTTTGTGGAGGATGAGAGCTCGGACATAATGGGTGTAGGCGATAGCATATTTATCGTCCATGGTAGCGAGTATCTCTTCCGCCTGCTTGACCCGTTCTTCCGCTTCCCCGATATTGCCCAGCCTCGTCAGGCACTCCGCCGCGTTCGTCAGGCCATATGCTTCGGTGTGCCTGTCGTTTGAGCGTTTGGAGGCGTCCACACACTTCTTGTACTGTTCGCTCGCCTTAAGATAGTCTCCCGTTCCTTTGTAGACCTCGCCCAGGTTGTTGAAGGAGCGGGCCATCTCCTTGAAGTCGCCAGCCGCTTCGCAGACCACTATGGCCTCCCCGAATCTCTTTATGGCAATATCTGTATCCCCAACATTGTCTGCTATGGTGGCCAGAAGGTTGAGGGCCTGGCCCCTGAGATTGCCGCCGTTGCAATCCTCCGTCATCTTCAGAGACTTCTCGGTTCCCACACGCGCGGCGTCCATATCCCCCAAACGCCATGCGACGTACGCGAGGCCATAGTGGCATTTGGCGATGATCGTGTTCACGCCGTGCTTCTTTCCGAGTTCCAGCGTGTCAAGGTATCGCTTCCCTGCCTCCTTCCACACGCTCCGGTTCGTGAGTATCTTCGCAGCCCTCAGGTTTGCTTCCATCTCAAGCCGACGGTTCATATGCTTCCTGGCGGTTTTCGTGATAGTATCGATGTACATGAGTGCGTCCACCCAATTGCCGCTCGAATCCAGCACATCCACGATTTTCAGGAGGATCTCGTTCCGTAATTTCTCTGTTCGATGCGAGGACGACTGTCCGGTCGCCACATCCAGTGCACTTTTGTAATGGTTCAACGCCGTCTCATAATCATAATTTCTGTAGGCCTCGTCAGCGGCCATCAACTGAACTTCCACATCTCCAGCGCTCATCTAAGACCCCATCCAACACGGACAATAAAAAGGTTTCGACGTTTGTCTCGTTGAAAGTTGTTTTACTGCACAAATGCCGAGAACGCTCAGTCCTTCAGGGCTGAGATGAATCGGCATGAACAGTAAAAACGTAGGAAACCGCCATGCACCGTGCAATTATTGGCAAATGAAATCAAAGCGCATTAGCTTTGATAATTCAGGTGCATGGCCCCATAGGTAAACTTCCAGCCCAGAATCTTGTGACAATGGTTCCATACGTAAACGGCAGCTCATTTATGGGCTGATAGTTTACAGAAAAAAGGGCGCTAACGGGTAGTGCTAGTGCTTTCCATCGGTCATCGGTTAAGGAAGAACCGTCTGTGGGGCTGTGGCAAACACACAGTACAGACAAGGGTTTTTACCCGTGATGTGCGCCTGCCCTGCTTTGACCGCCAAGGAAATAGTCACCAACCTCCTGTTCATTTTCTAATGAGCCAGAACCCTTAACCGATGATACTGGATAAGCCATACTCTCCTTTCATCTGGATAGCGGCTCTCAATACATAGCCACGTGTGCTGTCGGGATATTCATTGATAACACGCCTACAATTCAAGCAAATGAGTGCTCCCCTGCGCAGGTATATACACACCGAATAACATGAAATTTGATTGCTCACAGAGTCATTCAGGACGATTTGAGTATATCCATGGCATAGAATATCGAGGGGAGCCCTTTGTTTAAACAATTTCTCGCCACTGGAATAGCTTGAAAACGCCCGTATCCGCAGATTTAAAGTCGCGGTATATGGGCGAGAACATGTTTAATCAATGCCATTCCGATTCCTGGTGCCCGACAATATACTCCTACAACCCCACAACAACGCTTTTATCCAATGACCGCATTAATGATTATGGTCAACTACTACTCGGAGCGGGAATAATCGAGGAGATAGCCTACTCGTTCTTTCTGAGCGGTAGTTGACCAACGATCTCCTCGGTTCCTTAAGCTGGGGAAAATGGAGTTCAGTATCAAGACCCATATGTCGTGTTCGGTCAGATATCAATAAAACTTCAAGTATGAATGACATAAAAATCCGGATTCTACAGAATGATATTGACGTGGAAAGTAATAAAAAGTTACACCTAAATTAGGGAGACAGATTCAAATGAATAATATATTTGACATCAATGGAGAGGCCCCCATGTGTAAATTACCAGACCCTAAATCAGATAACATTCGCCGGGGTGAAATATGTTGATCATTTTCATAGGGATTATCGCAATTCTACTCCAGTTATCTACGGCTTTTCTCGCATTCCGACTGATAAAGGTCACGGGCAAGCGATGGGCTTGGACGATGGTCGTCGTTGCGATGCTCTTAATGTTTGTGAGGCGAATCATTGCTTTGGGGGATATAGTCAATGGAGGGGATGCAACTTCGTCAATGGTGATTACCGATACTTTCTTCACCTTTATGATATCCATAGCCATGCTCGTGGGAGTTGTGGGTATCGGTTCGTACTTCTCGGAGATGGAGAAAAGCATTGCCAAGCGCAAGAAGGCGGAAGATGAATTGAGCAAGGTTCATGATGCTTTGGAATCGAGCGTAAACGGCGTGATAATTGCCAATCTGGACGGCGAGATAACATATGTCAATTCCGCGTTCATGGAGATGTTTGAATACGAGAAAATAGAACAGGTAATAGGGAACCCGGCATCCAAATTGTTTGCCACCGAGAAGATCCAAAAGTTCGCAGATGTCACAACGATAATAGACAAGGTAAAAGGCGAGACAGAAGATTTCACAGCACGCCGCAAGGACGGGACCCTGTTCCCGGTAGAGGTGTCTTCCTCGATTGTTACCGATAAAAACAACAACACCATAGGCAGGATGGCATCGTTCGTAAACATCACCAAGCGCAAGAAGGCGGAGAAGTTGATAGTGCACCAGAACCGAGTACTACGCGCGATTCGCAATGTTAATCAGCTCATAGTCCAAGAAAGAGACCGCGACAAATTACTCGATAGTGTCTGCAATATTCTAATTGAAAATCGTGACTATTATAATGCCTGGATTGCACTTTTCGATGGAGATGGGACGTTTATTACAACCGCCGAGGCGGGTCTGGGTAAGGTTTTCTTGCCCATGCTCGAGCTTCTAAAAGATAATAAGATGCCTGCTTGTATTCAACTGTCTTTACCAAATGAGGGCGTGTCTCTTATTGATCGCGCCTTATGTTCTGATTGCCCAGGTTTTGATAAAGATGCTGAAACGGAAGCGATGTTTGTCAGAATAGAACATGGTGATAGGATATATGGTATGTTGTCAGTCACTCTTGACAAAGACTATGCTACATTAGAGGAAGAGCAGGGATTGTTTTCAGAGGTTGCCGGAGACATCGCTTTCGCACTGTTCAACATGGAACTGGAAGAAGAACGGAACCTGGGTGTGGAAAGAATTAAAGAAGAGTACAAACGCGCCGAATTCTACAACGACTTGATGTCACATGACATCAGGAACTACAATCAGGGCGCAATGTCGAACCTTGAATTACTCTTGATGTCTGAAAATTACCCTGATGAATACAAAAGGAACACTCAAAACGCTCTCAGCCAGGTGATAGGCAGCTCTAATCTGATATCCAATCTCAGGAAACTGGGTGAGATGAAAGCGACAGAGTCGGAACTCAGGAGCATTGAGTTGCTGCCGGTGTTCCAGGACGCAGAGGATAGGGTGAGAACGCAATTCCCCAATAAGCACCTGGAGATAGTATCGGACATCAGCGAGAAAGAATACAAAGTAATCGCTAATGAACTGCTGACTGACGTGTTCGTAAATCTTTTGGGCAATGCGATGAAATTCGACAGGCGCGATGTTGTGCAAGTGGGTGTTTGCGTCAGTGAGGTCAATAACGATTTCTGTAAAATAGAAATTAAGGACAATGGCTCAGGAGTAGATGACATACGAAAAGCCATTATTCTTGACAGGTATAATATGGGCGAGCCTTCAGTATCCGGCTCGGGCCTCGGGTTAACCCTTGTGAAGCACATCATTGAAGGTTACGGCGGCAGGATTTGGATCGAGGACAGGGTGGAAGGTGTATCGGACCAGGGAAGCAATTTTGTGTTTTTAATACCGAGGGGAGGGGATTGAATCGCGACAGTGTTCACGGTGGATGATGACCCATCGGTCATTGAGATATTCAGAGAGATCCTGGAGTTGAAGGGGCACCGGGTTATTGCAGAGGCCTTCAACGGCGAAGAAGCTGTGAGAATATATGGCGGTCTTGCCAATAAACCGGAAATCGTGATATTGGACCACAGGATGCCTATTAAGAATGGTATTGAAGCCATGAAAGAAATACATGCGATCAATCCAATGCAATGTATACTTTTTGTCACTGCCGATGATAAAGCCGCCAAAACCGCTATTGAGATGGGTGCAAATAATTCTATTATTAAACCATTCGATTTGGGCACTGTTCTGAATGCAATAAGCACCGCAATACTTGAAACAGACAACCGATCAAAGACCATAAGAGAGAATCTTTTGGGAATCGTTTCGAAGTTCAAGGGCTCGGGTGCAGGCGCGCTCAGACACCTTTGCGACGCCATAGAAAAGGATATTATCGATATTTACCTTCAGAACATGAAGAAGGATATAGTTAGTTTGGAAATGAGTTCCAGGTGGTCCTGCGAGTTCATGAATCTCTGCGGGTTCGAATTTCATTACGAACTAAAGGACGAAAACAATGCAGAGATAATAAATGATAGATGTTACTGGCATGAAAAGTTCGGTACCAATCCTATATTATGCAGCGTGACCAGGGGCATCTTGACAAGGTTTGCAATGAAGACTGGTCGTGAAATAGACCTTAGGCCGGACATGGTGTTAATGGACGGCAGTGATCGTTGCCAGTTCACAGTCAAATTGTCTTAGCACTCCAGCATCTCTTTTGCCTTCCTCTTGCCAATTAATTGTTTTCATTGTGTAAACTACCAGCCCCTAAAGTGGCTGGCGTTTAGAGCAACGATACTCGTTGCGACTTAGCCGAACTTTGAGTTCGGCGATAATAGCCAGGCTGGAAGTTTACCTAGGAAGTCATATGCTGGTATATGCAAGGTGCATGGCAGGTCATGCACATGTGCACAGCGGTCTACCTTTCACCTATATTCGTGTAAATGGCCTTTCATCCCGGTTTAAAAGCCAGGGGGTTCCCGGCCATTATCACTAAAGATTGCGGTATTAGGACGAGGGCATGTTCAATCAAACAAGTTTTCACTCCTGATAACCGGGTCATTATGTTCATAATCCTCTGCAAATATATCAGAAACTAGGTGAATGAATGGAAGAAAACGTTCCAGTTGACCAAGATAGACCTTTCGTATGGGTCGTGTATTCGATGAAGAGGCTGAAACTCGGTGCTAAGAACCTTGTCCCGAAGTTTCTTCTGGTCGGTGAGGGGGTGGTATCGATAGGACGGGATAAGCTATACACGCCCTTCAATCGGATAACCGCACTCAATATATAGTTCCGCATGCTGTCGAAATTTATTGTTAATACACACATATTTCACGCGAAAATATTCACAATTCCACAATCGTCGGGCAAAACCTTATCAACTTATACATTCTTGATAGTAGCGGGAAGCATGAATCTATTATGTGGGCAATTCCTATCACGATAAACTCTTCCCCACTTTGAGCGGGGCAAATCTCTCTCCAACCTGGGCGTTATGCCCGAAGCCCCGCCCACCTTTTTTTATCGGATGAGTGGATAAACATTTCAAATGTCATGGATCCCTGATTTCCTCAGGAGAACTACCAGGGAATCGAGAAACGCCACCTCTGATTCGTGATTAAGCGATTTCATCCTGTTTTTCGGGTCAAAAGAATCGACCGTGATGTTCACAGTACAGGTCGTTTCCGTGCCCCTGATAGTTACCTCGACCGTGTAGAGAATCTCATCGATATCCGGTTCTATGGGTTCCAACCCCTCGTACTTGAAACAGCACATGCCACCGTGATGCACATTTTCCGCATGATAATGCTTTCTCGCCCAGCCTCTGGCCTCCAGATGATCTCTCAACCTCTTGTAAACCGGGCACATCTTCTGCCTGGACTCGTCGAATGGGACTCCCAGGGTTACTTTGCAGGCTTTCAGTTTCAATGCGATATTCTGCATTCACACCTTCCCCATATAATTATCCTGAAGATTGGTTAAAGCATTCTCCATTAAGTTTCTCAATAAGTACAGGTCTTTTCTTCCTGGCTGGCGTTCAATAATATTTGTCAATCTCTCGACACACTGGGAGAGATTGTCGCATTGTTCCCTGATGCATATTGTCTTTTCGTTTGTTTCCAGCTCTATTTTTCGCATCACAAGTATCTATAATATTAATAAAGGTAATAAACCTTTGTTTGGATTTTGTCTGAATGTTGATGAATAGCTTTACAGCATCCATATTCAAGTCATGCTTTATCCCATACCCCCACAGCTTTGGCTATGTAATCTCTCATGCTCTGAAAAAAAGAATGTTAGATGTATCAAATGAAACAACTTTAAACGTCATCTCGCGGGTTTTATTTTTTCCCGCTCCAATGCCAAAACATAACTGTTCGGAGAACAATAATAAGTAAATGAACATCATTCAAGAACGGAGGTGTTACATGGTCCGAACAAGTGGTCCGAGAGTGGTCAAGAAAAACAAGGCCGCCATCCCGAAGTTCGTCAGGCAGGCATGGAAACTGAAGGATGGCGACAAGATAAAGTTCAAACTACTGGACGATGGCAAGGTTATAATCTGGAAGGCGTGAATAGTTCGTTTTTGTCCCGGCAAAAGCTGATTTTCTACGCAAATCAACAAAACCAGGCAGTGATGGTTGTACGCAAGGCACAGACCATACAGGACGAGTTAGGGCTGAGGGGGAGCAAAGGTTTCACTTTCAACAAACCCTCCCAATACTTTATATATCGGAAAGTATGAAAGGCATGCGAACCAACTAAGTCGTTTTCCCATAACAGAACTATTTCTGGCAGTATGGTTCCAAAGACATTTTACAATTTTAATTTCTGATAATCAATAATGATAATCATAAGCGAATTTTTATATCAACTCAACGGAGAATGACCTCCGCTCAATAAAGAGCGAGATGAGAATAGGTGATGTATATGAAAAGAACGACAATAGGAAACAAAAGATATCTTCCGGTGTTTTTCACCATGGCATTAATGCTAGCAGGCATGAGCGGATTAGTGAACGCGGCAGATGTGGCAACAAGCACGGATACGGCTGGCGGTCTGCAGGTTCAAGCAGACAATGTCGCTCCTGCGATAACGGGTTTTGAGATTGTGAATGCGGGTTATACTACAATATTAGATGCCCAGGTTGACGTTAATACGGAAATTACCGTAAATGTGACCATAGAGGACAACAACGGCTGGGACGATGTGGACACCATTCAGGTCATGTGCTGGTATGATGGTGGAAGCGAAGGATATTTCTCTGGTCAGACAACGGGTCATAATTACAGGGTATTGCTCTATTATGACAACACGGCTGCCGGAGGAAACGGGCAAACTGTTCCGACAACAGGAAACATGGATGCAAAATATTCAACAACTGTTGACCATTCCACGGTAACAGATGGCACACATGCAGTAACTGAGGTCACGGCAAATCAGAAATACAAACTGACATGGAAGTTTACTCCCAGCTACCAGTTCAAGCAGGCAGACATACCTGCGGTTGCTGATGGAGTGGCATTTGCCAATGCCAACTCATGGAATGTGATGGTCAACGCTACGGATGCAGCTGCGACCACGAGCCAGAAGGATAGCGGTTCCGATGCTTACGAGTTCGGAATATACAAGTACACATATATTTCCAGTGCAAGCAATACATGGAACGTCGGAACTGTGGCACCAAACGCCAACTCTGATGCTACAGCGGCCAGTGTTACCACCAGGTCGAACGACGACATGGACCTAACCGTTTGGATAAATGGCGACCTGACCTGCGCAAGCCCCAGCGACACGATACCCACAAGCGGCTCTTATGTGAAAATCCTGGCTGCTGCAAGCGCAGCGGATGACATAGCCGGTGACCTGACTTACACTGCGAACCTGGAGGCAGGCGAGAAAACAATCCTCGCCAATACTGGATACGGTGATCACAGCGCCTATATGGCGAGCAACAGTGCGCTGACAACGAGCGTGAACTTCAACATCGCAGTGCCCTATGGTACCTTGCCAGGGACATACACTGCTGTATTGACGTTCCAGGTTACTCAGGTAGCATAAGAAAAACAATCGAAAATGGAGGAGTTTACTCCTCCTCCTTTTCCCTTTTCTTTCATTTTTTCAATTATCACATTTGATAATATTAACGATAGATATTATTCTCATAAATGATTTTTACAGGACAGGTAATAATCATGGCTAGAAAAAAATCAATATTGATATTGTGTACTATCATGCTAATCGCATTTTCTTTCCCATTATCCCAAATGAGTACAGCAACCGATGGAATCGAGAATGTGCAACTTCATATGCCAGTGGAATCTATTTTTTTCAATGACGCAAATCAAATGGTGATGATTACCGGTTTCTGGCACATATTGGAATTTGACGTTCCTTCTGCAATGGATGCATCTATGGAACTCACGAAAGGAATAGATAGGTATGAATGGACATACAATGAAGGAGCATGGAACGAGTTAGAACATAACTTGTTCATAGACCAGACGAAGTGTTCATTCAACGGGGAAAGGATATTGTTTTGGATAGCTGTTGACCAATCTGCCATACCTGGTATTTGGCATCTTGCCGTAAACGCAGGCGAACTGAAAAGTGAACAAGATATTGAATTACGGGAAAGAACAGGGGGTGTGGGATTTTCCACGGCGGATTTCCTCATCGCAGTACCTCCATATACCCAGATGCAAGTGGAGACTGCAGACACGGGGCAATATGCCAGAGTCCACAATGAGGATGTCGTACCGGTAAATGTGGATTTTTTCATTGATAATGATAATTGTATAATGATTCCGGGTGAACGTACGCTATCCCCGCTCTCAATGGGGGAGTACTCCCTTGTCTATTCCAGTAACCCTCTAACTTCCCAAAGACAGGAATTTGGGGGTGAGGTTCTGATTACATACAAATATGTTGGCCCGAGCATTGGGACCGCCCAGTTAATTCCCTCTTACAACTATCCATTTGATATCATCATCTTTGTGGGAGACCCTGACCTCGAATTTGTGGAGGCCGATGAATACACTGTACAGTATGTAACCAGCGTCCGAATGGCTTCCAACGAGACCAGAACCTTCCCGTTGATATTAGACGGCCAGGGGGATATCGACCTTGACATAAATGGGATTGGCTGCACGGTTTCATCGATAGAATTGAATGGTGTGGAGGTAGATATGCCGTACCATCTGGAACTGGCTGGTGACAGGTCCGAAACCTTCAACATAATGGTTGAACCAATAATAACCAGCGGCAATGCTTCTCTTGTGTACCAGATAAACGGTGACCAATACACCACCGTTATTGAGATTGACTCTACTGGCGAACTTCAGGAAAAAATAACAGAAAACTATAGTGGATATCTGAACAAGGTTTTACCCCCGGCAGTAATTGGAGTTTTAATCGTTGGTATCCTCATGATGTTATACAAGAGGAGAAGGAGGGTGAAAAGCTGAGGTCTCCAGCTATTGTACTTGTATTCGTCGTAATACTGTTGGCAGGTACAACCAGCGTCATGGGGGACGATGGCGGCGTGCAGGTGGAAAATGTATATCCCACATTCTCAAATCTGTCGGTGAGTGAAATTAACGGCAATACCCTGGTCACAATCAACGTTTCAGACTATAATTCATTTTGGGACATAGATAGAATATTCATAAATGTGACAGATGGAAACGAAGGGGTCTTAAGCATTGCCTACTTTGCGAATAACACCCGTGATTCGCCAAACGGGCAGCTCAGGAACGTTATTGGAAACAATCTGGTTTCAGAACTTTCTGGAATTAAACACAGCAATGAAAGCGAGGAATCGGAGAGTTGTTACCTTTTATTAGAAATATGCTTCACTCCTGTTGATGGAACCTTCCTAAACGTGGTGGTATGGGATGTGGGTGGACTCTCTGCAACGTACACTGGGCAGTATGTATATCCCCCACTCGCCGGAAAGGCCAACATGAACATAATAATCGGGGCGGTTGTGTTCTCTCTCATCCTAACGGTTTCGATTCAGATATTATTAAAACGGAGACACAAAAATGAGAATGTCTGAGAATATTCTCAATCGAAGTATTCTGAACACCGTGTTACAGTCGTTCTGGCTATTTCTCTCAATCCTCCTCCTGTTTATATTAATTCTCCTAATATATGTTCCCGGTCTTAGTGCCCCGGCTGTTCTATTGTCCATGTCCCCCGATCATAGCGGCACAAATCAACCAGGCAGTATTTTTTTTGCTCTCTGTTTAGTTGCAACTATCACAGCCCTGCACTTTTTGGAGAATGACAAAGCAATTAAGCTGTCTATCATACTATCATTCATGATAATGATCATACTCGGAAACAATCTATTCAACACCAGCGTTCCGGTCCCCCTTCATTTTTATGGGCTCTTTTTTGCTGTGGCCTTGATGATTATTTTTGATGCGTTTATTGTATCAGAAATCATTGCTACACCATCAGATACCAAAAGGAAAATTCCCATGTCGTCCGATTTATCCGAGCGGATTAGCGATTACCTCACAGAATCAAATACGGACGATAATTTGATGAGATATCTTGACAGCCTTGAAGGAATCCTTATTGAAAGCGATTTAGAGTTTGAATTAGAACGGATTATTCAATCCTACAATTCTCCTTAGGTAATACATTTTTAGATTGCAGGATAAAATTGGCGTTAGGTTAATAGTGTAGTAAATTTAGATAAAGTAAGGATAAGAAGCTAGGCTATAGTGGATTTTATATATTTCCAGCGTGGTGAGAAGAGGGGGGATGGCTCCACGGAGACACGTAACGGTGTAGAGAGGATGAAGGCAAGAGCAATATCCAAATCTTTATACCGAATTAATCAATTATGCCTTTCGGGAAGCATGAATCTGTTATGTGGGCAATTCCTATCACTATTATCTCTTCCCCACTAGGGCGAGGTCATTCTCTTTCCATAAGGGCTTAAGCCCAGGTCCTCGCCCCATTTTTTCCCGCAAAATCATGCTTCCAGTTGTTTTTTATGATTTTGCGGAAATTCCAAAGACCCTGTGAATCATTAATGAAGATAGAACGTCGATTCATGGCGAACGCTCATTATTGCATAGATTTAGTTTCCGCATTCACCGATTGCTTGCAAAATGATGGGAATTTATGGTGCTGGATTTAGTTTGTAATTGTTTCCGCATCATTGGCGAATGCGCCGTTTTCAAACGTTGCCAGCTGCATTCACCGCACGTCGTAAATCTAAAATCTACAATCCCAAAATCGAAAATCGTTATACATCTACAATCGACGAGAATTGCATTCAACAACCGTCGCTGATTCGCCCCCACACTGGCCAACCCGGTCCAACGGCTGGTTCCAGCCCAGGCCATCATGCCCCGTCTGAATTGGAACATTTTGATAGCTGGAGGGCGGGGTATTCGCCATCGAATTTTCCGAATTCGATGTCGTGTGACACGATTCTCGCCATCATCCTTTTAAAGCCCCGCCTGTGAGGGCGGGGTTAGCTTAAACCGGCACACAACCCGGCCCCGGGGCTACGGCACCGGCCAACTCCCAAAGCACCCTTTCTCAGGTTTAACGGTGATGGCGCGCGCCTCCAATCCCAAATCGTCAGCTAGCCTGGGTGCCGTTGTTACCCCGGCCTTACAGCCGGGGCTTTGAAAACAGGGTGCCAACAAAATGCCTTTTTGCCAACAATATGCTGTCACCCATACAGCCAATAGATTGAAACCCCGCCCTCACAGGCGGGGCATGCTACTTACTTCCCGCGCTCCTCCGTCACGACGTTCATAACCTTCTGGAGAAACTCGTTCCAGGTTTCTTGTGAATTTCTGAACTTCTCTGCGGCTTCTGAAACAAGTCCTGCAATCTCGCTGTTAATTTCAGAAGAGATTTTGCTCCAATTCACCAGCACCTCTTCGGTTTTACCCGGCACGAACATTTGATGCATTCCACCATCTGCCATCATTTGATATGCATTTTCATCCGTTGTTATCTCCGTCAGCATTGTATTCATCCGGTTGGTGAAATCACGCCACGAGGATTGTATCTCCTTGTATTCATCAATCGTTGCCTCGCTGTTTTCAGCGAAGAACGCAGTGGTGTACCCGGACACTTCTTCATACTCCTTCTTGAGATCTTCGATGAGTTCAACTTGCTCTTGTCCGCTGGATGATGCAATTCTGCTAATGAGTTCTGCAATTGTCCTCCATTTTCCGAATAACTTCGTATACTTACCGGTGCTCTTTTGTGTATTCTTGATTAGGGAGGCGTTCATCTTCCCGTAATGCTCGTTCCAGACGCCGGAGATTTGTTTGTATTGTTCCTTTCCGAAATCAGGCAGGATGCTTTCCCATAGGTTATCATTGAACTTCGACCACATCTCCCAGATGTTCGTATTGAATTTCTGCTGCTCACCTATCACATCGTTCATGCGAGTCAGTAAACCGAATTGCTGTTCAGTGCACAGGTTCATTATCTCCCGCATGCGGTCCTCCGAAGTCACTTCCACCTTTGAATTGCCTTCCTCATGGTCCCCAGTGGTCTTCCACACTTTGGGATTGCTCTCTTCGCTCTTTTTCGTCCCCGAGGTTTCCACCACTTTTGGAATGCTCTCTTCGCTCTTTTTCGTTTGTTTCATGTTCTTTTTTGTCATGTTCATCCTCTCCATATTGTTCAATTCAACTTTTTCTCCAACTCCTCCACTTTTTTCTTCAGTTCCGAGATCTCATTGTGCAATGCGTGAGCACTCGGGAACCGGAACATCATGAGGTTTTTCTGGATGGCCCCCGTCCTTTCAAAATATGTTTGATAAAGGCTCTCAATATCGGTACCGAAATCCTTTGCCAAACTGGTAAACCATCCGTTCATCTTCTTGGTTTCGTTTATCCAAGTGGCATAGATGTCCTTGTAATGCGTTTTGTCGTCCTTGAAGAAACTTGTCATTGTTTCTCCGAATTTTTCGGACATGGATGACCAGTGTGCGGAGAGTTCGTTGAGTCCGATTCCGTTTTGATTGGTTAAAGGAACCATAAGACTGTTCATCTTCTCGATGAAATCGCCCCACAGGTCAATCATTTTTTGATGGTCATCATTACCTTTAACCATCAGTTTGTTTATATTGGCGTTCATATCGTTCGTAAAATCAAACCATGCTGTGTGAAGATCCGATACCGTGTCCTTTTCCGGTTTGCCACTTTTCAAAATGTTCTCCATTGTGTTCTTCGAGTACTCGCCATACATTTTCATCATTCTTTCTGCATTAGTCGAATTCTCGGAAACTATATTGTTCAGCCTGGCGCCAATCTTGTTGTTGTAGTTCTTCCAGACATTGAAAAGTTCTTTGTAATTGGATTGTTCCTCATTCGATGTTGGATTTATTCTTGTCTCTAGACTCTTCGAAAAATCCACCCAGCCATTATAGAGTTTCTCGCATTCGGCATGGTTTTCCTCCAGGGCCGTGGTGATTTGATTCTCCAAAAGTTTGGAGTAATCTGTCCATTCGTTAAATATGCCCATAGTACTTGCTTTTTCCTCTTTTTCTGGTTTTACCATATTTTTACCTCCCTTATTTTATTCTGGAATTGATGATTTGACTAAACTTAGATTCCCCCATTGATGTTCAACTCTTTTAATCGTAAATGTCCTGACCATATTAACTAACTTTTTCAAAATTGAGTACAGATGATGTACACATCTTTTACACATGTTCAAAATTCAAAATGCATTGTACGCATAGAAAACCATCATGCACCAGCTCTCGGATGCTGCTTTCCCGAGGATGTTGAAAAAACCTACGACAGGAGCTTCGAAAAGTTCGCTGTACATATGCCGAGAAAGCCCAGCCCTGGGGGGCTGAGATGAATCGGCATAAGCAGTAAACTTCCAGTCCTGGCAACAAACGCCAGCCACTTTAGGGGCTGGTAGTTTACGTAATTAATCCTTAAAGGCCCTTGCACATTCACCCAGAGCCTCGCACAATGTCGGATGAGGGTGCATTAGCTTTGCCAGGTCCTTGACTGTCATTTTTTTCTCTATTGCCAGCAATGCCTCGCCAATAAGATTGGACGACTCATGGCCAACTATGTGGACACCCAATATCTGGCCGTTTTCTGCTGCCACGATTTTTACAAAGCCGCGTGTGTCATTCATGGCCAGTGCCTTACCAAGGGCTGCGAAATAATAACGTTTCACAATGGTACCTGGAATTCCTTTAGCCTCGGTTTCAGTCATGCCCACACTCGCAACCTCCGGGTCCGAATAGACCACATACGGTGTGAGCATCGAATAATCGGATTCTATTCCCATGATGGTATCAGCGACCATAAGCCCGTCCTGGGTGGCCTTGTGGGCCAGCTGTGCGCCTCCGATAACATCACCGATTGCGAAAATTCCCGGTTGGGATGTCCCCATTTTTTCGTTAACGCGGATAAATCCCGCCTCATCAATTTCAATGCCAGCATCCTTCAATCCTAGGCCTTCTATGTTGGCCTTCCTTCCCACTGCAATCAATATTTTATCGAATGCCAGTGAATCTTCCGGGCAGGTATTTATGTGGACCTGCAATCCACCTGGTCCTGTTTCACCGCAGGTGGCCATCGAATTGACATGAATGCTTATGCCCAGTTCTTTCAAACTCCTGACTACAGCCCTCGAAACATCATCATCGGTGTTTGGCAGAATCTTGGCCAGCGCCTCAACCACAGTGACCTTTGAACCGAGTTTTGCCAGGAATGTGGCCATCTCAACTCCGATAGCACCGCCGCCGATTATGCATATGCTCAGAGGCACTTCTGTCATGGCCAGTATATCCTCGTTGCTCAAAATTCTGGAATGGTCGAAAGTGAATCCAGGAATACTCCGGGGTACTGAGCCAGTGGCCAGTATGATATTTTCAGCTGAAAATTCTATGCCAGTGTCAAGTTTACCCCTTTTTCCGGGCATGAGGCTCGCCCTCCCAGAAATATATTCCACACCTGCTTTCTTGCAACCAGCCAGTATATTGTCGATTGTCTTTTGGATAATGCCGTATTTCCATTCCTGGAATTTTACCAAATCTATTTTGGATGAGCAAGTTATTCCAATCTTTTCGTTTTCCTTGTTATAATACTGGCTTGCCATGTAGAGGAAGGCTTTTGAAGGTATGCAACCCGAATTCAAGCATACTCCTCCAGCTTTTTCGCTTTCAATGAGAATGACCTTTTTGCCGTGCTTGCTCAAACTCAAAGCAGCGGCGTATCCACCGGAACCTGCACCGATTACTATGACATCAGCTTCCAATCATTGCCTCCTAGCGATTTGTCAAATAGAGAAGGCTCAATGCATATATATTTGACGCCCCACCGTAAGAGTTCAGTCTTCTGAAATTTTAGATTTTAGATCTTAGATTTTAGATTTGTGCTGGGAATATGCTGTTTTGTCAATCTTTTTTAGTGATAAGTGATAAATGAAAAACTGAGTATTTTTGTCCTTGAGAGCCGATTCATTCATCATTTACCTCCCAACGTCACTTTTCACTATTCACTTTACACTTTTCACTAATCACTTCGGCCAGTCAATCCGTCGTAAATCTACAATCGTCAATCTACAATCTACAATCGTTATCGTTTCACTGAATACTAACACCCCATCTTCAGTTTGACCTATGTGAAAACAAGTTAAAATATTTCTATCATTAAATAGTTAAACGTCATTCATCGGTCATATGATAGTCCTCGAGGACGATTTCAACCTGCGCCTTCTGAGGCATCCGGCCTCCGGAAACGCTGTCAGAGTAAACATCAACTCGCTGGCAAAGGACCTGGGCATGCACAGGACCGCGACCGGACAGTTCATATTGAAAATACCTGGATTACCCTATCCTAATTAGCTGAATTACTGTTGACCAAATCACATATATACATGAAAAAGATACCTCGTGCCATCCCTCAAAGGGGGCATTAATTAACATGATAAATCATGATAACATCGCTAACTTAGAAAATATAACAGATGCTGTATTAAACAGATACAATTATGAAAAACACTCTTTGATATCAATATTGCTCGATATTCAGACAAATTTCAATTATTTACCAAAAGAAGCTATGATTATGGTTGCAGAAGAATTGAACATACGAGTCATTGATGTGTATTCCGTTGCCACATTTTACACGGTCTTCAGCTTGAAACCAAGAGGGAAATACATAATCAATGTATGCGTAGGTACAGCCTGCCATGTGAGGGGAGGACGCAGGATAGTTGATAAAATTCAAAAAGAACTGAATATCGATGTTGGTGAAACAACAGAAGATATGCAATTCACCCTCGAAACAGTCCGATGCCTCGGCGCATGTGCTCTGGGTCCTGTTATGGTAATTAATGGAGAATATTATGGTCAGTTGAGCACCAAAAAAGCAAATACAATACTACAATCATATAAAGTACAGGAGGCGGCGACATGATACATCTAAAACTCAAGTGCCACCATTGTGGAGAAAGCCTGATGGACCCAGATTTCGAGATTGACGACCATCCCAGTGTGAGAATTATTGTTGCATCTAATGGAGAAAAAGGAATATTACGCTTGAGCTCACTCTATGGAAGTCACAAAAAAGATTCTGAATTAGATGTCCAAGAGGGAGAAATTGTTCGAATATTTTGTCCACATTGCAATGTCGATATGAAGAGTAGCAGGTTTTGTTATGAGTGCAAGGCACCCATGATCACATTTGAATCTCTTCTGGGTGGATATATTCGAGTATGCTCACGATGGGGTTGCAAGAAACAACTTGCAGAGTTTGAGAATTTGGAAACAGAGCTTAGGGCATTTCATGCGAAATATTCTCTCTCTCCTCAAGGGAGGGGGGAAAAATGACAGCAGAATTCAAAAATAATGATGATATAAATAAATTAAGAAACATAATCAATAAGAAAAAAGATTCAAACAAGACATTTATTACAATGTGCTCTGGAACGGGATGCTTGGCTTCCGGCAGTGGAAAAGTTACTGAAGCCTTTAGAAATTCGTTTAAAAAAATGAATCTTGAAAGCAAGGTCGAGGTTAAAACAACTGGCTGTCATGGTTTTTGTGAACATGGCCCCCTTATCGTGATCCGCCCTTCTGGTATATTTTATCATAAAGTAACACCAGAGGATGTGGATGAAATCATTTCGGAAACTATTCTCAAATCCAAAGTAGTCGACCGTTTGTTATATGTCAATCCATCAACAGGGGAAAAAATCATTTATGAAAAAGACGTTCCATTTTATAATAAACAAATGAGAATCCTTTTTGGTAAAAATGGCATCCTTGACCCCACTAGTATCGAAGAATATATCGGTCTGGGTGGTTATTCCGCTTCAGAAAAGGTATTTTCCCGAATGTCATCAGATGAGATTATTGACGAAGTAAAAAAATCAGGCCTTAGAGGTAGAGGTGGTGCAGGATTTCCAACTGGTTTTAAATGGGATTTCTGTAAAAAAGCAAAGGGCGATATGAAATACATTGTATGCAATGCTGATGAAGGAGACCCTGGCGCATACATGAATAGAAGCTTGTTGGAAGGAAATCCACACAGCGTTCTGGAAGGAATGTTAATCGGTGCATTTGCCATTGGTGCATCCGAAGGCATCATTTACATTAGACATGAATATCCGTTAGCAGTAAAAACAATTGAAAACGCCATGGATCAGATGCGAAAATATGGCTTGCTTGGTAATAATATATTAGGATCAGGTTTTAATTTTGACATAAGGATTGTTCCTGGCGCCGGTGCATTTGTTTGTGGTGAAGAAACAGCACTTATCGCATCAATAGAGGGGAAAAAAGGAGAGCCCAGACAGAGGCCACCTTTCCCAGCTCAAAAAGGAATCTTTGGCAAACCCACGAACATAAACAATGTTGAAACATGGGCAAATATACCATTAATCATCAACAATGGTGCAGAGTGGTTCACTAATATTGGAGTTGAGGGAGCCAATGGCACAAAAATATTTTCTTTGGTTGGAAAAATAAACAACACAGGCTTGGTAGAAGTTCCATTGGGTACCACAATAAGGGAAATGGTATATGATATTGGTGGTGGAATACCCAAGGGCAAAAAGTTCAAAGCAATACAAACCGGAGGTCCTTCTGGAGGGTGCATACCTGAGAACTTGCTTTCAACACCAATTGATTATGTAAAACTAGCTCAAGCCGGTTCAATAATGGGTTCCGGCGGTCTTGTAGTAATGGATGAAGATACCTGCATGGTAGATGTGGCAAAATATTTCCTTGGATTTCTTCAGGAGGAATCCTGTGGCAAGTGCCTCACATGTAGAGAAGGAATAGAGAGGTTATTGGAAATTGTAACTGATATTACTGAAGGCAAAGGCAAAATGAGTGATATCAATTTATTGGAAGAGCTTGGCAATGTTGTTAAAGATGCTTCAATGTGCGGACTTGGCCAAACAGCCCCCAATTCAGTACTTTCGACATTGAGATACTTTATGGATGAATATGAACAGCACATCAAATACAAAAGATGCCCTGCTGTAGTCTGTAAGGAAATTATATCCTCGCCATGCCAACATGTTTGTCCGATAGATACAGAAGCACCTTTGTACATCTCTCTGATAGCCGAAGGACGGTATGAAGAGGCCTTCAATGTTATTATGAAAGATAATCCTCTCCCATCAGTCTGTGCCAGAGTATGTAGCCATCCCTGCGAGACAAAATGCCAGGCAGGCAAATTCAGCGATCCTATTTCTATCAGAGGACTAAAGAGATTTGTAACTGATTATGCCCAGAAGAATGATTTGAAATACTTGCCTGAAAAACAAGAAACAAAGAAAGAAAAGATTGCGATCATCGGTTCAGGACCCGCTGGATTGATTGCGGGCTACTACCTTGGAATGAATGGATACCAGACTACGATTTTTGAATCCTTGCCAGTTCATGGTGGCGCATTGTCAGTATGCATTCCCGAGTACAGATTGCCCCAGGCTATACTTGAACATGACATTAAAAATATTACAAACATGGGTGTGGAAATAAAATACAATGTTACGGTAGGCAAGGACATTTCATTTGAAGAACTGCGAAAAACCTACCAGGCAATATTTATTGCGACAGGCGCACGCAAGTCCATTAAATTGGGCATACCCAATGAGGATGCTGATGGGGTACTTTATTCCATGGACTTCCTAAGAGATATGGCTCTCGGAAAAAAGATCAATGTCGGTTCACGAATAGGCATTATTGGGGGCGGAAATGCTGCGGTGGATGCAGCCAGGATGGCCAGCCGTATTTCAAGTATCGAAGAGGCCTCGTTCAATGCTATGATAGATACAGCCGGAATGGCCAGCCGCCTTACGGATTTTGAAGAAGCCACATTGATATACCGGAGAACCAAATCCGAAATGCCTGCCTTCGAAGAAGAAATAAAAGCATGCCTGGATGAACGTGTCAAGATGCAGTTCCTTACTGCACCTAAAAGAATATTGGTCAAGGATGGAAAAATCACTGGATTAGAATGCCTAAAAATGGAATTGGGAGAACGGGACGATTCTGGCAGAAAGAGACCCATCCCCATCGAGGGCTCTGAATTCATAATTGAATTGGACACATTGATTATCGCAATCGGTGAACGGCCGGACCTTTCCTTTTTAGATGAAATAGAAGGATTCGAGGTCAATAAGGGAGACACTATCAAAGTTGACACAGAACTCTACACAACAGGGATAGATGGTGTTTTTGCAGGTGGTGACGTGGTAACTGGCCCGAATACAGTGATTGAGGCCATGGGATCTGGAAAGGTAGTAGCTGGATTGATAGATAAATACCTTAAAGGAGAGCCTGTAGAACGAAAATACGAAGTTACCAGACCATCAATGTTCGTGAAACCTGTTGAATTAACCGAAGAAGAAGTAGCAGAGGCAAGGCGGCCCCTAATGCGATGCACTCCCATAGAAAACAGAACATGCTCCCTTGACGAAGTGGATTTGGGACTATCTGAGGAAAATGCGATAAAAGAGGCTAGACGTTGCTTGAGATGCGATCTGGAAACTGAGGAAGGAAAGAAACAATTTGAACCGGCAGAGGAAGTGGCATAATATGGCATCATTCAGAATTGACGGTTTAGATGTTGAAGCAGAAGAAGGATGGACCATACTGGAAACAGCCAAATTCTATGGGATAGATATACCTACTCTCTGCCATGATGATGGCCTTACCTCCTATGGGGCTTGCAGATTATGCATAGTTGAAGTGGGCGAAGGAAAAAATGCAAAATTGACCACCTCTTGCACAACGCCGGCTCAAGAAGGAATCAGAGTCAGAACCCACTCCAGAAGAGTAATGAATGCCAGAAAGATGATTATAGAATTGATGATTGCGCGTGCCTCGGGTTCAAAGACACTTCAGGATTTGGCAGTAGAATACGGTGTACAGAGTGTTAGATTTAAACTCAAGCATGATGATTGTATTCTCTGCGGTCTTTGTGTGCGCATGTGCAAGGAGCAGATGATGTCCGGTGCCATTGATTTTGTCGGTCGTGGCAAGGATAGGCGTATTACGACGGCCTTCGACGAAAAATCGGTAGATTGCCGTTTTTGCGGCGGTTGCATGTATATTTGCCCGATATGTGAACTCAGATGTCAAGGCCCGGATCCACCCGGGGCCATCTGTGGTAGTTGTCTAAATATGGCACCAACATGTCTGGATCATTATGATGATGCGCAATGTTTCATGGCTGAAGATGGCTGTGGAACTTGTGTGAGAGAACCAGCAAAAGAAAAAATAGCAGAAAAGGAGGAATAAAAATGTCGTTTACAAAAACAAACGCGAGTGCAGCCACCCTATCAAAGAACAGAACACCGGGAACAATAACACATTCCAGCGGGATGTGCGCAACATGTGTTGATGGATGTATAGGAATGTGTGAGATAGGAAAATCGGCCTATAGGGGACATGAGGTCATATATCCTCAGCCATTTGGAATAATCACCTCGGCAAACGAAAAGGACTACCCTGTAGATATGTCTCATTTCACCATACTTGGCGGCGTCGAAAATCCAAAGGGAATCGAAGCTGATAGTGACAAGGCTCTGTTCTCCAACGTGAATGTTGAACAAAGAATTGGAAAAGATAAAAAAATCAAGGTCAGAATGCCCATGGTCATTCCCGGGCTTGGTTCAACAGCTATTGCAAAGAATAACTGGGAAGGATTGGCAATCGGCGCGGCACTGGCTGGCATCCCCCTTACAATTGGTGAAAATGTTTGCGGAATGGATCCTGAATCTGTAATTGTTAATGGAAAAGTACAACATTCACCGGAACTCGAATGGCGCGTGAACACCTATAAAAAATGGCAGCAAGACGGGTATGGCGCAATAATTGTTCAGGCCAATGTGGAAGATACTGCACTGGGAGTGCATGAGTATGCCATTTCAAAATTGGACGTTGATGCAGTCGAACTCAAATGGGGCCAGGGTGCAAAGAACATTGGCGGCGAAGTGAAAATCTCCAATCTGAAAAAAGCACAAATGCTGAAAGAAAGAGGATATGTAGTAATACCCGATCCAACAGACCCGCATGTTATTGAATCATTTGAAAAGGGTAATTTCAAGGAGTTTGAAAGACACTCCAGAGTTGGTATGGTGGACGGGGAGGCTTTCATAAACAGAGTTAAAGAACTTAGATCACTAGGAGCAAAGCATGTTTTCCTGAAAACAGGTGCATACAGGCCACTCGCTTTGGCAACGGCCCTTAAATTAGCATCAAAGGCCGGGATAGATATGCTAACCGTCGATGCCGCAGGCGGCGGAACCGGTATGAGCCCCTGGAGAATGATGAATGAGTGGGGTATTCCTGAAGTGGAACTCCATTCCATGCTTTACAAATATGTCGATATCCTTGCCAAGAAGGGCGAGTATATCCCAGATATTGTTGTTGCAGGCGGCTTTACCTTTGAAGACCATATCTTTAAAGGCTTATCAATGGGCGCACCTTATGTCAAACTGATAGGCATGGCAAGGGGACCTCTCGCAGCCGCTATGGTCGGGAAGACCCTCGGAAAACGCATCAATGAAAATGATATGCCTGTTTATGTAGGCCGATTTGGAAGTTCGAAAGAAGATGTATTTGTCACGGCTTCCGAAGTCAAACAAAAACTTGGAGAAGAGAAGTTCAAGGAACTTCCAACAGGTGCATTGGGCCTTTACACATACGTAGAAAGGCTTAATCAAGGGCTTAGGCAAATAATGGCTGGCAGTCGTAAATTCAGCTTAGAACATTTGACACGCGATGATCTTGCCGCATTGACAAAGGAAGCATCTGAAATTTCTGGAATCCCTTGGGTCATGGACATCGATAAAGATGAGGTCGAAAAATTACTTAACGAATAAATTTTCATTTGTTCAGCGAAGCTATGGAGTCAAGGAGGTATTTGTAAAATGGTAATCGAACAAGTAATCGAAAAGGTTAAAAATCGAGACCCGGACCAGAAAGAATTCCACCAGGCTGTATGGGAAGTGCTGGAATCAATCGAACCGGTCCTGAAGAAGAACCCCCAATATATGAAGGCCAAGATTTTAGAACGCATAGTCGAACCCGAGCGCCAGATAATGTTCCGCGTACCCTGGACCGACGATAAAGGCGAAGTTCAAGTGAACAGGGGCTTCAGGGTCCAGTTCAATAGTGCCATAGGCCCGTACAAGGGTGGTCTGCGGTTTCACCCGTCGGTCAATCTTAGCACCATGAAATTCCTGGGTTTCGAGCAAACCTTCAAGAACTCGCTCACAGGTCTACCCATGGGCGGCGGAAAGGGCGGTTCCGATTTCAATGCAACTGGCAAAAGTGAATCAGAGGTCATGCGTTTTTGCCAGAGCTTCATGATGGAATTGTACCGTCACATAGGCCCCGATACTGACGTCCCAGCTGGCGATATCGGAGTCGGAGGCCGCGAGATAGGATACCTGTTCGGCATGTACAAGAAGCTGCAAAATGAATTCACTGGCGTGCTGACTGGCAAAGGCAGAAATTGGGGCGGGTCCCTTATAAGGCCTGAGGCAACAGGCTTCGGCGTGGTCTATTACACACAGGAAATGCTCCGAACCGACAACCTCGACATCAAGGGCAAGACTATTGCGATATCCGGTTTCGGGAACGTGGCCTGGGGAGTAGCCAAGAAATGCGAGATGTTGGGTGCCAAGGTGGTTACGCTTTCAGGTCCGGACGGATACATCTACGATGAAAATGGCGTAACAGGCGCCAAGGTTGATTATATGCTTCAAATAAGGGCCAGTGGTAACGATTGTATCAAAGATTATGCTGACAAGTACGATGTCCCATTCTTCCCAGGCGAAAGGCCGTGGTCCGTGAAATGCGACATAGCGATACCTTGCGCCATCCAGAATGAGCTGGGCCTTGATGATGCCAAGAAGATAATTGACAACGGTTGTAAGTATGTTACAGAAGCAGCGAACATGCCTTGCACGGCAGAGGCCGTTGAGTACTTGCTGAAGAATGGTGCCATGGTCGCCCCGGCAAAGGCCGCGAATGCGGGCGGCGTGGCGACTTCGGGCCTTGAGATGAGCCAGAACAGCATGCGGCTCAGCTGGAATGCAGAGGAAGTTGATACACGATTGCACCAGATCATGGTCAACATCTACAAAAACTGCTACGATTCGGCCGAGAAATACGGCCATAAGGGCAACCTTATTGTCGGCGCAAACATTGCCGGTTTCGTGAAAGTCGCGGACGCAATGCTTGAGCAGGGCATAGTGTGAAAAAGCTGACCTTGCACACATAATGAAAACTACAATCCCCTGAACCCTTCGGTCAGGGGATTATCTATTCTTTTTCTATTTTTCTGATCAATCCGGTTCCAGACCTGCCGTCGACCTTTATTTCCAGTTCGTAAGGCAATTCAACATGGGTAACATATTTGCCTTCGTATTTGGATTTTTGTTGAGTGAGCCAGTCCCATCTAATCTTATTATCTGGTGCATCGAAAAGAACGCTGAAATACATGATGCCCAGTGATGTGATATTGTGGAAGAAGTGGGTACCATAAGAGGGATCAATTCTGTAATTTTCAAGTTCCACCTCAACCATTGCTCTAGCATGCGATATATTGTCCCAAGTCACCGGAACGCCAAGAAACCTATCTCGAGTGCCCCATCTTCCAGGACCTATGAGCAGGTAGGGCCTGTTTTTGAGGGTTGCGTTCACCCAATCAATCTCGCTCGCTATGTTGAGTGTTTGTGTATTGTCGAATTTTTCAGGGCTGATAAACACCACATCTCTCACACCTTGGAGGATGCCGTTGCCCATGGCTCTGTTCGAGCAAATGAGAGAATCGTTTATTGCGCAGGGTTCGATTGTGACCATGATTCGTTCTCTGAGTGAGGTTAGTGGCCTAATCTGAACAGCATGGAATTCCGGTTTTCCGGAATCATCAAACATCATTGCAAATTCCATTTCAACATGTCCGCCCATGCCCCTTGAACCAATATTGAGGAGTGTTTTAATAATTTCCAACATGGGGAGCATCTGATACTTTAGAACTCCTGCGAATGTAATTAATTTTAGCCCCTGCCCAGACACACCGTCCTTCATTCTGGAATCGTTCATATCATATGTGCTGGCAACATAATCCAGTGTTCCATCTGGCTCAGCTTCGGAAATTGGCATGGAGAGCAATGTCGAATATGTGTCCATTTTAAGGGCGCATGGCTCTTTTCCCATTTTGAGGGCGAAGAATTGATTCTGAGAATTTTGCATTATCTGCTCAGGTGTTGAGAAACCCAACACAATATCTGGATGATTGGGCGAAACAGATAGCACTTTTCCGCCATCCACCACAATGTTTCCCAGGCCAAGGGCCACACTCACTATGCCATCCTCCCTCTTCAGCGGTGCCACCGGATAGAAATTGTATGACTGGGCAACCCCGGAAAATATAGGATAGAATCGGTCTCCGTAAGTATTTCCAACCATTTTCTGTAAGACAATGGCCATTTTTTCTTCCTCACAACTGTGAACGGTAGATTGTATGTATGCTTTTGCAGATTTGAAGAATACCGATGCGTAGACAAGTTTTATAGCATCACAGAGCAGATTTAGGCGGGTCTCATCATCCTGACAATTCGGAAGCATATAGGTTGAGTATATGCCTGCGAACGGTTGATTCTGGCTGTCCTCCAGCAGACTTGAGGAGCGCACTGCCAGAGGTCCTCTGATATGCTCCAGGTATTTTCCCAAGTGCTTGCAGATATCATCGGGTACCATACCCTGCAAGAATAATGTCTTGATTTCTTCATCCGTCATATCTGGTTTCATCGCAGCAATCAATCCGTTTTCTTCCATGAATCTGTCGAATATTTCTGTTCCGATGACCAGAGTATCGGGTATGCGCACATGACATTGAGTAATCATTTTGTCAATACGTTTATGGGCAAACATTTCAAATAAGAAAGCGAGTCCCCGGCCTTTCCCGCCGAGTGAGCCTCCTGCCAGCCGTGTGAAAGTTTCCTCGGCATCGAAATTTTGTTGCGAGAAATCCGTTATAACACCTCTTCGTTGAGAGTGATCCAGTTCCCTGAAAGAAGCTGCAAGGTACTGTCTTATCTCCTCGTCATTCTTGAAGTCAGAAACTTTATTCGGTCTGAGCTTCAGGGCCATGCCTATCTCACCCCTGGCCATGAGCCAGTTGGAGAAATGATTGGCGTTGGCATGGTAACGGACGGATTCTGCCGGGACCTTTTCCAGTAGATATAGGAATTCCGTCATATCTCTGGCGCTACCGATGACTTCACCAGCGGGTGTCCGGAACACGAAATCACCGAACCCGAGCGATTCCTTGAAGAACTTACGAAGGTCATGAAGCAGTTTATCCGACTGCTTTCTTGTGAATGGAATTTCAAGAGCTTTCGCTTTCGCTTCATGTGCTTCATTCGAAGAATGAATTAGGACAGGAATTCCCTCGTCAAGTTCCTGAATGAGCTGAAATCCAGCTTCTTCCTCTTCCTGGCCATCTCGATTGAAAGTCACGTCGGTTATGACACCAAAAATATTATCCTTATATTGATTATACTTCTCCATCGCCTCTTCAAAGTTTTGAGCAATAACGATTTTTGGTCTTGCCCTTTTTCTGAAGGACTTCATATGCTCGTTCAGGCTCTCAGATATGAGGTCATGAGTCTGTAGCATTATCTCCTTGTATACAACGGGAAGGAATGTCGAATAGTACCTGGGAGAATCCTCAACAATCAGAAGCACCCGTATAAAGCTATTTTTTGCATCCTGTTCCGTGTTCATCAAATCTTCTGTGTATTTTGTTATGGCAAATATCAGGGAAGAATCCCCATACCAGTAAAATATCATGTCAATATCCTTGCTCTTGCCAGGTTTGTTATAAATCGGAATCTCGGCAATATCGGTGAGAAGCAGCATCACGGGTATGCCCTTCTGAATGCTTTTAGCCTCCCTGCCAAATTCAAATGGTTCCATATCCACAATCCTGGGCATGGTGACAATCATGTCATAACGTTTTTGTTTCAATTCATTAAGAGCATCCTCGCAGGTTTCAACCCTGGTAATCGTGGGTGGTGAAGTTGTGAGGGAAAGATCCCTGTAATCTCCCGAAATCTGGTCGGAAAGCAGGCCATCCTCTTCCAGAATAAAAGCATCATATAAGCTGGAGACCAACAATATCTTGTGAACACGATGCTTCATCAAATCAGAGAAACTATGAAGAGCAGACTTGAAATCTCCGTTCTGATCATTATTATCATTACTTTTGTTAATTGGTTTCGTCTGTTCATCCATGATATCGTCAATGATTTACAATATATATGTTTTTATCTTATCTTGGATTCAATCTTCGAGTGCTATTTCTGACTGAATTATAACGTGATAGACCGCCGTGCTTATATGCATGACCTGCCATGCATCGTGTTCATATGCATGACCTGCCATGCATCGTGTACATATACCTGCATATGAAATCAAAGCTTGTGAGTTTTGATAATTAGGTGCATGGCCCCTCAGGTAAACTTCCAGCCATGGCAACAAACGCCAGCCACTTTACGGGCTGGTAGTTTATGCAATTCACTATAAAATTACAATGTTTTTGTGATGAGACACCCTAACCAAAGAAAAAGAAAAAAATAGAGGGAGTAATCGTGATAGTACACAATTCTCAGCGCAGTATATACCACCTTTCCCGAAATTCTCGATTATGATAATGATGCCTGTCGAACCGGGCTTCACCGGGGTACCGGCCCTACCAACCCAGCGGCTGATTCCGGCCTTCCCGATTCTGTAGCTGCTTCCAGCCAACCCCATCATGCCCCGTCTGAATCGCTCCTCATGTTGTCTGGAGGGCGGGGTATTCGCCATCGAATTTTTCGAATTCGATGTCGTGTGACCGATTCCCGTATCATCCTTTGGAAACCCCGCCTGACATTCTATCACATTTTATTAGGGCGGGGAGGAGTTTAAACCGGCGTTCAACCCGGCCATGTAGCTGCTTCCGATTAACTGCCCGAACCCCCCTACCTAGCTGAGCTACGGCGGGGCACCGGCCAACCCGCCACAGGGCCAGTCCCAGCCTTTTCGGCTACGAAGCTGGTTCCGGCCTTCCCGGTTCCTGTAACCGGTTCCAACGTTCGTTTCTAACACGCTACGCGAAGGATGAACGAATCGCTCCTTTGCAAGATCCGCGTAATGGGTTTCACCCGGCATGCGATGGCCGGGCGAGTACCTGGCACCCCGCCCTTACGGGCGAGGATTGACAATTGAAGATTGCATAATGCATCATTTGTTTGGAAGAATATCACTTGATGCCAGATTAGTATAAAACCCTGCCCTCACAGGCAGGGCATGCTGCTAACAGTCTCAATGCTATTCTAATGTCCTGTCCTTGTATTGAAGACAACCGTCGGGAATCCGGGATTACCGGATTACAGCTTGCACGTCATATCGTCCGGCAATGCTTCCGGTGATGCAATTGCCTTCTTGACGCCCATCAGCTTCTCGTGAATGTCCATTGCGGATTTCCTGCCTGCGCCCATGGCCTCGATGACCGTGGCCATTCCGGTGACGATGTCGCCCCCGGCCCAGACCCCCTCTTTCGAGGTCTTGCCCCATTCATCCGCGGTGATGTAGCCCCATTTGTTGAGCTCCAGCCCCGGAGTCGAAGTGGTCAGTAGGGGATTGGCTCCCGCACCTATGGCATTGATCACTAGGTCGCTCTCGATAACATACTCGGAATTGGGAATTAGAATTGGTTTTGAGCGGCCAGATTCGTCGGGTTCTCCAAGTTCCATCCTCGAGCATTTGAGCCCATTCACCATATTGTTCTCGTCGCCCAGTATCTCGACTGGATTGGTGAGAAGGCAGAGTTTCACGCCTTCCTCCTCGGCATGGTGTATTTCTTCGGCTCTTGCTGGCATCTGCTCCCTGGCCCTGCGATAAACTATCGAAACATCCCCGCCCAGCCTGAGTGCGGTTCTTGCGGAATCCATAGCGACATTTCCGCCGCCGATGACGCATACTTTTTTTCCCCTAACTATTGGCGTATCGTATTCTGGAAATCGGTAAGCCTTCATAAGATTGCTTCTGGTGAGGTATTCATTGGCTGAATACATTCCCCCCAAATTTTCCCCGGGAATACCCAAGAACTTCGGCAGGCCTGCGCCAACGCCGATGAACACCGCATGGAAGCCTTTTTCAGTTAGTAATTCATCTATTGTAACTGTCTTTCCAACAATCTCGTTGAGCTTGAGATTCACACCGAGCTTCACCAGGTAATCAACTTCTTTCTCCACAATGTCCTTGGGAAGCCTGAATTCCGGAATTCCGTACATCAGCACGCCACCGGGTTTGTGAAATGCCTCGAAAATAGTCACATCATATCCCAGTAGAATCATATCGCCTGCAACTGTCAGGCCTGAAGGCCCCGAGCCAACGACGGCGATTTTCTTGCCGTTGAGCGCTGCCTTAGGGGGGATTTGGACGAGTTCATGCTCCCTTTCGAAATCTGCTGCGAACCTTTCCAATCTGCCGATTGCTACGGCACGTCCCATCTTGTTCAGGACGCACTGGGCCTCGCACTGGCTCTCCTGCGGGCACACCCTGCCGCATACCGCGGGAAGTGCATTTGTCTCCTTTATCTTCCTGGCAGCTTCCGCGAATTTTCTCTCTGTGATTAACTGGATAAATCCAGGAATGTTGATATTGACCGGGCAACCGCAAACACATGCCGGAACCTTGCACTGAAGGCATCGCTCCGCTTCTTCAACAGCCATCTCGGCGTCATAGCCAAGCGGCACTTCCAGGAAGTTCTTCGCCCTTACTTCGGGGGCTTGCTCCGGCATTGGCACTTTATCTTTCCTTCGGGGCTTTTTCGGTGCAGGGCTCATTTCTTCGCCTCCTCAACATACTTTTCGAGTGAACATTTCTCTTCTGCCAGATAAATTTTCTGGCGTGAAGTAAGTAAATTCCAGTCAACCTGGTGCCCATCGAATTCTGGCCCATCAATGCAGGTGAATTTCGTTTCATTGCCGACATTCACGCGGCAACCGCCGCACATGCCTGTGGCGTCAATCATTATGGAGTTCAAACTGACTATTGTCTTGACTCCGAACGGTTTCGTGGTAAACGTGCAGAATTTCATCATCGGGATTGGGCCTATTGCATAGACGACCGCGACCTTCTCTCTCTCGCATATTTCCTTCAGTGGTTCCGTTACGAGGCCTTTTCTTCCGAATGTTCCATCGTCCGTCGTAATAATATGCTCGTCGCTCACACCGGCTAGCTTGTCTTCCCAGAAAAGAAGCTCCTTGGTTCTGGCACCCTGGATGGAGATTACTTTGTTGCCTGCCTTCTTGAGTTCTCTGGCAATCGGGTAGATGGGGGCGGTCCCGACGCCGCCGGCAACCATCACGACAGTGCCGTAATTCTTGATTTCGGAAGCATGACCCAGCGGTCCCACGAATGCATAATATGAATCGCCTGCCTTCATCGCGGCAAGTTTGTAAGTGGACGTGCCAATCGTCATGAAGACAATTGTAATTGTGCCCTTTTCCCTGTCGAAATCGGCTATAGTAAGGGGAACGCGTTCTCCCTTCTCATCCGGCATGACAACCAAAAACTCGCCGGCTTTCGCTTTCCTGGCTATCTCAGGAGCTTCGACCACCGCTTCGTAAATGGTGGGGACAAGCTCCTTCATGCTCAGTATCTTGGACATATGGGTCAACTCCTGGGGGTAGGCAATCATGATTTCTTATTTATAAGCTTTCCAGGAAACATTTTTGGCATACCTAAAACTGTTTCCATTATTGGCTCATAGCATGGGTCATCGTAGGCATTGGCCTCTAAGCAATCTTCAGAGAATTCCGTGGTTTAATCGGGTATGGTAGAAGAAGCCACTTTCAATTTCCCTTTCTGTGCCATGTAAATATTGTACCCGCCGCTTATATTCTTGCATTTGAATCCGTTCTGGACCATCATTCTGTAGGCTATGTATCCTCGCAAGCCAATAGCGCAGTATATGTTATACGTCTTGGTCTTGTCAAGTTCTCCCAGCCGTTTTCGAAGTTCATTTAGTGGAATGTGTGTAGCTCCCTCGAGAATAGGATATATCTCAATCTCTTCATTATCCCGCACGTCCAATAACTTTTCAGTGTTATGATCTATGGAATCCACTTCATTCCAGTGAATGTTTTCCACATCTTTTCTAAGAATGTTGCTGGCAACGAATCCAGCCATGTTCACCGGGTCCTTGGCCGAGGAGAACGGAGGTGCGTACGCTAGTTCCAGCTCTTCAAGGTCGTAAACAGTCATGCCTGCACGAATGGCCGTTGCAATAATGTCTATACGCTTATCAACGCCATCCATGCCCACTATCTGTGCTCCCAGTATCTTACCATCATCCGGGGCGAATAATAACTTGATATTCATCATCCGGGCACCAGGGTAATAAGCTGCGTGGGAGCCGGATTCCGTATAAGAGGCAATATAAGGAATATTGTTGCGTTTCAGGCTTTTCTCATTGTTTCCTGTAAGGGCGACGGTCATCTCGAACACCTTGACAACCGCTGAACCCTGGGTTCCCTTGTAAGTAGAATTTCTTCCGAATATATTATCTGCGACGATACGGCCCTGTTTGTTCGCGGGACCGGCAAGCGGAATCATTGCTGGTTGACCGGAAATGAAGTCTGTTACTTCTACAACGTCCCCAGCAGCGTAGATATTGGGATCTGAGGTCAGCATATTCTTGTTTGTCTTTATTCCGCCACGCTCGCCCATTTCAAGTCCGGAAATCTTTGCCAGCTCATTGTTTGGTCTAACGCCAATTGAAAGAATGACCATGTCGGTTTCCAACTCGGCACCACTCTTGGTTTTGACCACTGTTTTGCTGCCTTTCTTGTGGAATGAGTCGACTGCATCCGATAAATGAAGGTGACAGCCATGATCGATGATATGTGAATGTACAATCGATGCCATTTCGAAATCCACCGGAGGCATGACCTGGTCCAACATCTCGACGATAGTAACCTCCAGGCCCAGGGCGATAAGATTCTCTGCCATCTCCAGTCCTATGAATCCTCCTCCTATTACAACTGCAGATTTGGTTTTGTTCTTGTCGATATATGCTTTGATTATGTCCGAGTCCGGAATTGTCCAGAGGGTGAATACCGAGTCAAGATTGATGCTTTCTAATGGTGGTTTGATTGGTTGGCCGCCTGGACACAGGACTAATTTGTCGTAACTCTCCGTGTAAGTTTCATTAGTCTTCAGGTTATTGACAGTAATTTCCTTCTTTTCTTTGTCTATATCGACGACCTCATTGAATGTTCTCACATCAATATTAAATCTATCCTGAAGAAGTTCAATAGTGGTCACCAGCAGGTCATCTCTATTTTTTATCTCATCGCCGATGTAATATGGCAATCCACAGTTTGCAAATGAAATAAATTCTCCACGTTCAAAAAGAATTATCTCTGCATCTTCGCTCAACCTGCGCGCTCTCGTGACAGTACTTGCGCCACCAGCGACGCCCCCTACAACCAATACTTTAATTGACATGATTTTACCTCCCATATTCACAATTTTGCGCTATGATATGCATCAATGTATATGATGGAGGGTTGAAGTTAGACACAATATATAAATTTTTATATCTCATTATTCAGATATAAATTTAACATTGATATATTACTGCACAAATGCCGAGAACGCTCAGTCCTTCAGGGCTGAGATGAATCGGGGAGCACTCATCCTATTCTCCCCTTTCCCTTTCTATCAGGGCCAATTTTCTCTCTTTTATTACACCAAGACATACCTTCTGCTGGTCGATCGTGGCAGTTACTCTCGGTGACAAGTAGGTCTTTTTCATTGCCCCGAAACACTCATCTGGGAATATTTCATGCAGATGTTCTTCCCATTTAAAATGCTCCTCAACGTTGGGGAAAGTACCAAAATACAACAAATTATATCTTCCTGAGTGGCCACGATAAGCTATGGGGATGCTGCAGTGATTTTTTATGTATTCATATATTCGTTCTTTGCACTTATTTAGTCTGACAAAACAAAATACAAGTACGTAATCTGGTGGAACGAAGAACCTGGGAAATCGACACAATGGTCTTGAAATGATCCCCTCCTCCTTGAATTTTTCTATTCGCCGTTCAATCGTTCTCCTGTGAGTGTTTAATTTATTTGCTAAAAGGTGCTCATTGGTTTTGATTGCCTCTCCCCGAAGTAATTTTTTTAATATTTTGAAGCCGAGTTCCTTTATTTTATATCCATTGATCACCAGTTCATTATTTTCTTTAAATGCTTTTTCCAGACAATAAATGCTTGAATTCGGATCATATTTGATACGAAGTTTATTATCTAAGAATAGGACATCAGCAGGAAACCTGTTCTCCAACGGAGGTAAAATATTATCACTCACCAATCGTTCCTTCCATGTATAATAGGAAGACATATCCTTATGAAATTCGAATAATAATGTATTATAACCTTCGTCCCATGATCTAAAAGAAGCGAAGATAGATTCATCTTCGAGAAGGAACTTTTCCACCTGCTCTGTTTTTGGAAGATCTGCTTTAACGACTGCAAAAAGAGGCCGTTCGTTAAATACTTCAGTAAAAGGATAATAGGGGCCAACAATAATATTATTCTGATAAAGTTCGTCGACCTGGGTCTTGATTGTGTTCCTATGTTTATCCAAACTTTTTGAAAGGGCGCTAATATTAACACTCACTCCATTTCCTGACACTATGTTCTCCAATATCTCAAGGTTTAACTTGTCGTTTAGCAAATCAGTCATCAAACCACAATATAATTATCAATATTAATACTTTGGGGTCTTAATGATGCAAGTTATGTACATTATGATAGTTAATACTAATACATAATTACTGTTACATTATTCATTAAATAATAGCTATTAATTATATATTATAACCTTAAAAGATAGCATTTATGTCATTTATTGCCCATGATAATGTGATTTACTGTTAAATACCTCCTCTCTGATTACTGTTCATGAACATAATAAAATCAAATGATAATAATGACATTAGTGCTGATATATCCTCAAAACCCCGAGTAGGATTCTTTGATTTTGCAAGTTGTGAAGGGTGCCAACTTCAAATCGCCAACCTCGAAGAGGAAATTTTGGATGTTGTCGATCGACTGGAGATTGTATCTTTTCGTGAGGTCATGAAAAATCACTCTGATGACTATGACATTGCATTTATTGAAGGTTCAATCCACAGGCCAATAGACGAGGAGCGTCTGAAAGACATACGCTCTAGAGCCGCCATCCTCATCGCTCTGGGGGACTGTGCGTGTACTGGTAGCGTGAACAAGCTTCGCAATGACTGGTCTGTGGACAATGTCAAAGCTGAGGTGTACAGGGGTGCTGAGGCCGCCATGAAGAACAACGATTTCTTCGATATATTCCCGACAAAGAGGCTCGACGAAGTCGTTGATGTTGACTTTTACATTCGTGGATGCCCTGTCAGGAAGGAGCAGGTGC
Source organism: Methanobacteriota archaeon (assembly GCA_013791785.1). Taxonomy (GTDB): domain Archaea; phylum Thermoplasmatota; class Thermoplasmata; order SG8-5; family SG8-5; genus UBA147. The sequence goes on from VMTD01000047.1 coordinate 52,749, forward strand.
TCTACTACATTAAGCGCCTATCCTCCATGCCACCGCACAAGAATCTGGATCTGAGATTTGGTGTCGTACCCAGGGACATTGAAAAAGATGTGCGTTCCATAATCCAGTACAATCCACAAAAGTGTATATTGTGCAGACATTGCGAGATAATATGCAATGACATTCTAAACGTCCATGCTATAGGGATAACGAATAAAGGAAATGAATCTATTGTTTCCACTCCTTTCGATATCGGGCTGGACAATAACAAGTGCATATCATGTGGCCAGTGCCTGGTAAATTGTCCTGTGGGTGCATTCACATCTTCCTCATCCGTGGAGAGAGTCCTGGAACTCCTTGATGATCCAGAAAACTTTGTGGTGTTCGTCATAGATCCAATTGCAGTGGCTTCGGCCATGGAGATTCTGCCTACAGAGAATACGCAACTCAGACCGGTGATGGGGAGCCTGATTGCTGCCCTCAGGGACATGAATGTCAAGAAAGTGATTGATTTCACTCACTTTGGTTATCTGTCACTGGCCGCACAGGGCGAGCATGTGAAAACCCACAAGGATATGACCTTTACCTCATGGTGTCCCAGCGCCCACAGCTACATAGAAAAGTTCCTTCCCGAGTTCAAGAAACATATTCACAAAGAAACGTCCCCGGAGTACCTGATGCTGAAAGCATTTAGAAAATGGTACGGTGATGAGAATCTCAAGATAGTGTTTCTTTCCCCTTGCATAGTTCATAAAGGCAATCCTGATTTCGACGCGGTCCTCACTGCCAGGGAGCTTCCCGGCCTGTTGAAATCCAGGGCGATTGATTTGGATTTCTATGACCCGGAGAAGGGTGCGTTCGATTGTGAACTTGGTCTGTCCAGTGTTTATGTCAAGGGCGCAAGTAGTGATTATACTTACTCATTGCCCATAATCGAGATTGCCTACATGAGCAAGTTCAACAACCTGGACGCAGGGTTAGCTGTTACCACCATAGGCGATTATGCCCATGAACTGGCCTTTGACAGCGAGGAGGGCTTTTTCAACGCTCTTGTGATCGAGGATATTACCAGGGCAAGTAAATACCTGAAAAAAGACATCAGGAAGTACAATGTTGTAGAACTCTATCCGTGTTTCCATGGTTGCTTGACCGGTGGGGGTCAGGTTCCCACAACGTCCATGGACCTGCTAAATAAGCGTCGCGACCTCCTGAAAAATTATAAAGGCGAGTGCAAGGCCAAGGATTTGTTCGTTTCCCAGATAATTTCTGCATATGATTCGATTAAGGAGGTGGAGTGAGTGGACACCAAAGATAAGTTCATAATTGATACGATACTGGAAAAATTCACCGACATGAAAGACCCTACTTTAATGATATTACAGAACATCCAGGAGATACTGGGATGTGTGCGAGAGGAATATCTCACATACGTGGCCGAAAGCAACGGTTATTCTTTGACAGAGTTGTATGGTATAGTATCATTCTATCCGCAGTTCAGGTTGAGCCCGCCAGGTAAACACACGATCAAGATATGCAAGGGAACAGCGTGCCATGTTCGCGGCGGTGCCGCTATTCAGAAGAACCTGCAGAACCTCCTTGGAATCAAACCAGGTGATACAACCGAGGACGGTGTTTTCACTCTGGAATCCGTGAGATGTCTGGGATGTTGTGGCCTTTCCCCGGTCATAATGATAGATAATGAAACCTATGGAAGGGTGAAAACATCAAAACTACAGGAAATTTTGGTCAAGTACAAGGGGGTGAGTGCTAATGAAAATCAGTAATATTTCAGACCTCGACAAAATGGCCAGGGAGGGCGAGGAAAGACTTTACAATACACGTGCCCAGTTGATATTTGGCCTTGGTACATGTGGCATTGCAGCCGGCGGTTTGCCTCTGAAGGAATTTGCTGAGAGTTACATTGACGAGAAAAACATCAAGGCAGACATAATCTCGGTTGGCTGCATTGGTATGTGTCATGCTGAACCCCTGGTAGACGTCAAGCTTCCTGGAAAACCCAGGGTCACATATTCTGAAGTTGACCTAGAAAAGTTGAAGATAATAATCGACGAGCACCTAATTGGCGGTACTCCCTCACGGGATATGGCCCTTTGCCAGCTGACCAAGGAGATATCCGAGTGCGATTATGGAATTATTGACGAACCAGACCTTTACGATGACATACCAACCTATGAGGAACTCCCATTCTTTTCAAAACAGCGCAGAATAGTCCTGAGGAATTGCGGAATAGTGAATCCAGAGGACATCACAGAATACGTGGCCAGAGGAGGATACCGGTCCGCATTCAAGGCTCTTCACGAAGTGGCCAGGGGCGGTATCATTGATGAGATGAAGATATCTGGAATCAGGGGAAGAGGAGGTGCTGGTTTCCCCACTGGACTGAAATGGGATTTCTGTAGCAGGGCTCCGGGTGATGTAAAGTACATGATTTGCAACGCGGATGAAGGCGATCCCGGCGCATACATGGACCGTGCTGTCCTTGAAGGTGACCCTCACAGTGTAATAGAGGGCATGGTGATAGGCGCATATGCCATGGGTGCCAGCCAGGGCTATATCTACATCAGGGCAGAATATCCGCTGGCCATAGAGCGTCTGAAGAAGGCAATTGAGCAGGCTGAAACGCTTGGCATACTGGGCGATCGAGTTTTAGGTGTGGATTTCAGTTTCAGGATACACATTCGCGAAGGGGCAGGCGTGTTCGTTTGCGGTGAAGAAACAGCGCTCATCCGTTCCATCGAGGGTAAGAGGGGCGAGCCCAGGCCCAGGCCTCCGTTTCCGGCGGCCAGTGGTCTATGGGGAAAGCCCACGAACATAAACAATGTAGAGACATGGGCAAATGTGGCCATGATACTCCAGAAGGGCGGTAAATGGTTCTCCTCAATGGGAACAATGAAAAGTCCTGGCACCAAGGTTTTCTCACTGGTTGGAAAGACCGAACGTGCAGGTCTCGTTGAAGTGCCCATGGGCATTCCAATGAAGGATATAATATTCGAGATAGGGGGGGGCATCCCGGACGGCAGAAAGTTCAAGGCCGTTCAGACTGGCGGTCCATCGGGAGGCTGTATACCAGCCGAACATCTGGATATCGGAGTGGATTATGAGAACCTGAAGACCCTGGGTTCGATAGTCGGCTCTGGGGGAATGGTCGTGTTGGATGAGGATACTTGCATGGTAGATGTTGCCAGGTATTTTCTTACGTTCACATCCGAGGAATCGTGCGGCAAATGCACACCATGCCGTGTTGGAACGCGAAGGATGCTGGAGGTTCTGGACAAAATATGTAATGGCCATGGCGAGATGTCTGACATTGACATTCTGAAAAGTCTTTCAGTCCAGATAAGGGACAGTGCCCTGTGTGCATTAGGCGGCACCGCGCCCAACCCTGTAATGACGACGATGAAATATTTCATGAACGAGTACCTTGAGCATGTTCAGCTGAAAAAGTGCTCTGCCTCGGTTTGCGCTGCACTGTTCAAGTCACCGTGTCAGAACACATGCCCTGCAGAGACCAATGTTCCTAGTTACATCCAACTTATCAACGAAGGTAGGTTTGTGGAAGCCTATGAGGTCAACAGGGAAAACAATCCGTTCCCATCAATTTGCGGAAGGGTGTGTGAGCATCCCTGCGAACCCAGGTGCCAGCGCGGTCAACTTGACGAGGCCATTGCCATTCGTGAGCTCAAGAGGTTCTGCTCCGACGAAGCAATCAAGGCAGGCCAACCAGCAAAAATATCAACACTGGAGAAGGTGAACAAGACCGTTGCCATCGTTGGCGGAGGCCCATCCGGCCTTTCTGCAGCATATTTCCTTGCCAGACTCGGTTACTCTCCAACAGTGTTTGAATCCGCACCAAAGGCCGGTGGATGGCTGAGATACGGAATTCCAAAATACAGATTACCACACGATGTTATTGACAAGGAAATAGAGGACATAGTCAACCTGGGTGTGGAACTCAAGACTGGAATTGCAGTTGGCCGTGACGTGACCCTCTCCAAACTTAAAGAGGAGTATGATGCAGTATATCTGGCAGTTGGGGCCCAACTTGATAAGAAACTCGGATTGGAAGGTGAAAATTTACCTGGCGTTCTTCCTGGATTGCAGGTTCTCAGGGATATCAACTCAGATAAGCCAGTCAATATTGGAGAAAAGACTCTAATCATTGGTGGTGGCAATGTTGCAGTTGACGTTGCTCGAACAGCAGTTCGCATGGGCACTGAGGTAACTATCTGCTACCGAAGAGAGGAGCAGGACATGCCTGCCTACGATGAAGAAATTCAGCATTGCAAGGAGGAGGGCGTTGTCTATCATTTCCTGGTATCTCCCGAGAAATTGATTATAGAGAATGGCAAGGCCGTAGGCGCAGTATTCCGCAGGAATGTTATGGGTGACTTCACAAAGTGGGGCAGGAGAACGCCAGTGCCCACAGACGAGACATTGGAGGTCAGGGCAGACAGCGTTATTGTTGCCATAGGCCAGGACCTTGATGGAAGATTTGCAAAAGATTTCCATGGTGAACTTTTCAGCAAGTCCAACCTGGTAATTGCAGGTGACGGTCTTGTAACCGGTGACCCCAAGATTTTCGCAGGCGGAGACGCTGTCAGAGGCCCTGCCAGCGTCATTGATGCCATAGCCGATGGTAAGCAGGCGGCCAGAAGTATAGATATCTTCCTGGGAGGTGAGGATAGGTTTGCAGAGCTGGAGAGGTCCAACTTCAAGGATTACGGAATGGAAGAACCCAAGAACGAGGACACTCTTCTACGCCAGTTATCCAAAGAGCTTGATTCCCAGGAAAGAACCTGTGGATTCGAGGAAGTGGTCATGTGCCTGGACGAGGAATGTGCAAAGAAGGAGGCCTTCAGATGTCTCAGATGCGACCTCAGTGCAGAGGAGGTGAAGTAGATGTCGTCAAGTTCATTCAAGATAATGATTACCATAGATGGAAATGAAATTGCATGCAAGCCTAACCAGACCGTTCTGGATGTGGCTATAAAGAACAACATAGACATCCCAACACTTTGCTACAATCCACTCTTCAGCGAGCACAGGATAGGTGCATGCCGGATGTGTCTTGTGGAGATAGTAGCCGGCGGACGACCCGGGTTACAGACCAGCTGTACATTGCCTGTTTCCTCGGGGCTGTCCGTGTCAACGACCAGTGAAGCAGTGTTCCAGACAAGAAGAACGGTTGTTGAACTTCTGCTTTCCGAACATGTTCAGGATTGCCGGAACTGCATTAAAAGCGGTGATTGCAGCTTTGCCAAGCTGTGTAGAGATTATGATGTTAACGGGGTGTCAGTGTGTGCGGAGTGCCCGAATCAGGAGGAGGGGTGCCTGCTTTCCAGAGGCGTGCTATGCATGGGTCCTATAACTTACGCTGGCTGTAATGCCTATTGCACCAGGGAAGGGTACAGATGCGAGGGCTGTCACACAGTCATGGTCAATGAGGACATCCTACGATTTGGACTGAAGGCCTACAAGGACCAGGGATTCGGCAAGGACGAAATTCTGGAAGCGGCAAAGGTGTTCTCTTTTGATTCAGTAAAGAAGCTTGAAAAGATTATGATAGAGGAGGAATTCGCATGAGCGAAATAAACATCAATGTGGAGCATCTGACCAGGGTCGAGGGTCACGGTAACATAGTACTCAATGCGAAGGACGGAACCGTGGAGAATGTACAGTGGCAGGTCTCCGAGGCTCCCAGGCTCTTCGAGGCCTTTGTCAGGGATAAACCATATCATCAACTTGCCCAGATAACTTCCAGAATATGTGGAATATGCTCCATCGGCCATACTCTTGCCTCTCTCAAGGCAACGGAAGCCGCAATGGGCATCGAGATATCGGAGCAGAGCCAGATATTGCGAAGATTGGCCATACACGGCGAGAATATGCAGAGCCACATCCTTCATGTGGGCTATCTTGTGGCACCGGACATGTTCGGTGTTGGCAGTGTCATACCCATGGTGGAGACCCATACCGATGCAGTGCTGGCAATTGTCAACCTGCACAGGCTTTCCAATGAATATTCTGACCTGATATGCGGCCGCACAACACATCCAACCAACCTTGTGCCAGGCGGTATTTTCAAAACTCCCTCACCGATAAAGCTGAAGCAGATGAGGCAGAGACTGGTTGACGCTGTTCCCACTGCAAATGCTGTTGCCGAGGTCGTGCTGGCCAATGCCCACGCACTTCCGGATTTCACAAGGGAAACAGAATTCATTGCACTTACCAGCGATGATGAATATGCCCTTTACGACGGTGAAGTTGGCTCGACTGACACCGGCAGGCATTCTGTAGATGATTACCTGTCCTTGACAAATGAATTCGTGGTACCTCAATCAACAGCCAAGTATACCAAACACAACAGAGATTCATATATGGTGGGTGCTCTTGCAAGGCTTAACCTGAATTACAATCAGCTCCATCCTCTGGCAAAATCATGGTCCGATAAGTTCGGCCTGAAGCCGGTAAACCACAACCCGTTCATGAATAATGTTGCCCAGCTTGTTGAGTTTGTTCATTCAATAGAGGATTCAATTGCCCTTATTGACAAGCTCTTTGAGACCGGGCTGAAGAAAGAGCCAACTCCCAAGATAACTCCGAAAGCTGGCCGAGGCATAGGAGCAGTCGATGTACCCCGTGGAATCCTGTTCCACGATTATACCTATGACGAGAAAGGAATATGCCAGAAGGCCAATTGCATTATTCCCACCAACCAGAACCACAACAACATTCAGAAAGATTTCGAGGTTTTTGCACCGACTCTGCTGGACAAATCGGAAAAGGAAATTGAACTGAACTTGGAGATGCTTGTCAGGGCCTATGACCCATGCATATCTTGCTCGACCCACTATCTTAATGTAGAATGGAAAAAATAGAGAATTTTAACTCTATTTTTCTACGTAACGTCACCGGAATTATGAATAGTAGCCATTAGAATACACTGCAAGAATAACATTCAATAATTGTCTTCCATCAGAATTCCCTGTTCAACATATCATTTAGCATTTTTAACATAAAATATGGGTATTAATATAAATTATTGGCTGTTTCAAGTTATAAATTTAAAATAAATGAATGAAAATCATGATAAGAAACACACACAATGTCATACACATTTTTAAATGGCCAGTGATATAAGTGGTACTATTTCACACAGTAAAATGGCATATTCATCATTTATTGTTGATAATAGTGTAATTCCATTCTAAATAGAAATATCACCTATACTATTCATGAAAGCAAATAAGATCGAAGATGGTGAAAGATACGATAAAATAAAAAGGAGGTAGAAAAATGGAAAGCGTAACAAAAAAATTAGCACATGAAGAAAAGATGCATGATTTAAGTGGGATAGAAGAACTTATAAAATCTTGTGGAGAAGGAAATGGCCTTGCACAACAAGAAGCGCGTATTGCCCTCGAAAACATCGGAGAGGCAGCAGTAGAACCCATCATTCAGGCTCTTCTGCACTCTGAAAATCCTATCATCCGGTGGAGGGCCGCAGAGGCTCTTGGGCATATAGGTGGTCCTAGAGCAATAGAGCCATTGATACAGGCATTAGCGGATAAGGAGACTTCCGTCCAATGGAGAGCCATAGAGGCGCTTGCAGATATTGGAGAACCCGCAATGGATTCCTTATATTTTGCTGCGGAAAATGAAAACGTGGAAATCCGATGGGGTGCCACGAGGGCTGTCAAGGACATCAAAGCGAAAATATGCATGGAAGAAAATAAATGTCTGAGTGCAAAGATGGAAGATATATGCTCTGAAAAGATTGAGATGTGTTCAGTTTGTAAGAAATACCCCGTAGTGAACTTCGGTTACTGCATTGAATGTTCAGGAAGAAGAGGAATATAAACAAAAGGAAGATCGCCATGCACTGTGCAGATATTTCCACATGAAATCAAAGCTAAATGACTTTGATTTCATGTGCATGGCCTACAATTGTAAACTTCCAGCCTTGAACCAATGGGTACAGGATCCAAGCGATAATGCTAGCCACTTTAGGGGCTGGAAGCTTACATGATTTTTAATTTTTGAATATGCGCATTAATAATTTTTTCATCGATTGTGCAATGCCTATTAAGCAATGTATTTTTATACGATATGCTATTTACCGACCTGTAAATCAATCAAATTTGTCAAAGAGGAGGAAATAAAATGAAAATAATATCAAAAGAAAATTTCCACGCCTTTGTGGACTCTCTGATACAAGAGGGGTCGATGAACATTGAAGGCGTGAAGGCTAAGGAAGAAAAATTTGTATTTGGACCACTGGATTCGGCAAAGGAACTGCGTTTAGACTACGACGTGACCATACTTTCACCGAAGAAGTATTTCATGCCGCAATTCGAAACCATGATGGCTTTCGATTCGACCGGCGTTAAGAAACCAGCACCTGCAAAGCAAAAGGTCATAATCGGAATTCATCCGTATGATATTCTGGCAATAATGCAGATGGACAAGTATTTCTTTGACACCAATGTGGACGATGCTTATTTGCAAAAGAGGAAGAACACCACAATTATAGGTATGATACCGAAAAATGTGTCTGAGAAGGCCTTTTATGGGAACATGTCCCAGCTTTTCGATTCACAGCCCGAACTTGCATTTGACCTGATGCTGGCCGACCTTGGCAACAAATATGCGATCATGGTCGGAAGCGAAAAGGGAAAAGCAATTCTGGCGAAGGCCCAGAATGTCACGGAAGCCACGCCTGAAGAAGCCCAGCAGGTCCAGCAAATGCAGAAGGATGTTCAGCAAAAGGCAACCAGGGACCTCAAGGCAAGCCCAAGGGCATGGCATGACCTACTCGCCGCGAATTATAATTCAGCAGTTTGGAAAGAACAAGGCGACAAATGTCTAGGGTGCGGAACCTGCACACTGGTCTGCCCAACCTGTTTCTGTTACGATGTCAAGGATGAAGTTAACCTCGACCTAACATCTGGCACAAGGATTAGAACATGGGATGGTTGCCTGCTCCGCGATTTCACCAAAGTAGCACCAGGCGAAATATTCCGCGAGAAGATTGAAGACCGGTACAGGCATCGTTTCAACAGGAAGGGCCAGTATCTCCCCGATATGCTGGGATTTGTGGCCTGCGTCGGCTGTGGCCGTTGCTCAAGTCAGTGCGTCCCAGACATAGCTGACCCGGTCGAGTTATTCAACAAGCTGGCTGAGGGCGGAATGGTCCCTGATGGACCTGCCTTCGAACAACCTGCAAAGATTGATGTTGCAACCATATCCGACACAACTAACCTTTACATACCACGTCCCGCAACTTTGAAGCGCGTTGAAAAGGTGACGAAAACCGAGACATTCTTTGAAATTCAAATGGACGACGGCCAGCCACTGGGACACCAGCCCGGCCAATTCGTCGAGGTTTCGATTATGGGTATCGGTGAAGCGCCAATTTCAGTAAGCTCAGCACCGGGTGGCAATACATTCGAGATGGTTGTCAGAAATGTGGGAGACGTCACATCAAAGCTTCACGCATTGAAGCTAGGCGATAAAATCGGAATCCGTGGTCCTTTCGGAACCGGATTCGACGTTGAAGGCTTGAAAGGAAAGAACCTTCTGTTTGTAGCTGGCGGTCTTGGAATTGTGCCAATGAGGTCACTGATTAACCATGTGCTCAATAGCCGCAATGACTATGGCAAGGTCCAGATTCTGTATGGCTGCAAGGAACCATGTGAGCTGCTTTTCGGTAATGAGATAAAAGCATGGCCAGATAAAGGTGCTGAGCATCTTTTAACTGTTGATAAATGCCCCGAAGGCGAGTGCTGGGAAGGCGGCATCGGTGTTGTCGGAACCCTCATCCCGAAGATCCAGTTCAATCCGCAGGATACGATGGCAATAGTGGTCGGGCCTCCAATATTCTACAGGTTCGTAATTGCTGACCTGAAGAAAATGGATGTTCCCGAACAGAACATCATTGTCTCGCTGGAAAGGCGCATGAAGTGCGGCGTTGGTAAATGTGGCCATTGCCAGATGAATGGTATTTATGTGTGCAAGGAGGGGCCTGTATTCAAACTTGCAGACCTCAAAGACATACCGGAGGCGTTCTAATGACAAAACCAAGAGTAGCATTTTTCGACTTTTCCAGCTGTGAGGGCTGCCAGCTTCAGGTCGTGAACCTGGAGGAAGCCATACTCGATGTCCTGAAACTGATAGACATAGTCGAGTTCAGGGAGGCCATGAAAGAATCCTCAACAAAATACGACATCGCAATAATCGAAGGTTCGATAACCCGACCGATTGATGTTGAGAGAATCAAAAAGATAAGGGAAAGAGCCAGCATCCTCATCGCTATGGGTGCATGCGCTCACCTCGGTGGCGTCCAGCGCATGGGAAACAAATGGACTCCTGAGGAGAACAAAGCCGAAGTTTACAAGAGACATCCTGGTTCAGAGATAACCAAGGGCGATGCTAACCCCTACTTCGCACAGCCGAGACACAGGGCGGTCGACGAAATAGTGAAAGTCGATGCAACCATACCCGGTTGTCCGATAGACTCTAATGAGTTCGCCAGGATATTGATTGCACTTCTTCAGGGCAAGAAACTGCCAATACCGGATTATCCAGTTTGCGTCGAATGCAAGAAGAACGAGAACATATGCGTGTTCGAAATTGGAGGATTCTGCATGGGCCCAATAGCCAGAGCAGGGTGTGGGGCACCATGTCCGACCCATGGCGGTGAGTGCGAGGCATGCCGTGGTTACGTGGATCACCCGCACACCCAGGCACATAACGAAGTACTTAAAAAATATGGCCTCACACCGGAACAGATAATGAACCGGAAAACCATGTACACATATCGGTATGTTGAAGAAGCCAAAGGAGGTGAATAATATGGGATTTTTCTCTAAGAAAAAAGAAACACCAGCAAAACAACCCGCACCAGCACCGCATCCATCTACTGTTGCAGCCCCGGGCGGAAGGACTGTGAACATCAATGTAGAACATCTTACAAGGGTGGAAGGCCATGGTAACATAGTTCTGAATGCCAAGGACGGAAAAATCGAGAAGGTCCAGTGGCAGGTCTCCGAGGCTCCGAGATTCTTCGAGAGCTTTGTCAGGGGCCGCCCTTACAACGAGCTGAGCCACATCACTTCAAGGATTTGCGGCATTTGCTCAATAGGGCACTCGCTAGCATCACTTAAGGCCACGGAGGCGGCAATGGGCATACAGACAACCGAGCAGACCGAGATATTGAGACGTCTGGCCATTCATGCTGAGAACCTGCAGAGCCACGTTCTGCATGTTGGATATCTGGTAGCGCCTGACCTTCTTGGCGCGCCGAGCGTCGTACCGCTGGCAAGTTCCCACACCGGTGCTGTCCTGAAGATTGTCGGATTGCACAGACTGGGCAATGAATTCTCCAACCTGATGTGCGGCAGAACAGTACACCCAGTAAGTTTAATACCCGGCGGATTCAGTCATATCCCATCCGAGAAGCAGCTGAAAGAAATGAGGCAAAAATGGGTTGACGCCATTCCGGATGTCGTTGCAGTTGCGGAGATTGTCCTGGCCAATGCCCACAAGCTTCCTAACTTTACAAGGGAAACCGAGTTCATCGCTCTCACCGCAGATGATGAATACGCAATTTACGACGGCGACATCGGTTCGACCGATGGCGGACGCTGGCCGGTTGCTGAATACGAGAAAATAACCAATGAATTCGTAGTTCCGCATTCCACAGCCAAATACACCAAGCACAAGCGCGCCTCATACATGGTCGGCGCACTGGCAAGGCTCAACCTGAATTATGATAAACTTGGACCACTGGCCAAAGAATGGGCTGGCAAGTTCGGCCTGAAACCAGTCAACCACAATCCGTTCATGAACAATGTCGCTCAATTGGTTGAAATCGTGCACAGCATCGAGGATACGCTGGCTCAGATAGACAAGCTCCTGGAAAAGGGTGTGAATGTCAATGAGAGACCGAAGTTCGAAGTGAAAGCTGGCAGGGGCGTCGGAGCAGTGGATGTTCCCAGAGGAATTTTATTCCATGACTACACTTACAATGATAAGGGAATAATCACGAAGGCCAACTGCATCATCCCGACCAACCAGAACCACAACAATATCAACCTGGACTTCCAGGCTTTCGCGCCAACCATTATTGACAAACCGGAGAAAGAGATAGAACTACTCTTGGAAATGCTAGTGAGGGCCTACGATCCGTGCATATCCTGCTCCACACATTATCTGGACGTCAAGTGGAAACGGTAGAAGAAACAGAATGGAAGGGGTAAAGTACCTCTTCCCCTTTTCATTTTATTCATGAACAGAGTAGCGGTTATCGGCATTGGCAACATTCTCATGTCAGACGATGGCGCAGGAGTAAAGGTACTGGAGCTTTTATTCCCATTACCGAAAGGAGTGGTCATTATCGAACTCGCCACCGGAGGCATGACCCTGTTGCACCAGTTTGACGGTCTGGATAAGGCCATCATAATCGATGCAGTGGACTTCGGCGGCAAGCCTGGCGAGGTGCGTGTTTTTAAACCTGAGGATGTAACATCCATCAAGACAGTAGGGTATTCCCTCCATGACCTGGATATCCTGAAGGTGCTGGAACTGGCTGGGAGGATGGGCACCCTGCCGAAGGCGGTTTTCATTGCAGCCATACAGCCCGCCAGCCTGGAGATGGGGGAAGGCTTGAGTCCCGAGGTGGAAGGGGCGCTGCCGGAGCTGGCAGCGCGGGTGATGAAATTGCTCCCGGAAACCTGAAATCATTTTATCCCATAATCGCATACTCCTTTTCATGAAAGGCCACGTCGAGATCCGTGTTCGGTACATCGAGATAGACCAGATGGGCGTCGTGAACAATGTGAATTATTTCAGGTGGCTGGAGGAAGGTCGGGTTGAGCTTTTGCGGGACCTGGGCATGCCCCTCATTGACATAGAGCGTTCCGGCACCATACTCATGATTGCCGAGACGCTATGCAATTACCTGTCGCCAGCAAGGTACGATGAATTACTCATACTGGAGACCTGGATAAGCCACGTGGGGAACAAGAGCATCAGGTTCGATTACCGGGTGTCGCGCAAGGAGGATGAGAAGGTGATTGCCAGGGCCCACACCGTTCACGTTACCACAGACAAGACAGGCAAATCAAAACTTATTCCGCCCGATTTGAAGAAAGTGCTTACGGAGGCAATGGAATGAGCGGCTTCAAGCCCCTTTCTCCCGGTAGCGCGCTGGGCCACATTTCCCATCCTGTTGCTATCATCACGGTGAACGACGGCAAAAATTTCAACGGAATGACCGCAGCTTGGGTCACCCAGATATCCATCAAGCCGCCGATAATGTGCGTCTCGATCAGCCCGAAACGCCATACCTGGGCCATGCTTGAGAACGTCGAATACTTCGGTGTCTCCATGCTGGGGAAGGACCAGGAGGAAGAATCGAATTTCTTCGGTTCCAAGAGCGGCAGAAAGATGGACAAATTCAAGCACATGGCCATCGAGCCGTTCATGGCCGCTCATGGAGTACCGCTTATACCAGGTTCCGTGGCCGGTTTCGTGTGTCGCAAGACCCACCAGGTTGAACAGGGCGATCACTACGCCCTTTTTGGTGAAGTTGTGGAAGCCTGGAAGGGGACGGATAACGTTCCGCTGAACTTTTTCAGGTCGAAGTACCGCACATGGTGATTCCATGACCGCGAGAGAATTGCTGATGAACAGGAGAATCGGGTGGCTCGCCGTTCTCGGGCCGATTTACGCCCTCGGCTCCATATGGCTATCAATCATGCTCTCGTCCTGGTTCACCTGGCAGAACAACGCCATCAGTGACTTGGGCGTTCATCCGGTCGCGCCAATATTCAATATCTCTCTTATCGCGTGCGGCATCATGTGCGCGATTTTTGCAATCGGTGCAATGCTTCGCTTCAAGAATCTCATCGGCAAGGCCGGCATGCTAATCATGTTTCTGGCGTGCATCTCGCTGACTGGCATCGGCATCTTCACAGAGGATTATTCCCCGCATCATTTTTATTTCTCCGTTGCCTTTTTCGTCCTGCTCCTCATTGCCACGCTGGTCCTGGGGCCATTCTTCCTCCTGAAAAGGAAGACACGGTTCCTTGGAATCTCAGCCCTGGCTGTTACTTTCATAGGAATTTACGGCTGGGCATATCATGTTGCGGTGGGCTGGGGTGCCGGCGTGGCCATACCGGAGGCCCTGACATTCGTGCCGGGCGGCATCTGGTTCGCGCTGCTGGGTCTGTGGGTGATTCAGAAAGATTCCAGAAGGAACGAACTCTAGAACCCGAGGCCTTCCCTGATAAACATGATGCCCCAAGCCAGCGTAATCAGCCCCATTATTGTGGAAAGGACCTGGATGGGTATCTTTCCTATCTTCTTGGAGATGTCGGCGGAAAGGAACAGCAGTACCGCAGACAGGCCGAGAACAATGGCGATTGCCAGGCCGGTGTCCGTGACGCCGTAATCGTGGGATGCGATTATGATGGTCGATATGGTTGCGGGACCGGTGAGCAGCGGTGTGGCAATGAGAGAGGCAATGGCTGCTGACGAGTTACCTTCCTTTTTCTCCACGTCGAACAGTGAGAGTCCGAGAGACATCTGGATGCCGAAAATAAGCAGTATGATGCCGCCAGCCACCTTGAATGATTCGATGTCGGTGTTGAACAGGTCGAGCAACCGTTCTCCGAGAAATAGCACCAGGCCGGATAGAACAGCAGCTACAAGGATGGCAAGCATGGCGGTTTTTCTGCGCTCCGATCTCTTCATCGGGTCCGTTGCAACGGTGAAAACAGCAAAGCTGGCCAATGGGTCGATTATGACCGTGAACAGCACTATCAGTTGAATTAGGTTTTCCAGCATGGGCACCGTACTGCCCGATACGTAGGATGTATTTATCCATTTCTGACAGGCACACAGGACATCGTTTCGGGTTCCGGGAGAAAATCCGCAACTTCCTTCGGAAAGACTTATATTCGGATAGGCGATTTGGGTTGATATCAATTCAGGAAGGATGGTTTAAATGACGTCACAACCGATGGGAATGAAATCAACATTCAAGAAACAGCAGAGCCACGTGGCCGGAGAGCAGCAGTACATTGACCTTGGTTCAATGCATTTCAGCGATGAGACCGCCGATGGGCACCAGGGGGCCTCCGTCAAGGTTGCCGAGATTTACAGGTTCGAGGACCTCAAGCACCTCACGAAACATCTGTATGACGGTCACATTCTCCTGATAGATTATTCATCCATAGCCAATGATGACCTGGCAATCAAGCGGATATCGGCGGAGCTCCAGTCCGTCGCCGCCGACGTGAAGGGCGACGTTGCCGGTGTCGGCAAGAATCTGCTCATCGTTACCAGCAACGGCTTGGTCGTTGATAGGAACAAGATTAGAGGATCCTATTAGGATACCAGTTGCAAGCATTTTGACTGCAATCAAAGACATTCTGCATTCAGCATGCCCCGCCTGTGAGGGCGAGGTGGTAGGTACTCGCCCGGCCATTACATGCCGGGTGAAACCCATTACACAGATCTTGCACAGGATGCTTTTTCCTCATCCTTCACGTAGCATGTTTGAAACGAACGCTGAACCATGTTAAAAAATCGGTGTGGCGCCTACTCCGACAGTACCGACGTTATCATGAACCGGTCCCCGCGGTGCATCAGAACGAAGTTCGTTCTTTCGTGTTTCACGTGCCTCATCTTGACGCATCTAATCCTGAGCTGGATGTCCGTGTCCCCTACCTCATGAAGCTTCAGCATGATGTTTCCGTCTGCGAGAAAATCTTCTCTGTAGGGCCCGAAGGCCTCGCTGCCGGGTATCATCTCGGAAATGAGGAACGAAGTTACGCCGAGCTTCTTTAGGAATCCGAAGAACTGGAACAGTTGCTGGCGCGGTTTCTCAAGTTCGATGAGGGAGTAAAGAGCCGTTAGTGAATCAATGGCCACAATGTCAATCCTGTCCTCCTTCACCCTCCTGGTGAGGTATTCGGTTACAAATCTGAGCCAGTCCTGCATCTGGTCAACCTCGTCGTATTCCATTCTGAGCTTTGCCAGGTCAACTATGAAGAGGTCATTTTCGTTGAAATTTCGCATGCTGAGCTTTTCCATGCCGGTGAGAAGGCTATCCTTGGTCTCTTCCAGGGATATGTAGAGGCTCTTCTTCTTCGCATTGATATGGTTTTTGTACAGGAGATTCAGGCATATCGAGGATTTCATTGTGCCGGGAGTTCCTGATATGAGTACTGTATGCCCTTCGGGTATTCCGCCGCCCAGCGCCTCGTCAAAACCGTCAATGTATGTTTTAATCAAATGTCCACCACTCTTGGGGCATTACTCTCAATGGATAAATATGTTATGACTGATTAAACTTGTTCTTGCCGAATCCGCTAGCAATACCTTCAAGCGGTAACGCCAGCTCCTTTAGTGATAATGGTCAAGAACCCTCAGGCGTTCAGGCCTGAGATGAATTGACCAATTACACGAATCTGAACAAAAAATAGGCCGCCATGCGCCGTCCAATCTATTGCACAGGAAATCAAAGCTGTCAGGCTTTGATAAATCAGGTGCATGGCCCCCTGGGTAAACTTCCAGCCCTG